>JAXIPG010000150.1:0-17720 GCA_045403045.1 Terrimicrobiaceae bacterium
AACAGACGCAACAACCTTGTGTTTATCAGCCTCCGCAGACTTTTCAGCAGCTTCGTTTTTGAGGATTTGCAGCCCCGCCGAAACCACCTTTGATGGACCAAATGTTGCGTTTGTTGCCTTTGTTGCGTCTTTTCCGGGGTATACCCTAATGCCGAGATATCGCTGGAAGGCTGCCCGAAACCACTCCAATTTGTAGCCTTTTTTCACATCGGGTCCTAGCCTGAAATCCTGCGGAGAAATGTGGTATTTTTTGAGAATTTTCGCCACTCCATGAGCGGGTCCTTTCATGCGTCCTTCATCAACACTTCTTTCCCATTTTTCCGCCCACGGTTCACCTTCGCGCGCAATCAATTTGTGTATGATTTCGGAAGTGAAAAAAGCATCCTTGCCCTCTGCGGCGGTGAATATTTCGTAGAACGCACCAAGCAACTGCACACCTTCCGTATCTTCTTTCGATATTTCCACACATGCCTTCATGAGTACCTTCCTGGCGGAAGCTTTCCATCCATTGCCTGCCATGTCGGCAATCGCCAAGAGCGGTTCGGTAATGTCTCCGACGCGATCACGTAATTCATCAGGACGATCAGGCTCAGCGTCCTTTAGTTGTTTCACGACATCGGGTGACTTCGACCATTGATCAAGTGCGCAGCGGATAGGCAGTGAAACCAACTTGGCCTTACGTGACCGCCATTTTTCAACCGTTTCTTCTTCCGTCTTCCGTTCAAGGTGAATAATAATGGAGCGGTCAAGAATGGTGTCCGGTAGCCTGCCGTTGTTGATGCCTGCAATGACCTTGGGACAAAAGACATCAAATTTCTCTACCTTGTTCGTAGGACCCACACATCGAGGAACCCATCGGCCGCGTTGGAATCCCGCGTTAAGTATCATCCGCAGCGCCTCTGTGGATTCGTCCGTGCCTTTTGCCGAAAAGGTCCCGTCCATTTCATCAAAAATAAGTTCGAGGGATGCAGGCTTTTCCGCCTGTATCAATCTGTAAAGAGTGGGGCCTGTCGGCGCCACCGCGGGAACGGGATTTTTACAGATTAGCTCAAGGCAATCGAGCAGTAGGCTTTTCCCGCATCTTTTCTCGGGACTGTCCACATATAGATATGGTGTGAACTGGAAGGCTTCGATGACCCACACATGGGCAACCCACAGCGCAAGAACATCGGGATAAGCAGGATCAGGGAACACTACGTATCGTCTGAAAAACTTTGAAATGGCATCCAGAATCTCGTGTAGCGGCATCGGCGGCGGCGCGGGCGTTGATTCTTTCTTGGATAATGGCGCGGGTATCGGCAACGTCTTGAAATCTCCGTTCGCCGATGCCGCCTTCATCGCGAGAACTTGTCTCACTATATCATTCATGACTCAGATGAAATGATTCCTGGATTATAGAATAAGACGCGCTGACGGCTGCCGCCGTCACGGATTCCTCCTGGCATCCGAACGAATTGGCTGCGGGTCCAGGTCGCAGGATCAGCTCCTATTCGGACCGCTCTTTCCATAAAACGGCGTTGTTTCTCTTCGGGCAGCCCAGATGTGTAAAACCATCCGTGAAGGGATTTCCCGCCGCTGTGTACGATGAGCACCAGTTGTTCCCATTTTGCCAAGTATGTCAGCAAGGACCGGTGATAGCCGTCGGTTCCATGATCGAACTCGATAACGAGAAAGCGCCGGGCACCGGTATTGGAAAGACAATGAGCGCTATCTTTACCTTCTTGAGTCAACCCTGTCCTGGCCAGCATGGGATTCGGACAAATAAATTGCAACTCGTGGAGCCGCGGCCACGCCTTTTTGGGCAACGTGGCAAAATCCCATTTGGTTCGACCGCAGCATAGAAGCGTATCATCGTCTGGAAAAAGAGCGTCAATGACAGTCTTGGTGTCGATATCGTAAGGATCTCCATTACTTCTGATATCAACATGCAACCCTTCGTTGATCAATTGGCGCCATAGTTTCTCATTGAAGGCAGGCCATTTCGGCGGTCGCTTCGTCTCAGCCGTCTCATCGAGCGCGTATCGTTTTGCGTTCTCTATCGCACGGAAGATTTCCCGCTCGGGAACGACACGTCCGCAGCCCTGTGTGCAGTAACGGATAATCGCGGTAATTGTTTCGTCGTCACGGTAGTCGATAAGCCTGATAGCGAGTTTGAAAATATAAAGATTTACGCCTTCTCCTGCCTTTGGCGGGTTGACCATCAATTCCCGAATGGGTCCGGGTATAGGCGTCGGGAAAAACATTGACGGTCCGTGATAATCTTCGTATGTGTACATTTGTCTTCGTTTAAAGGAGCCGGTGGAGTGGTAACCGCCGGCTCCTTCTTTTTGGGTTAGTTCATTGGGATGTCGTCGTCGCCGAGTTCTTCTGCGAGTGGACGAACTGGCTTCTTTGGCACTTCCGGTGCGATGCGAATGACGCGGTGGGACTTCCCATTGTAGTCGGTGTACGTGTTGATCAGCGTCACTTGCTTGCCTTTGAGTTTCTCAGGGTCCGAACCGTATAAGTCCCGAAGAGCTTTGATCGCGGTGACATTCAGGATCATCGGTTTCTCGTGCTCGGCGAATACTGCCAGCCGTTTCATTTCAAGATCACGCCCCACGGGTCGCTTGTCGAGGTGAACTATAGTGAAAACGACCGGTTGGACGTCTTCGATATCGACGGCTTTCAGATAATCGCTCTGCAGGTCGTTGTCTAATGAATCTTGGTTTGTGCTCATAGTGAGTATGGGTTGTTGTTTGTGGTATTCCGCGCACGAAGCCGCCGCCGTTTCTAAGGACGGATTGTTATTGGCCCGGCTCGGAAAGTGTCTTATGAAATTTTATCCGTGCATGATTCGATGTAATTACGAAGCGAGCGGACGCTGATTAAGCGAATGGGCCTTTTGCCCCCTGGCCGGCGAATTGACGATGTTTTGATTACGCCATCGGCAATCAAATTGTAGATTGTTGCTCTGCAGATTCCGAACCGCTTGGCGTCCCCTGGCCGGATATATTCTTGAAGATTGTCTACGGTCATATGCGAGTTTTGAGATACGACAATATAGGTCCATTTTGGAGTTGCAAGGAAAAATTTAATATCCGACCCTTCGGATATTATGAAATCGAAGTTGGCGGCGCTCCGTGAGGTCTGCGATCTATCGCAAAAGGAGCTTGCGGATTTGACCGGTCGCTCGATTCATACCATCCGCGCCGTCGAGCAGCGCAAGCTTGCCCTGAGTCATGCTTTGGCCGTGAAGGCCAGTAAGGCGACCGGTGTTTCCGTTGAGTGGCTGCTTGATGAAGTGGACACAGGATTGACGCCGATGGACATCGCCGCCGGAAAGAAAAACCGCGCCGCCATCATCATTTCAAAATTCGTGCGCATCATGCAAAGCGCCCGGAAACGGCCGGATTTCGATTTGATCATGATGCGGGTTGAGCAGTTGGTAAAAAAGCTCGAACGCGAATTCCCGCCTACAAAGAAGGGATCTTAGCCATAGCTTCACGGAGTCGATCAATCTCGTGATGGGTATAGCGCTGGTGACTGGCGGCGTCCTGGTGCCCGGTCAGTTCACGCCTCAGCTCGGGAGGCACGCCGGCATTTGCGAGGGCACTGGCGAAGCTGTGGCGCAGGGAATGAAATGTCAGCGCTCTGATCGTACGGCCGCGGCCCGCGGGTTTCTTCTGCACGATGACATTTCCGATGTCTGCTGCGGTGATGATGTTTTGGAATTGAACGGATAAACCATTCCTACCGCCTTCGCGTTGCGCCGATAGGATAGGGAAGAGCAGGCCTTTAGCAGCTTGTGGACTGTGGGCCACAAGCTGAGGATGCATCGGGACCACAACATCATCGCCCGTCTTGCGCTGTGTGAACCGAATGATTCCTCCCGCGGTGTCGATATTGTCCGACGTCAGTGAGAGGATGTCGCGCAATCTAGCACCTGTAAAGTAGCCGAGTAGTATCAGGAGCCGCCATTCTTCGCTTGGTGAGGCTGCTACAAGCCTTTTGACTTGATCTGCGGTGAATGGCTTCCTTGATCGCCGCTTGGCCCGTCTGTCCCGCTTCGACTCGATCTGGACGAATGCAACGGGATTTGAAGCCATTTTGCCCATCCGCCACGCTGCCCGGAATGGTGCGCTCAGAAATCCCTTGATCGTCTTGCGGACTGTGGATGCTCCAAGCCCCTCGAGCCGTAGATGATCGCGGAAGGCCTCCACCGTTACAGATGTAACTGTTTCCAGTTTGGAGTCGGCCCTCTTGCCGAGGAATGCGAGGAAATCCCTCACGGTTTGCCGGTAGGTTCGGAGCGTCGCGTCGGCCACAGTGCTCACCTTTGATGCCAGCCATTGATCGAGCCACTGTCGGACAGTTGGTGATTCGATGGGCGCCGCCCCGATTCGAAGGAGAGTTTCGTTCAGGACCTGACGCAATTGCTTCTCGGTCGCGCTGCCAGCGCCCGCGAGATCCTCCGCACGCTGCCACGCATTGCACACGTCCCAGGCTTCGCGCTCCGAGTCGGCCCTGGTCTTCTGACGACCGTATTGATTGCGCTCACCCCGTAATGGGACCACTCGACACTTTGTGCTTCGTTTTATCTGTCGGCCATCTGAGGCTCGATAGCAGCAAATCCAATATGGACTTCGATCCCTGGAATCTTTGGTCAGTGACGCCATTCAGAAAAAAAGATACTTTTCCTATTGACTATCAGAACGGAATCAGAATATCCATATACGTAGAAGGAAGTCCGGCAATGTTGACCAACAGAGTAACCCTGATGGCTCTAGAGTGCAAAATGGATTCCAAAGTACCAATTCCAGATTTCTTCCCCTCCAAACGCCCAGATGGTGGCGCCCAGAGCCAGAAAGGGACCGAAAGGAACCCGTGCGCCGGTCCTGTCGCGAGCGAGAAAGATGCCCGCGAAGGCTGCCACGCAGCCGATGATCGAGGCTGCGCACAGCGTGAAGAGGACTGCTTTCCATCCGAGGAATGCGCCAATCGCCGCGATAAGCTTGACGTCGCCGAAGCCCATGGCTTCGCGTGGGATGACAACGGCGCGCAGTGTTCCAGTGATTGCTTTCAGCTCCCCCAGAGGTGTTTCCTCGTCCGCAACGATCATCCGGTCGTGGCGAAATCGAAGGACAGGCGCCGCTCCGGCGATGCTGGCACTCGCGCATTCGAGCACGAGTTCATCGGATTCCCTGGTGAAGATGTCTTCCCAAGAGAGCGTTTCATCTCCGATCTGCAGCGTGACGTCGTCTCCGTCTGACCGCAAAGCGAATGGCTCTTCTTTCACAAAGCGGTGTCGCTTGTTGCCGAAGGCACGTTTGCCGAGCTCGACGATGAGCCAGAGCAGGCCATAGCCAAAGGCGGCCGCAGCAAGCGAGAAGCCAAAGGCCTCAAGCCGGGAGGGCGTTTGCATCATCTGCGGAAAGAGAATGCTCAGGAGAAGTCCTGCCGTCGTTCCGCCCCAGGTGATTTCATCCGGGATGATGAAATGCTCGATGTCGATGAACGTGGCAGTAATCAGCAATGCGAAAAGAATCCAGTAAACCGGTGCGAGCGGAAGACCGTAGCGGGTCCACGCAAAAATAAAGAGCACCGCGGTGAGAAACTCAACCAGCAGGTATCGGAAGGAAATCCTCGCCCCGCAGGCCGAACATTTCCCGCGCAATAGGACCCAGCTTAAGACAGGCACGTTCTGGTGCCAGGGGATCATGCAGTTGCACGCCGGGCAGAACGAGCGTCGGGGATTGTTGAGCGGAATGCCGCGCGGCATGCGGTAGACGCAGGCATTCAGAAACGATCCCACGATGCCGCCAATCACCGCCGCGAAGACGGGAAAAATTTCCTCTCTCATTCTCCTGCAAGTGCCGACTCGACCATCTCGCAGAGGACGTGGAGAAGAAACTTATGCGCCTCCTGAATTCGCGCGGTTGAGCCGGAGCGGACAATCAAGTCAATGTCGGCGGCGCCCGCCGTAAATCCGCCGCCTTTTCCCAGGAAGGCGATGGTCTTCATCTCGCGCCGGCGCGCTTCTTCCAGTGCGGACAAGACATTGCGCGACTTGCCGCTGGTCGAGAGGACGATGAGGACATCGCCGGGCTTTGCGAACGCCCAAACCTGGCGCGAAAAAACGTCCTGAAAGCCATAGTCGTTCCCGATGGCTGTGAGGAGTCCGCCATCCGCGCTCAGGGCAATTGCGGGATAAGGGCACCGGTCTTCCTTGAAGCGGCAGGTGAATTCCGTCGCGATATGCGCGCTGTCGGCCGCACTTCCGCCGTTTCCGCAAATGAGTAGCTTGCCGCCGCTCCGCAGGCAGTCACGAACAGTGTACACCGCCCGGGTAAAATCACCCTCAAGGGCGCGCAAAGTCTCGAATGTATCGAGAGCCTCATTGAGCGAGGATTGAAATGGCGTCAGGCGGCCAGCCGTTGCGGTGCTAGGCACAGTCGGGAATCTTCGCTGATAATTTCTTTCAGGGCCGGCCAATCTGCAATGTCCATTTCGCAGAACAGGTGAAGGTAGGCGATTGCGGCGGAGCGGGAGTGATTTTCGAGGAGCCGGTCAATGGCCTCCTGCAGGCGCTCTTTCTGGGGCTGGGGAGGGAGCTTGTCAAGCAATCCGCGGCCATCATGCGTGATCCCGAGGCTGTCGAGAAAACTGCAGATCAATTGCTGGTGGCCTCCGAGCAGCCACGTTTGGAGCACCTCGGTTGCCGCGTCATCATTGACTTTCCGAGCCAGCTCAGCGTGCATCCAGGCATGGCGTTCGGCGCGAGTTTTTCGCTCCAGAACGACGGGGCGAAGTTTGCGGCGCGAAGCGAGTACCTGCAAGCAAGCGCGGTAGGCGGGCTTGTCGTTCTGGTAGAGATACTGAAAGATTTCGCTTGCAGCCTCATTAGGGAATCGCTGCAGGGTTTCGTGGGCTTTCATGGTTGGCTGGCTGATTCGCCAGAGGAATCCGAACGGGAAAACACATGGGAGTCAAGCACGGCGAGAATTTGACACGCAGCGCCAAAGCCGCTTGTATCCCGCGCAATGAGGACATTCCTCGCATTCGTCTTGTTATCGCTCGCCTTCTCTTCGTGCTCGACCCCGCCAGGGCCGGCTACCAAGCTGGAAAAGGCTGGTGTTCTACCGCTGGAACTCAACGACAATTACCAGTTCCGCAAGATTAAACTATTCGTCTTCAATGCGGATCCCGTCCCGGTCACGCAAAGCGAGCCGGTTCTTTTCGAACGCCAGCGGATGGCGTGGGGGGCAGTGGATGGGTACCAACTGGGACAGCGCTACGGAAACTACTACACCTTCTTCTGGCGCACTTCGCAACGCGCTGACGTAACCGTCCGCCTGGAATATCGCCAGTCCGCCCTCGGCAATTATGTCATGGCCATGGAACGCTACTATCCTGAGGCGAAAGGCTCCTACAGATCGGAGTTCAACACGGCGGGCGACGAATATCTCGAATTTGGCCGTGTCACTTCCTGGCGCGTTCTCCTGATTGTCGACGGTCGGATCGTTGCGCTCAGGCAATCGTTTATGTGGCGCTAACAAGGGGAGGGATTTGACAGCCATCACTGGACTGAGGTAGTCTCTCCTACCAGTGTGAACACGACATCGTCTGTCCTTGTCGGCTGCGTTGAGCGCGCCGTCTGGGTAAAGGTGGAAGGCCGCGGAACCTTCCAGAATAGCGCGGGTCTCAAGGAGTTTGTGAAACAAATGATCCAGCGCGGATACAGGGATTTTGTGGTCGATCTGCGGGTTTGCGAGCAGATGGATTCCACCTTCATGGGTACCCTCGCCGGGGTCGCTCTCCGTCTGCGCGAACTCGGTCAGGGAGGCTTGCGCACGATCAATGTGAATGACCGCAATGCCGGACTGCTCAGCAGCCTCGGACTGGATCAACTCTTCCATGTGGAGGGTGTGGCGCCCGCTGTCGAGGGGCCGCCGGAAAAGCTCGAACTTCACGAGACCACGCAAAAGAAAGCGGGCCACGACGAGCAGAAGCGATTCGTGCTTGAAGCGCACGAGGCTCTCGTGGAAGCGGACGCTGCCAACGCGGTGAAGTTTAGGGATGTTCTTGATTACATGCGGCATGAGCTGAACGTGTCTGATTCGGAAAGGACGCCGGATCATTAAGGTTCTGCTTCATGCTCGCCCATGTGGACATATATCTTTCTTGCGCTGTTTTTCGGCACCTTCATGGCACTTCTGGTGGTGCTGAATACTTTCACGCGGCGCATAAGCGAGCTGGAACGCCAACGTGCAGATCTTCAGGTCGAGGAGGATCGTGTCTTCGACTTTCTTCACGGTTTGGGGGAGGCGTTCTCCGAGGGAGTTAGTTCCGGTGAGCTTCACCGCCTGATCGTCGAGAGCGCGATTCGGATTCTGAATGCGCATGGCGGGGCCCTCTACCTGATGGACAAGACGGAGCCCGTTCTTGTTCCGGCATTCATTTCGAAGGGGTGTCCGGCGCTTATCAAAGTGCCGGTTCATATCCTCGACCAGGCGGCCGGCAACCACCTTGCGCTTGAGAGCTATTTGCGGCTGAGTTCCGTGCGACGTGGCGAGGGGATCATCGGAGCCGCGCTGGAGAACGGGCAATCGCGGCTTTATTCCGAGGAAGATCTTGCCTACGCGCTCTCAGCCAGCGATCTCATCGCGCATTCGGCGATTGTGGGGCCCCTTGCCTATCGCCGCAAAATTCTGGGCGTCCTCGGTCTGGCCAACGGCCCCATGAGCACGCCATTTTCCGAGAAGGATCTTACGGTTTTCAAGACAATTGCCGAGCAGTCCGCTTTCGCCCTCTACAACGAAGTGATTTATCTTGAAGCGGGAGAGAAAAAGCGTCTCGACCACGATCTCGAAATTGCTCGGGAAATCCAGGCGATCCTATTGCCCTCGTCTCCACCGGTCGTGACGGGCTACGAACTCAGCGGCATCAACGTGCCGGCACGTCAGGTGAGCGGAGATTATTACGACTATATTCAAGTGGACGAGCGGCGCGTAGGCGTCGCCATTGCCGATGTCTCGGGCAAGGGAGTGCCCGCTTCATTGATCATGGCAATGTGCCGCAGTGTGATTCGTAGCGAGGCGGTTGGGAAGATATTGGCTGCGGAGGTGCTGCGGCGTGTCAACCAGCAACTCTATCCCGACATCAAGGAGGACATGTTTATCAGCATGGCCTATCTTATCCTGGATAAGCAAAGCAGCCACGTGACTCTCGCGCGAGCGGGGCACGATGCTCCGCTCTGGTACCGAGCAGCAGACCAAAGCGTCGAAAAGCTCACGCCGAAAGGCATGGCTCTAGGCATTGACAGCGGAGAAGTCTTCAATAGAGTCACCGCCGACTTCTCCTTTGAGCTGGCGGCCGATGATTGCCTGTTACTTTATACTGATGGAGCGACGGAAGCCCTTGACGAAGAGGGCATGGAGTTTGGACTCCCCCGGTTGGTGCGGGCTTTGCAATCCAGCGCCGCCCAGGGGGCGCCGGGCATCATCAAGCGGCTTACGGAGGAGGTGAGAAATTTCGCGGGGAATTTTCCCCAGCACGACGACATTACATTGATTGCCATCCGTAAACGATGAATAGCCAACCGGAAATCGAACCCGAGACGAAGACTGAGCCGGTCGAGGAGCCGCAGCCTGATGCCGCGGCGAATCTGGCCGCGGAATTGGAGAAGTATAAGGACGCCGCTCTTCGCGCGCGGGCTGACCTTGATAACTATCGAAAGCGGGTCGCTCGCGAGAAGGAGGATGCGATCCGCTATGCAAACAACTCTCTCCTCGAGAGCCTGCTGCCCATCTTGGATAATTTCGAGCTCGGCCTCGACGCGGCAAAGAATGCGTCCGACGCGGCGGGAATCATTCAAGGGCTGGAAATGGTACGCAAGCAGCTTGAGGATTTCCTCAGCGACCATGGTGTAGAGATTGTGAATGCTGTGGGGAATCCCTTCGATCCGAACCTTCACGAAGCTGTGGCCCACGAGCCGAATCCCGATGTGGCTGAGGGCGCGGTCGCACGGCAGCTTCGCAAGGGTTTCAAATTGAGGGACCGTTTGATTCGGCCCGCCAGCGTAGTCGTTTCAAAGGGACCACCTGCCTGATGACTCGCAAACGCGATTATTACGAAGTGCTCGGAGTCGAGCGGGAAGCCAGCGAGGAGGATATCAAGCGGGCCTACCGCAAGCTTGCGGTGAAGTTTCATCCTGACAAGAACCCGGGTGATCACGCGGCCGAGGATCAATTCAAGGAACTCGGCGAGGCCTACGAGGCCTTGATCGATCCGCAGAAGCGCGCCGCTTATGACCGCTACGGTCATGCGGCATTCCAGCAGGGCGGCTTCGGCGGCGCAGGTGGCGGCTTTCACGATCCCTTCGACCTCTTTCGCGAGGTTTTTGGGACGGCTGGCGGTGGGGCTGGAATTTTCGAGCACTTCTTTGGCGGCGGACAGGCTGATGGTTCGGGACGCCAGCGCGGCTCTGATTTGCGTTACGACATGCAGATTACCCTGGAAGAAGCTGCCAGCGGCTGCGAAAAGGAAATCGAGATTCGTAAGTTGGATGCCTGTGAGACGTGCGAAGGCTCGGGCGCCCAAAAGGGTTCCCATGCAGTTACGTGCTCTGTTTGCCGCGGACGCGGTCAGGTCGTCGCCTCGCGCGGATTTTTCCAGGTCGCGCAAACGTGTCCGAATTGCCAGGGCACGGGTCGTGTCATAGAGAAACCGTGTCGCACGTGTCATGGCGATGGCCGTTCGGAGCGCACATCTCGCGTAAAGCTGAAGATTCCGGCGGGTATCGACGAAGGCGCCCGCCTGCGCAGCGCCGGCGGGGGAGAGGCCGGTTTGCGCAACGGAACTCCCGGCGATCTTTACGTGGTCATTCATATCAAAGAACATTCCATCTTTCAGCGCGACGGGATGGACCTCCACTGCGAGATGCCGATTCCGTTTTCTATTGCGGCGCTTGGCGGAGAAGTTCGCGTGCCCACTCTCAGCGGCGCGGTGAATTTGAAGATCCCCTCCGGCACACAGAGCAACAGTGTCTTCCGAGTTCGCGCCCAGGGAATGCCCTCTTTGCAAGGTTCCAGTCGCGGCGACATCCTAGCCCGCGTGCAAGTCGAGGTGCCCACAAGACTCGATGCGGAACAGCGCAAGGCGCTTGAGCATTTCGCGCAACTTTGCGGAGAGGATAACACTCCTTTACACAAGAGCTTCACGGAACGGCTGAGAGACCTCTTCAGTTAGCAGCCTGCCGGACTTGAAATGCTCGTCACTTGCGAAGAAATGAAAAGCGCCGAAGAGGCGGCATTCGCACGGGGTGTACAGGCGGAGGACTTGATGGAGGAAGCCGGGCGTGGAATTGCCGAGATCGTGCGGCAATTTCACCGTATGCCAGGGATTTGCAGCGTGTTTTGCGGCAAAGGCCACAATGCCGGGGACGGGCTGGTCGCCGCGAGATATCTCGCTGGCTGGGGATGGAGCATCGACCTCCGGTTTGCCTGCCCGGAAGCCATGTTGTCTCCGCTGACAGCTAAAAAACTGAAAGAGCTTTCGAGACCCAGTAGCAGCAACCGGGCCCGGAACTCGAAGATCGTTCTGGACGGTCTACTTGGGATCGGAGCACGCGGAGAGCCGCGTGGAGAAATCGCGGAGTCGATCCGGTCGCTGAACCGCGTGCGACGCGAAGAAGGCGCGTGGGTCCTTGCCATTGACATTCCGAGCGGCCTCGACGGGGATACAGGCGTGCTGGCTTCGACGTGTGTGGAAGCGGATCTCACTGCGACAATAGCTTGCGCCAAGATGGGCTTGGTGGCCGACACGGCGACGAATGTCGTTGGGCGGCTCGCTGTTGTTGAGCTGAAAGAACTCCGGCCATCGAAGTCAGGATTGTGGCGCATCGCGACGTCGGATGCTTTAAGAACCTGGCTTCCTGTGCGCCCGTTCGATCTCCACAAGGGGGACTGCGGCAGGGTAGGTCTTATTGCCGGGTCTCCGGGGTTTACCGGCGCGGCTCGTCTGTGCAGCGCGGCGGCCGTGCAGGCGGGGGCAGGGCTTGTCACCGTTCTTGCGAAGCCGGATACTGCCACGTCACTGGCGATCTCCTGCATCCCCGAAGTCATGGTCAAGCCTGTCGAGAGCTATCGTGAAGTGCTTGATCTGCGTTTTGATTCGCTTGCGATGGGGCCGGGCTTGGGTCTTCAACACGCCGCGGAACTGCTGTCGGTAATCCGAGAAGCCACCCAACCCATGGTCGTGGACGCCGATGCGCTAAACGTGCTCTCCCGGGATGTCTCCTTACTCAACAACTGCGCCGGTCCGCGCCTGCTCACTCCGCACCCCGGGGAAATGGAACGTCTTTATCCACAAGAGGGCCGCACGCGCCGGCAATGGCTGGAGGATTTTCTGGCGGAGCGTCCAGTCACGCTACTCCTAAAAGGCGCCCGAACGCTTGTCGGTGACGCGCAAGGCGGCCGATTCATCAACACCACCGGAAATCCAGGAATGGCCAGTGGTGGGATGGGCGATGTGCTGACCGGAGTCTGCGCGGCACTGACACCCCAATTGTGTGAAAGGAGTCTATTTCAAAGCGCCGTCCTTGGCGCCTGGCTTTGCGGACGTTCCGCCGAAGCCGCAGTTTTCGAACCGCTCGGTTCAGCGGAGTCCCTTTGTGCGAGTTCGGTTGTCGACCATCTTGGTGCGGCCTTCGAGAGCTTGCGCGCCGGAGAATACTAGTCCTTAAAGAAGCGCGATTCACGCTTATTTTAGGACTAGTCTAATCGCCACCAGCAGGTTGGCCATGGCCACGCGAACAGAGAAAAGCCATTCGAGCGTGCAGAATGGAAGAGCTTGAGCGATACTATCGACATGGATACCTCACAACAGTCGCGTAGTGGAGAAGAGCCCGGTTCGAAAGACGAGCCGCTCAAGAAGGCGGAAGGTCCTTTCAAAGAGAAAGCAATTCCGTCGGGGCAGCAGGCCGGAGAGAAGGCGGCCCAGGATGATGAAACGGACGAGCTGCTTGCTCAAGACGAAGAGCCGGGAACGTTCGACAGGGTGTACGAGCACGGCAGGCAAATGGGTTTTTAAGTCTAATCATTCGGCAAGGAAAAGCCGGGATATGCCACGGCCACGCGATGTAGCCGGCATTGTTGACGCCGGGCCCCTCTGCCAGCGCGGATCTTCCTTCTGCTCTCGTTTACCCAGCGGAGAAAAAGCAGCCCGCTATTCTTTGGGAGGCGTGCTTTTCTCGCTTCGGCTCAGGACAGGAAGACGGCGGCGTTTGAAAGCATCCCATCCAGGCAGGAGTCTGTGAAAGAGTTTTCTCGACTCGTTGATGGGAATGTCTTCGATGAAATACGCGATGGCGGCGCGGCCTACGGCGTAAGTTCCGGCTCCTGCAACCATTCCGGAGACGGCGTTGCCCCACACAGGAACGATCCTGATGATCGCGCGAGCGCCCTCCCGAAAAAGGATTCCCGCGCCGATATTGAGTCCGAGAGCGCCGAGAAACTCCCCAAACATTCGCGCAGTGACAGGTTTTCCAGTGGTGTAGATAATGAGACCGACCATGAGCGTTTGCAGCGTGGTGAGGACCGGCATGTCTGCGAGGGGAATGGGTTGGAGACCGATGACGCCGCATACGGCTGTGAAAGATTTCAGCAGCGAGCCGGCGATCTGGGCCTGCGCTTCCTTTGCGCCCGTAAGACGCGCGAATTCGAGGCGGGCAACGTTCGGAAGCGCTGCGCAGACCGCCTCTGGTACGGAATCGCCAGCCTCCGGCGCGCTGACAGTCACACGCCGCATTGAAAATTCGCGCTCCCCACTTAAGAGGGCCGCAAGGCGCGCCCGCGATCTCTCTCCGCCGAAAGAAATGCCGATGAGCGGTGTTTCCTTTGCACAAGCGGCCATTCGTGCGGCGGCCAATTCGAAGGCAGCTTCATCGTCTGGCGATTGCTTGAGGAGCAATGCGACGTCCGGCACCATTCGGGAAAGGGCGGACTCGAAGACTGCCTGAGGCGTGTCCAGCCGAGCGTCAAGAATGAGAATCTCCCCGCGGTCCGGCACACGGTAAACGCGCCAGCTGTTGTCGCTCTCGCCGGTCTCGACTGTGACGCCCGCTACGGAATGTAAAAGCTCCGGGACGCTCTTTCCGGAGCCGCCAAGCAGTAAGATTCTTGCCGGACGTTGTTCGAGGAAGAGCTCGCGGATCGGCACGAGTTCGCGTAGAATCGGTTTCTGCAAGCCTCCCGGGAGTTTCTCCACGAGCTTGGTCAGCCGTTCGTACAAACTCAGAAGGTTGTCACGGTTCAAAGTTACGGAGATTCTCGATGACAGTTTCGGCGTGTTCTTCGGGTTTAACGCTGCGGAAGATCGACTTGATAGTTCCGTCCGGCCGAATGACGAAAGTGCTGCGCTCCGTTCCCATGTAGGTCTTGCCTTCCTTGGTCTTCTCGATCCATACGCCATAAGACGTGACGATCTCCTGCCGTTCGTCGCTGATCAGTGGGAACGGGAGTCTATGTTTGGCAACGAATCTGACGTGGCTTTCCGGCGGATCAATACTCACGCCGAAAACAGTTGCGCCTGTCTCGAGAAAGCGTTCATAGCTGTCGCGCAGGGAGCAGGCCTGCGCGGTGCAGCCGGGTGTGTCGTCCTTCGGATAAAAGTAAATCACAACTGTCTTTCCCCTGAAATCCGATAACCTGACGGTTTGGCCGTCCCCGTAAGGCCCTCCGACGGCGATGGCTGAAAAGTCCGGGGCATAGTCTCCAGGCACAAGAGGCGGCGGCATGATGCAAACAATTTACCGCGGGTCCTCCATTTGCAAGCCCTCAGCGAAATGCCGGCAAACCGGCGTTGAACAGGGACGATTCCTGCTTTGCTGCTAGCAGCCTGTCGGACTTGAGATCTAACTCATTGTATGGATAAATCGCGGTTGAGAAACGAAGTTTCCCTGCCTGACAGGCTGCTGAAATTCCGCCTCCGGCGGAAAAGAAGGGAAAAGTCCTGCTTCTTTTCAGCACGCAGTTGCAGTTTCGGCAGGATGTCGGGCGTCGGGCCGGCGCTGCGAGCCGGGATTCCCGACGAAAATTCAACACGGACTTCCGAGTCCGATCAGCCTGCCAGGCACGATTTCTGATTCACGAATGCAGCGAGGACCGGCTTATGAAGATGAAGAACAAGACCATTGACGCAAACGAAGCGGTTGCCCGTGTCGCCTATGCGCTCAACGAAGTAATCGCCCTCTATCCAATTACACCCGCGACGCCGATGGGGGAATGGGCTGACCAGTGGGCGGCTGAGGGGGTGAGAAACCTCTGGGGGACAATACCGTCGGTCATTGAGATGCAAAGCGAAGGCGGTGCGGCGGGAGCCATTCATGGCGCTCTGCAAACTGGGGCCCTCAGCACGACGTTCACGGCATCGCAGGGCCTGCTTCTGATGATTCCGAATATGTACAAGATCGCCGGCGAGTTGACGGGTTGCGTTTTCCATATCGCGGCGAGATCGATCGCAGCGCAGGCGCTCTCGATTTTCGGAGACCACAGCGACGTGATGGCTGCGCGATCAACCGGCTGGGCCATGCTCTCTTCGGCTTCGGTGCAGGAGGCGCAGGATTTCGCCGTGATCGCTCACGCCGCGGCGCTCGAATCGCGTATCCCGTTTCTTCATTTCTTCGACGGCTTTCGCACCTCGCATGAGATCTCGAAAATCGAGCTTCTCGGCGAAGACATTCTTCGCGCTATGATCAACGAGCGGCATGTGTTCGAGCATCGCGCACGCGCGCTGTCCCCGGACCATCCGGTCCTGCGCGGTACGGCGCAAAATCCAGATATTTTTTTCCAGGCGCGCGAGACCGTGAATCCGTTCTACGCCGCCTGCCCCGAAATCGTCCAGCGCGCGATGAACCGCTTCGCGGAGCTCACAGGCAGGCGGTATGGACTGTTTGAATATCATGGCGCGGAGAACGCAGAGCGAGTGATTGCTGTGATGGGCTCGGGCTGTGAAACGGCTTGCGAGACGGCCGATTTCTTGAACGGCCTCGGGGAAAGAGTTGGTGTGCTGAAAGTGCGACTCTACCGACCGTTCGACTCGCAGCGCTTTAGCGAGGCCCTTCCACGGACCACCAAGGCGATCGCCGTCCTCGATCGCACCAAGGAGCCGGGCAGCGGGGGAGAACCGCTGTATCTCGATTGCGTGAACGCGCTTTACGAGTCCGCGCTTCGGCCGAAAATCGCCGGCGGACGCTACGGTTTGTCGTCCAAGGAATTCACTCCGGCGATGGTCAAAGCCATCTTCGACAATCTTGCGGAGCCGGCACCGAAGCATCGTTTCACCATTGGCATTCACGACGATCTCTCGGGCACAAGTCTCGATTTCGATCCGGCCTTTTCGGTCGAGCGCGACGACGTCTTCCGGGCGATCTTTTACGGGCTGGGCTCGGACGGTACAGTCGGGGCGAATAAGGATTCGATAAAGATCATCGGAGAGAACACTTCCAACCACGTTCAGGCCTATTTCGTATATGATTCGAAAAAGGCAGGCGCGATGACCATCTCCCATTTGCGCTTCGGTTCACGTCCCATCCGCTCGCCCTATCTGATCTCAAAGGCTCAATTTGTCGGTTGTCACCAGCCGCGGTTCCTCGAACGGATCGATGTGCTCGAGCCAATCCTGCCGGGCGGCACCTTCTTGCTCAATACGCCATTCGGTCCGGACGAGGTCTGGGAGCATCTCCCGGAGCGGATCCAGCGCAAGATCATCGACCGGCATGTGCGCCTTTTCGTGATCGACGCGCACAAAGTGGCACGCGCGTGCGGGATGGGCGGAAGAATCAACACGGTAATGCAGGCCTGCTTCTTCTCCCTCTCAGGCGTGCTTCCTCACAACGAAGCGATCGCAGCAATCAAGGCCGCGATTCGCAAAACCCACGGCAAGAAGGGCGAGGAAATCGTGCAAATGAATTTGAATGCTATCGATCAGACGCTCGCGCAGCTCTTCGAGGTGAGAGTTCCAGACCATGTTGGCAGCGACGTCCAAATCCAGGCGCCGGTCCCGGAAGAAGCGCCGGCCTTTGTGAGAAACGTTCTCGCCAAACTGATCGCAGGTCGCGGCGATGAGGTGCCCGTGAGCGCCCTTCCAGCTGATGGAACCTTCCCAACCGGCACAGCGCGATGGGAAAAGCGCAACCTGGCCCGGGAAATTCCCGTCTGGGACCCAAACGTCTGCATTCAGTGCGGAAAGTGTGTGATCGTCTGCCCTCACGGGGTGATCCGTAGCAAGGCGTACGAACCATCGGTGCTCGCGAACGCACCGGAATCGTACAAATCGCATGACGCGCGGCTTCCGGAATGGAAGGGACTCAAGTACACACTGCAAGTTGCGGCCGAGGACTGCACTGGCTGCGGCATATGTGTCGATGTGTGCCCGGCGCGCAATAAATCGGAGGCGCGGCTCAAGGCCATCAACATGCAGCCGCAGGCACCGTTACGCGGCGCGGAGCGGGAGAACTGGGCATTCTTTCTGTCGATTCCCGAAATGGATCGCCGCACGTTGGGGCTCGATCACGTGCGCGAGCAACAAGTTCAGCAGCCGCTCTTCGAATTCTCCGGCGCATGCGCGGGGTGCGGCGAGACGCCTTACATCAAGCTGCTCACGCAGTTGTTCGGCGACCGGCTCGTCGTCGCCAATGCCACTGGGTGCTCGTCAATTTATGGCGGCAATTTGCCGACTAC
>JAXIPG010000165.1:0-28933 GCA_045403045.1 Terrimicrobiaceae bacterium
GCTCGCGATTTGCGAAGGACAAGACTTTGCCTGCGAGAAAGGGTGACTTCAGTGCCGTCTTGCAGAACGAAGACATAGCGCATCAAATCCACAATGCGCGTGTGCTTTACGTGTTCAAGGTTGACGATACAATCGCGCCTGGCGCGAAAGAACTTCGATCTGTCGAGTCTTTTTTCGCAGTCGCGAAGGGGGCGGCGGATGAGCATTGAGGAACCAATCCAATACACGCGGCTGTAATTTCCCTCCGCTTCCAAACGCAGCAGATCGGACATTCGAAGTATGCAACATTTGATGTTGTCAGTTAATACGACGAAATCGTCGTTGCTCAGCGGCTCGTCACCGCTGAGCTCATAAAGAACTTCGCCAGGATCGGCCTCGATGCCATTCTGCTGCGCGGTCGCGGCAATATGCATCCCGTTTTCTACAGGATGGTGTGGCTCTTCCGCGGAGCCGAAAGCTTTTCGAACAATTTTCGCCTTCATGGCGTTACAAGAATATGTCGGCAGCGCTCGGATGCCGAAAGTGAATACAGTTTGTGCGACGTTCTCGATTGGAACGCAACTAGCGTTCCCAGATGAATCCGGTACCTAACAAATCTTCAACGCGGAGGGGGGATCGGTTCGCTAGCCCAATTTTCAAACACGCGTTGAGGCTAGCGCGAAGTGATCTTTGCGCAAATGGAAATGTGATTGACGGCTGAAAGGCGCCACCAACGGAAATAGCGACGGGCAAGCGGTAGTATTCGGAGTCCCAAATGGCGACCTCGTCAGGAGGAGGGTTCTCAAATCGAGATCAGTCAGAGCCCGGGGAATGGCTCGCGAGATTCTTCGAAAATTCACAAGTGTTTCGCCGCGAGGCAGAAGGCAGAAGGAAGAAGGCAGAAGACTGAAAGTGGGGGTATTCGAGCAAGCTGCCGCCCTTGGTCATCGGCTTTGCCTTTGCCGAACCTTTGTTCCTTCAAAATAGTGTAATGCACTCCGAGCATGATTCCGTGGCGGCTCAAGAGCCGACTTTGTCAGCGCCAACAAGCATCGATGGCCGCGCTGTCGCCCTAGGTGGTTTTCTATTGCACTAAGGGAACGAGCACGCCGAAAGCAGAAGGTTGTTGGCCCATGTTCTGTCCTCCTCTCCTATACGCGGGGGCGTCGTAGGCTTGCAGAGAAAGATGCTCTAAAGGGCTCGCATCTTGCGGAAGAGAACGTTCTGCCTGCCAGAGACGATGACTTCCTGTCCATTTGGAAGTAAGAAGAGAACGCGGGACGAATCCAGGAGACGCGTCTGTTTCACGTGGGTGAGGTTGATGACACAATCGCGTGTAGCGCGAAAAAACGTGGAGCTATCCAGCCTGCGCTCGCAATCCCGGAGCAGGCGCCGGACGAGAGCCGTGCCGTCGGGCAGATGGATGCGTGTATGGTCGCCGCAAGCTTCAAGAAGCCAAATGTCCGCCGTTCGGATCAGCCAGCACTTCCTGTTGTCGCTCAAAAAGACGAAGTCATCCAGACGAAGTGTGCGATGGTCCTTTCCCACAGTGAGGTTGGTCGGTGCGTCGGGCTCAAAGGGATAAAGAATTCGATCTGTCGGCGCGGATGGCTTTTTCTCTGCCAAGTCGTGTCGATGCGCCGTGACGTGCTTGCCAGAAGCACGACGGCGAGAATCGTTCAATTTCATGAGCGTTCGTGGACGAGCGGATTGGTGATGTTGAATGGTCGAAAAGCGTGACGAAATGCCGGATTTTGGGCTGTTAATCGTCGAAAAGATTGCTGTTGCTCTATGGATGCTTCTGGATCGCGACAATATCCTCCTACAAGACAGTACGCATGAGCGTCCGAAACTTGCGGGGCGTTTCGACAGGATCTTGTTTGTGATAAGCGGTAGATACCAGGTCTCAAGCAGTTCTGCAGGAATCGATTGGGAGATGACCGTCGGCCGGTTGGCAACTCTTTTTTCGCCATTTGCTTCAGTTTCTATCGCGAAATCGGCGGCCTTTGCGGGCGGTTGCGCAGGACCAGGTGGGGTCTCCGTGTATTGCGTTCGCCCCTGCGCTCGCCGACCGGGTGCATTTTCA
Organism: Terrimicrobiaceae bacterium; assembly: GCA_045403045.1. Taxonomy (GTDB): domain Bacteria; phylum Verrucomicrobiota; class Verrucomicrobiia; order Chthoniobacterales; family Terrimicrobiaceae; genus DASTFP01. The sequence goes on from JAXIPG010000165.1 coordinate 2,066, forward strand.
GCATGGACAACCCGCGTCGGCTTCGGTAAGAAAAGCCCACGGGAAGGAGTAACCCTGTAAATTGACCCAGTCCGTCATCGCAGCCCTTCTGGACCTTCATCACCTTCAGTGCACGCAGAGTATTGCGAGCGTGCTGCGAAACGCGTTCGCCGCCGTCGGCGCGGACGAGGGTACGATTTGGCTCCTGGATGAAAAGCAGGAGGCCCTTGTGCCGGTGTGGAGTTCGGGGCCGTATGGTGAACGGTTCGTCGGCATCCATCGTCAGCCGCTGACAGCCGGACTTATGAGCCTGATCTGCGTCACGGAGCACGCGCTTTGTGAGAACGCAGTCTATCAGAATGCTCAACAGGACCCGACGCTGGACCGGCGCCTTGGCGTGCTGACATGCGCGATGATCGCCGTGCCGCTTCGGTTTCGCGATGCAATCCATGGCGGGGTGTCTTGCGTGCGGATGAAGCCGGCAGATGCCGCTGCGCCCGAACCGCCGCCATTTTCAGTGACGGACCTTGCAGCGGTGACTGACGCCGTTCGCGAAGTGGAACGACTTGTCGAGGCGGCATGAGCGTGTGGATCAGCCCGGCGCAAGCGGCGGACGCGATGGAACAGGGCGATGGGCGCAGCGTGCGAATCGCTGTGCTCGACTCTGGGATTGAGAGCTCTCATCCCAATTTCTCAGGACGGCGTCTTCACGATGATCTCGTGTCCGAAGCGAACGGTCATATACGAGAGGGGAAGGGCGAAGACCTGTATGGCCACGGGACTGCGATTGCGGGGATTATCTGGCGGCTTGCGCCGAAGGCGGAAATTGGGAGTTTTCGTGTGCTCGGATCGAGTTTGAGCGCGCGGACGGCTCAAGTGTCTGTCGCAGCACGAAGGTGTCTCTCGCTCGGTTACCAGGTCCTGAACTGCAGCTTTGGCTGCGGTATCTCTGGGCATCTTCCCCTCTACAAGGAGTGGGTGGATCACGCATTGCTGTCCGGTGTTCATGTTGTCGCCGCCTCCGGGAGTCCCGAGGTCTCCGAATGGCCCGCCCACCTTTCCAGTGTCCTTGGCGTCGATTGCGCCTTATCAAACGAGGGAGGGCTTCGGTACTTGCCCGGGCGCATGGTGGAATTTGCCGCCCCTGCGGCTGAGGTGCGAGTTCCCTGGAAGCATGGCGGCCAACGCGTGATGACTGGAAGCAGCTTTGCCGCAGCCTGGCTTTCGGGAATGCTTGCCAGGTTGCTTTCTGTGTACCCGGAGATTGACCCCTTTTTAGCGAAGTCTCTGCTCCGCAGGGTGGCTGGAGAGGGGAAGGAGAGCTCGAAGGACGGTTAGGGGGCTTGACGACACTTCACTCACCGACTGTCGTCTTGCGGCGGTTCTTGATCTGGTCGGCGAACCACGCCAGCCATCTGGGTTGCTCGCGCAGTACCTCGCAAAGCTGCCTGCGCTGCCCCTCGTCGAGTTCACCCGATAGCAGGGCGTGGAGCGACCTCTCGACCCGCGGAGGAGGGCGCGCGGACTGGCGGCCTTGCACCTCACCTTCCATGAGTTCGAGAAGGCGGAAGAGAACTTTAAATTCGGCAAGCATGTAGTACATTACGCTTCGACTCTCCAGCTTTGTAAAGAAATTGTCACCGTCTCAGAATTCCCGCGTTTTTGCCTTGTGTTTCGAGGGAAGCATTCCGTTAGATGAGGGAAATGAGGAGTGAAGAGGCGCCAGTCCTTGCGGATGTCGATGCAGTGCAACAATGCCTCGAAGGGAACGATAAAGCCGTCAGCGAGCTGAAGAAACGCCTGACACCCTTCTTGAGCAGAGTGCTGGCGTCCTACGGGGCGTCGAAAGATGAAATTGACGAAATTCTGGCTCAGCTCTGGGGCGACTGCCTTACGGGTCCGCGACCGCTTTTTCATGTGTTCAACGGAAAGTCCGCATTGAAGTCCTGGTTGACTGCGATTTCCGTGAATCGTTGGATCTCGCTCAAACGACGTGAGGCGCAGCATTCGCGTGCCATGCAGCATCTCGCCATCGAGTCGGAAGATTCGCAAGCACCCGGCAGATCCGCGCAGCCAGATTCGGCCATCATCGAAATTCTGGGCCCAGCGTTGCGCCGTGCGCTCGCTGCCTGCGAGGTCGAGGAGCTGATCTTGCTCCAGCTCGTGCATATCCATGGGGTGACGCAGAGGGAGATTGCCAATCTCTGGAAGTGGCATGAAAGCCGGGTGAGCCGTCACATAAAGCGCGCGGAAGCGAAAATCGCCAAGCTTACTTTGCAGTCGGTAAAGGAGACCGATCCTTACCTGGAGCTTCGCTGGAACGATTTTGTCGAACTTTGCCAAAGCGTCGAGGTACTACGGCAGTAAAGGAAGAAGGAAGAGATCGGAGGAACGCCAGGGAAATGCTGAGAAGCTGACACGCTGAAAGGCTGAAAATTCTTTGCGTTCTTTGCGGGCTTTGCGCGAGTCTGCTTTCGTAGATTGACTGAGGGCGCCAAAAGCGTATCCTGCTTGGCTCCAGTTTTTTCAGAATCTATGAAACGCACCTATCAACCAAGCAAGCGCACGCGCAAGCGGCAGTTCGGCTTTCGCGCTCGGATGAAGACCAAGGCCGGGCGCGCTATCCTCAGCCGTCGCCGCCAGCGCGGTCGCAAACGCCTGCTGCCCAAGGGTGTCGAAATCCCCTACGCCCGGCATACCGAGGCCTGAAAGGCTCCGGTTTCCGCGGGCTGCGCGCATCCGGTTTGGCCGGGAGTTTGGTCTTGTGCGCTCGGAGGGCCGCTCTGTGCAAGGGCGGTTTTTGCGTTTAAGCGCTGCGCGGGATCTTGCCGGCGGCGGGACCCGATTCGGTCTCGTCACTTCCCGGCGGGTGGGCGGCGCGGTGATTCGCAATCGGGTGCGACGCAGGTTGCGTGAGATTTGCCGGCTGCATCGGAGGATGTTAGCCCCTGGCTGGCTGGTAGTTGTTGTCGCGAAATCGGCGGCTGCAGAGGCAAGTTTTGCCGAATTGCGCGAGGAATGGTTGATTCTCGCCCGGCGGCTTCCTATTTTGTCCGGCTCTTGATGAACGACACAACACGCAGACAATACCGGCGATAATGACTGCTGTGCGTTTCCTGTCGCGCCCTCAGAGAATGCCAATATGACGAGCGCCTTATTGATTTTTTTGATTCATGTTTACCGATGGACGGTCTCTCCGCTCCTGCGCGCCCTGTGTGGAGGAGGATGCGGCTGCCGGTTCGAGCCAAGCTGCTCGCAGTACTGTCTGGAAGCCGTGCAGCGGCACGGCGCTGTGCGCGGGCTGTCCCTCGGTTTAAAGCGAATTGCCCGCTGCCACCCCTGGGGCGGCAGTGGATACGACCCTGTGCCGGAAACGCTCAATTCCCGTAGTTAACAATGGACCGCAAGGCCTGGATCGCAATTATTCTTTCCGTTCTCGGGCTCGCGGCCTGGCAATGGTATTACGTAAAAACCTATAGCCGGAAGGCTCCGGTCGCTTCCCAGCATGCTACGGCGACCCCGGCTCCATCAGTTGCTCCGGTGGCGACGCCAACGCCGGCGCAAGAGCCGCCCCTCCTTGCTGCGCGAAATCAAAGTCTCTACAGCCCCAGTGCGGAATATGTCTTCAGCAACGACAAGGGAGGCATCGAACGAGCCATCCTGTTGCTGCACTTTGGCGAAAACAAGCAGGCAGTTTTTCTCAATGGCAGCCGCACGATGCCAATCGGTGCGGTGGGAGAGATCCCCGCTGAGGCTTGGGGCGGCTTCACAATGCGGACGGACACCAGCAAGGGGGAGGCTGTCTTCACGCGCAAAGACGCCGATGGACTGGAAATCACCAAGCGGTTCATTGTCCCGCAGAGTGGAACCAAGGACGGAATTTACGTCGTCCGCATGGAACTCACGTTCCGGAACGCCGGTAACACGGACGTGGAGCGGAAGGGCTATTTTGTAAACGCAGGCGGAGCGGCTCCAATTCATCCCAACGATTGGCCGATGTATACGAAGTTCGATTGGATGCACGAAGGCAAGTTCACGACGATCGACGTGAACTGGTTCGACCCCAGTTCGGTTCCCCTGCTGGGGATCCAGATCCGTGAAGCGCGTAACCTCTATCTGGAGGCAAGGCAGGATGTCACTTGGACAGGCGTGGCCAGCCAGTATTTCTGCACGATCGTGACAACGCAGAAAACCAAGGGCGTCTCCGCGTGGGCGGCGCGATATGACACGCGCAAGCTCGACGAGGCCCCGGTCTACGGAATCCAAGGCGGTCTTGGCATGCCGGCGTTCACTCTCGCGCCTGGACAGAGCCTGGACGAATCCTTCCAGATCTATGCCGGGCCGAAGGATCTTTCCCAACTCCGCAAGTTGGGTGGGGGGCAGGAGGCGGTGTTGAATTTCGGAATGTTTGGCTTTGTCAGTGAGTTCCTGCTCTGGGCGATGAACAGCCTGAACGCCGTTTTTCACAGTTACGCAGCGGCGATAATCGTACTCACCCTTATTATCAAATCCCTCCTTTGGCCGATCCAGAACAAGGCGACGAATCAATTGAGGAAGATGTCCCTGCTCACTCCGAAAATGACCGAACTGCGCGAGAAGTATAAGGACGACCCTCAAAAGATGAACGAGGAGGTGATGAAGCTGTATCGCGAGTATGGGGTGAATCCTTTCAGCGGCTGCGTGCCGATGCTCATCCAGATTCCGATCTTTTTCGGATTTTACGCGATGCTTGGGAGCGCCATCGAGTTGCGCAACAGTTCCTTCCTCTGGGTGCACGACCTCTCGCAGCCCGACACCGTCTTCCGGCTTTGGGGATTCCCAGTCAACGTCCTTCCAATCGTGATGACAGGGTCGATGGTTTGGCAGATGGCAATTTCGCCAAAAAGCGGCGACGCGATGCAGCAGCGGATCTTTTACTTCATGCCGGTTGTTTTCCTCGTCTTCTGCTACAACTATGCGAGCGGACTTGCGCTTTACTGGACAACGCAGAATCTTTTCTCTATCGTCCAACTTTATCTGACACGGAACAAACCGCTCCCCACGCTAGAAAAAAAGAGCGTCGTTGCCAAAAGGGAAGCGACCGCTGGAAAGAAAAGGAAAAAACGAGCGGCTCCATGAGCAGTAATCTTTCCCCACGTGAAATTCTCGATACCATGCTCGGGTATCTCGGCTTCGTCTTCGAGATCGAAGAGCAAGAGCGCGACGGGCACAAGGTGCTGCAGATTTTCACCCACGAAGCGGACCGTCTTATCGGGCGCCGCGAGCAAACGCTGGACGATCTTCAGTTTCTCCTCAACCGGATTCTTCAAGCTGGCAATCCCAAGGCAGCTCGCGTGGTGGTGGACGTCGATCATCACCGCGCGATGCGAGACGACGCACTCGTTGCCAAAGTGCGCCACCTGGCAGAGGCCGTCAAGAGCACGGGACGGCCGCTCCAAACCGAGCCGCTCAATTCCTACGACCGCTATGTCGTCCATAATGTCTTCAAGGACGATCCCGATGTAATGACGTGGAGCCCTCCGGATGATGCCAAGCTCAAGCGCATCACGATCCGGCTGCGAAAAAAAAATTCTTAATTCGTGGAAGAATTTCGTCTATCTTCCCGCGCGATGAGGAAGGCGGCGTTTTTCATTTTTTCGCTTCTCGGCTTGATGGCTGGATTGCGGGCCCAAGAGCCAATCATTACGGCGGAATGCGCGATCCTTTTCGACGCCAACACGGGGAAGGTCATCTACAAGAAGAACGAAAATGAACGCCGTCCCGTGGCCAGCACGCAAAAGCTGCTAACGGCGCTCATCATTGCCGAGTCGGGAGAGCTTTCGGCTCCGGTGATCATAGACAGGTCCGACATGCTTGCCGCGCCGACCAAACTCTATCTCAAGACGGGCGACACCTACACGCGTCAGCAACTGCTCACCGCGTTGCTCATCAAGAGTCCAAACGACGCCGCGCGGGCCCTGGCGAGGGACAATGCGGGAAGCATCGACGATTTTGCCACCAAAATGAACGCAAGGATGGCGCGCCTCGGCGGGGATTCATCGCATTTTGTCAATCCCAACGGCCTTCCGGCGGAAGACCAATATTCGACCGCGCGCGACATGGCCCGCGTGGCAAGAGCGGTCTATTTCAACCCGCTTCTTCGCGATATCATTCGAACGAGGCGCTGCATGTTTCATTACGCCAGCGGGAAGACGATCTCCTTGCGAAATACGAACCGGGTGCTTCGCACATACTCCTTCTGCAATGGGATGAAGACAGGCTACACGGACGCCGCGGGACATTGCTTGATTTCGAGCGGATCCTGGAGCGGCAAGGATGTGATTGCTGTGGTCCTGGGCAGTAACAAGGCGCGCGTCTGGCAGGAGTCCGCTTCGCTTCTTGCCTACGGTTTAGGGATCAAGGACACGCAGTTGGCCTCGCTCCGCGTCGCTCCGTCCGCAATTCCGGACGACGAGGAGTAGAGCAAATGCCGAAAGAAATTTCCAAATGGCCGAGGCGAAATGGCCTGTCTGCCAGGAAGAGGCAAAGGCCAATGTCCGTAGACCTTGGCCTTGTGCCTCTGACACCGCAGGCAGGCCATTGCGCCCGGGCCGCCTCCCAAGCACTTCTGAAAGAATTGCTTGGGAAAGGGCTGGCGCGCGGATGGGGAGAAGGGGCCCCATCCCCTTCAAGGGTCTCTGGCTGTGTTGCGTCGGCAGGCCAAGCCCTGGTGGGAAGAAAGGGTCCCACCCCTTTCTGGGGATTGACCTGCCTCCGCGTCTTGCCAGAGACCCCTCGGCGCTGCCACCATTTCGGAAATTTATTTCGGCATTTGCTCTAGGTGACCAGGCAATATACCCTCGACGTTCCGGCCGGCGTTCACACCGGCATTGATTACGCGGCGGAACTCAATGCACAGCAGCTTGCTGCCGTCACTTCGCGACCGGGCTCGGCTCTCGTCATCGCGGGCGCCGGCAGTGGAAAGACACGCACTCTGACATATCGCGTGGTGTGGCTGCTCGAGCAGGGCGTGCCTGCGCGCAGCATTCTGCTCCTGACTTTCACCAACAAGGCAGCAAGGGAGATGCTTGATCGCGTTGCGTCACTGCTGCCCCAGGGCGCGGAGGGTATTTGGGGCGGAACGTTCCATTCCATTGGCAATCGCATCCTGCGCAGGCACGCCGAGCGCGTCGGTTTCCGACAGGGGTTTACGATCCTGGACCGCGAGGATCAGGATGAAATGATCGCAGGCATCGTGGCACGCGAGGGGCTGCGGACGAATGATCGCCGTTTTCCGAAGGGAGAGGTCCTGGCCGATATTTTCAGTTATTCGGTGAACACCGGTGCTTCCGTCCCGCAGGTGCTTCACTCGAAATACCCCTACTTTATTCTGCTTTCCGAGCAGATCGAGCGCGTGCAAATCGCCTACGAAGCGCGCAAGAAGGAAGCAAACGCAATGGATTTCGATGATCTTCTGTCGAAGACGCTGGAACTCTTTCAGACGGCGGAGGATGTTGCCGAGATTTATCGAGACCAGTTTCGTCACGTTCTTGTGGACGAGTATCAGGACACCAACCGCATTCAGGCGGAGCTAGTGGATTCGATTGCCGGGCGCCACGGAAACGTCATGGTTGTCGGCGACGATGCGCAGAGCATTTACTCGTGGCGCGGCGCGAATTTCGAGAACATCCTGCAATTTCCCGCCAGGCATCCCCAGACCCAGGTCTTCAAGATCGAGACGAACTATCGCAGCGTTCCGGAAATCCTTGACGTCGCGAATGCCGCGATTCGCGCCAATGAGCGCCAATTTCGTAAGGAATTGGCCCCAGTCCGCCCGCCGCATCAGATGAAACCGGCCCTCGTTCCGCTTTCGACAAACTCCCAGCAGGCGGCCTTTGTCGCGCAGCGCGTGCTCGAGGTGCACGAGGAGGGCATCGCCCTGCGCGAGATGGCCGTGCTTTACCGAGCGCATTATCACTCCATGGAGGTGCAGCTTGAATTCACTCGCCGCGGCATACCCTTCGTGATCACCAGCGGGCTGCGCTTTTTCGAGCAGGCGCACATCAAGGATGTAGCGGCGTTCCTGAGATTCACCGTCAACCCGCGAGATGAGACGGCCTTCAAACGCATGGTGAAGCTCTTCCCGGGCGTTGGTCCGAAAGCCGCGGAATCCTTGTGGAACCAAGCTAATGCCAAACTCGATGGACTGCCCGACTTTGCCCTCCTGCGGGAGCTGCGGCCCCCCTCCAAAGCGCAGCACTCCTGGGAGCAGTTCGTTCACACGTTGGCGGAGTTGGCCCCTGCTGGCGGCATTGCTGCACCCTCGGCGATGATCGAAAGGGTTGCGTTCGCCATTTACGACGACTACATGAAGAGCAAGTTTGCGAACTACGAGGCGAGGAGGGAGGATATCAACACCCTCTCGGCATTCGCCCGCCAGTTCGACAGCGCGGAGGATTTCCTTGCGCAGCTTGCCTTGCTGGGAGCCGTGGAAACGGCGGACGCCTTTCGCGGCGAAGCCGATTCGGAAAAGATCACGCTTTCAACGATCCACCAGGCCAAGGGGCTGGAGTGGAAGGTGGTTTTTCTCATCTGGCTCACCGAAGGCATGTTTCCCAGCGCGCGAAGTGCCGAAAGCCGGGAAGGGCTTGAGGAAGAACGCAGGTTGTTTTACGTGGGTCTCACCCGTTGCAAAGATGAACTCTATGTCACCTATCCGGATATGAGGTTAAACGCAGGATACGGAGAGGCGTTTCAAAGGCCGTCGCGCTTTCTAAGCGAAATCCCTGAAGCGCTGCTTGAAACGTGGGAGATTTCCGCGCCCGTCCAAGGGCAGCACGAGCCATTTTGACCGCAAGGTCTAGAGCAAATGCCGAAATTTCTTTTCGGCATTTGCTCTATTGCTCGACCGTCACTGGTGTTCCGAGAGGGGCGTTGTCCCAATAGAGCTTCGCCATTTTCTCGGGCATTCGGATGCAGCCATGGCTGTCAGGAACGCCGGGCAGGAAGCCTTGATGCATCCCGACTCCACTCGGTGTGATGCGCATAAAGTATGGCATTGGCGCGCCACGAAAGCTGAGTCCGTCCGGACGCGGGTCCTTTTTCACATCCACATTTTTGAGGACAACATTGCCGGAGGCGTCGACATAATCGCCGTAAAGGTTTGAGGCATGGTTGAGATCCCTCTGTAGGATTTTGTAGTTTCCGGAAGGCGTGTCGAAGCCTTCTCGCCCGCTGGAAATTGCGGAAACCCCGACAAGCTTTCCGTCTTTGTAGAACGCGGCGGTTTGCTTGTTAAGATTGATGACGATGGAGGGGGATCCGCTTATTCCGGTGTCATCCCAGTAGGACTTTTTGAGGGCCAGACTCTCCTTTGTGGCGGGATCGATGATGGGGCCGCCCGTGCCGAGGTACTTGAGGTCCCTGTTATTGAGCCTTGGATCGTAGCCGGCGCAGGCGCCAAGCGCGAGCGCCAACACCGCCGTAGCAATCGGAGAAAACGGACCCAACAGGTTCATGGGCGTGTTAAAAGAGCATGCTTTGCAAAAACGTCAAGGCTGACAGGGTCAGCATTGCACAAATCGGTGAATTCCCGATAATGCGGCCTGCACGATGCCAACTTACGAATACGAATGTGAAAAATGCCGGAAAACTTTCGAGTTGTTTCAGTCGATGAAGGACCCTTCACTTACCGTTTGTCCAAAATCCCATTGCCGCATGAAAAAGTGGGGCAGGGGAAAAGTTCGGCGGCTGCTCGGAACCGGCGCGGGATTGATTTTCAAAGGCAGTGGATTTTACATCACGGACTACAGGAGTGATGGCTATAAGCAGGCCGCCAAGAAAGAGGGTTCGCCCACCGGCGAGGCGTCGAAGCCCGCAGAGAAGCCGGCATCCGAGGCTTCCAAACCCGCAAAATCCCCCAAGGAGTGAAGAGCATCAAATGCACCCAGTGCGGCCACCAGAATGATCTGACCCGCGCTTTCTGCCAGAATTGCGGTGCACGGCTGGAACGGCCGGCCGGGGATGATCCCCAGATATCCGGACCAACAAAAGTCGCTGCCGGAACACGACCAAGAGGCCGCCCTGCGAGCGCAGGCTTCGCGGGCGCGGTGTTTTGGTTCATCCGAAGGATCCTTTCCACGGCAATTGTCGCGGCGCTCCTGGCTGTGGCTATTCAAATGGCCCGTCAGCCGGATGGCATTCCGCCCGCTCAACCGGCCAATGAGGCGCAGGCGGGCCAACTTCTGCAAGCGTTGCAGACTTTTGCAGGGAGCACTTACGCCAGAGCGATCGATGTCACCCAGGCTCAAACTAACAACTACCTTGCGTCAAGCATCGTTCCGGACCCTGCGGCGACGGGAAAATCCTTTCGGGCGGAGTTCAGCCGCGCCTTTGTCATGATCAAATCCGGGGAATTGGATTTTTTCGTCGAACAGCGATTTCATGGGTGGCCCATCTACATGTACCTGACCGCCGTTCCCGAGAGTTCGGGCGGGAAGTTGAGTTTGAGAGTTACCGGAGGGGGCGTGGGCCGCATGCCATTAAGCATGCGTCTGGTTCCGCTCCTCGAAGGCGTCCTGCGCCCTGTCATTGCGTCGACCTCGGAAGCAGCAGCCGTGTTGGAAACGGTGAATGAAGTCCTCTTTACCCCGTCTGTGGCGAAGCTGAGCTGGCATGCTCGAAAACCGGCTGCCCAGTGATGCGCAGAATGCTTCTGTTGGCAGGGTCCATGTGGACGCTCGTGGCAATGGGACAGACCAAGGTCGAACCGCCTGCGCCCTTGCAGCGCTCCATCAGTTCCTCACAACAGTTTGTCATTTATCATTCCGACCGCGCACTCAGGTCCCGCTTGGCTCGGAAAGCGGAGGACTTGAAAGAGCAATGGCTGCGTCGCTTGCGGTTCGCGGACGAATGGAAATCGCCGATTATCATTCAAGTCCTTCCGTTGCGGCGCCCGGATTCACCGCGCATTCGGACAGGTCTGTACGAGAGCGACGGCGGCGCGCTCAAGGTGCAAATCGACGTCTTCGACGCAGCGTCGCTAAAAAGCACGGATTTAGACATGGAGGTTTATCGGGCTTTGTTCCTGGAATACGCTTACCGGAATCTGCCCCCTAAAGCAGGCAAATCCTTTCATCAGCCCCCGGCTTGGCTCATCGAGGGTTTGTACGAAGATGCCATGGCGCGAGAGGAAGGGGTTGCCACAGGTCTGTACGAACGGCTCATCAAGGAGGAAAGCTCGCTAAAACTGGAAGCATTCTTGAAAGAGCGTCCTGAAATGCTGGATGCGACCTCCCGCGCAATCTACCGCGCCCGAGCTCTAGGTCTCTTCCGCGCGCTTCTTCGCACGCCGGATGGAGCGAAACATCTTGGCGACTATTGCTCCAGCCTGCCTTCGCTCAATCCGGCTGATGGCGCCAAACTGCTGGAATGTTTTCCCACACTCTCCGAACAGCCTGCAACTCTTTCGAAATTGTGGACGCTGTCTCTTGCGGATGCGTCCGCGTCAAATCGCGTGATGCCCCTCAGTGTCAGTGAGACCCAAAAACGGCTTTCTCTCATCCTCGAGATCACGGCGCCGATGGATCCAAGGAAGCCACAGGCGGGCGTCGTTACTGGACCAGACGGTCTCCAAGCCGTGGCGAGGACCAGCGCCGGGCGGTACGTCCTCCGGCAAAAGGCCGAGGACCTGTTGCGGCTCGAGGTGAGGGCGCCTCCTCTCATCCGTCCTATCGTCGAGGAATATCGCATGATCGCCAGCCAGCTTGCCGCGAAACCAAGAAAGAATCTCGGAACCAGAATCCGGAAGAACATGCAGTTGCAGCAGGCCGTCGTAACACGGGCCGACGAAATGGAGGATTACCTCAACTGGTTTGAAGCAACACGATTGGACACTCCAAGCAGGGAATTCGATTCGACCTCCGAGATCAGTTCTCTAAGTTTCCGGCGCAACGATGCAGTCAGCCGCTATCTCGACGATCTCGAGGCGAGAGGATGGTAGAGTTTTGTTGTGCACTTGCAGGAATGGCCAGCCTCGCTATTTTTACACGATGTCTTCACTAACCCGCCGGGAGCAACTGCTCGTGGCTTTCGTGTTGCTTGCGTTCTGTGCCGGTGTCGGCGTAAAGCACTGGCGCGAAGCCCGTGCGCTGACTCCCTTGCAAGCGGGGGTTCAAATTGGACGGTAATATGCAGACAGTTGGATTCCACGAAGCCCTTGATAAGATCTTTAAGGATGATTCCCGCTATCACGCGGAGGCGTACGTATTTTTGCGTGATGCGCTGGAGGCGACCCTGAAGCGCAGGAAAAAGGCCCGCAAGGAGACTTCCTCCCACGTGGGGGCGGCCGAGTTGCTTGATGGATTCCGAGTCCATAGCCTGCAGGAATTCGGACCGATGGCGATCACGGTCCTCGAATATTGGGGCGTCCGCTCCTCTGAAGACATTGGCAATATGGTGTTTAATCTCGTTCAGGTGGGGATATTCGGTAAAACCGATGAGGACACCCTTGAGAGCTTCCGCGAAGGGTATGACTTTGCGGACGCGTTCGTGCTTCCTTTCCGTCCCGAGCCGGAGAAATTGAGCGCAACCGGCCCTGGCGTTGTCGGAAAGAAAGCATGAAGCCGTATTTAGCTCTGTCCCTCTCCCTATTTCTCATGACGCTTGCTTATGCTCCTGCAAAGGACTCACTTCCCGCCGCGCCGACTTTGCCCGAGAGCCGCGCCCAGGTATTCTCCTTCGACAATGGCCTCACTCTCATCGTCGAGGAAGATCACAGCGCACCGGTCGCGAGCGTCCAGGCATGGTGCGCCACCGGCAGCATCGACGAAGGCAAATGGATGGGCGCTGGGCTTTCGCATATCCTCGAACACATGCTTTTCAAAGGCACGCAGGATCGAAAAGCGGGGGACATCGCGCGTCAGATCCAGGATCGAGGTGGGTATATCAACGCTTACACGAGCTTCGATAGGACAGTGTTTTGGATCGACGTTCCCACCGAGGGAGTGTCGGAGGCGGTGGCAATCCTCTCCGATGCCATGATGAATTCAACGCTTCCCGAGGATGAATACATCAAGGAACAGGAAGTCATTCGTCGTGAGTTTGCGATGGGCTTCGATGACCCCGGCCGCCAAAGCTCGCAGCTTATGCTGCGCACGGTCTTTTCGGAGAGTCCGTTCCGGCATCCCATCATTGGATATCTCGACGTTTATAACAAACTCAAGCGGGACGATGTCATGGCATACTACAAGACCCGTTACGCGCCGAACAATCTGACCTTTGTCGTCGCGGGCGATCTGGATGCGCAGAAAGTCAGAGAACAGCTTGAAGAGGCATTCAAGAATTACTCTCGCCAAGCCCTTGAGCCGATTTATATCGCAAGCGAGCCGGAGCAAATCGGCCGCCGAGAGGACCATGAGGAGTTCCCAACCGAATTGACACGCTTCTCACTAGCCTGGCGAATTCCCGGACTGACACATCCGGATACGCCGGCGCTGGAGCTTCTTGGCGACGTGCTAGGCTCCGGCCGAAGCTCGATCCTGAATCGGGAGCTTCGCGAAAAACAGCATATCGTCCACTCCATTGACGCGGGAATGTTCTCGCTGCAAACGGATGGCGTCTTCGTCATCCAAGCGCTCTGTGATCCCGCGGAGCGGCCTGCGGTGGAGAAGGAAGCGCTCGCCGCTGTCGAACGGATCAAGGAAAGCGGAGGGTCGCAGGCGGAATTGGATAAGGCGCGGCGCTCGATGCTGGCGAACCAGCTGTCCGGTTTAGCCACCGCGCGCGGAAAGGCGTCCGATCTGGGCTCCAATTGGCTTCTGACTAGAAATCCAAATTTCAGCAAGGATTATCTCGATGCAATCGCAGGCGTGACCACAGCGGATCTCAAACGCGTAGCGCGAGAGTATCTTCGCCCCGACAGGCTAAATGTCACGTCACTCAATCCGCCTGGCTCCCTTGCTGGAAATAACCGACCAGAACCTGCAGCCGTTCGTTCGGAGGTCAAGAGATTCGTCCTTCCGAATGGACTGCGTTTACTCGTGCGTGAGGACGCCCGCCTGCCGCTCGTTTCGATCCACGCGGCGTTCCGCGGCGGCCTGCTCGCTGAAACGCCGGAAAACAATGGCATCACCCGATTGCTGTCCCGAACGATTCTCAAAGGCACGAAAAGCCGGACCTCCGCTCAATTGGCAGAGCAAATCGAGAGCGCCGGCGGACGCTTTGGCGCGGACAGCGGCAACAACAGCTTCAACGCGAGTATAGAGGTGATGAAGCCCGATCTGGCTCTTGGCTTGGATGTTTTGGCGGACGTCCTTCAGAATCCCACTTTTCCTGAAAAGGAGGTCGAGCTCGAGAAGGCCACCCAAATCGCTGCGATCAAGGCGGAGGAAGAACAGATCACTGCGGTGGCTAAAAATGTCATGCGCGAAAAGCTCTTCGGCAGCCACCCGTATGCTCTTCGCGGGAGCGGACGCGCCGAATCGGTCAGGAAGATCACTCCCGCCGATTTGCTGGTTTTTCAAAAGGAATACGTCGTGGCCAAGAACGGCGTCATTGCGGTCTTTGGGGACGTGAAGGCTGAACAAGTTCTCAAACTCATCGAAAAGGATTTTGCCACGATGCCGGCTGGCAAGCTGGCATTGTCCGAGCCGCCGAAGCCTGTCGCGCCAAGTGCGCCTGTCAGTGCCATCGAAGAGCGTAACAAGCAACAGGCCGTTGTGATGATCGGCTATCCCGGGTCGGACATCCTGAGCCCGGATCGCGCTTCCCTCGATCTTCTGAATGAGGCCTCGAATGATTTGGGCTCTCGCTTCTTCAACCGCATCCGTGAGCAGCTCGGTCTGGCGTATTTCATTGGAGCCCGAAATTTCTCCGGACTCGCGCCAGGGTCCTTCGTTTTTTATCTCGGCACAGATCCGAAGAAAGTTGGAGCGGTCACCGCAGAGTTCCAAGATGAGATCAACGGTCTTTCCAAGGACGGACTTACCGAAGACGAACTGATCCGCGCGAAGAAAAAACTCCTAGGTTCCGAAGCCATCCGAAATCAGAGCAACTCCGCTTTTGCCGCAAGCGTTGCAGTCGATGAACTTGTAGGCCTTGGATTTGACAACTATCTCAAGCGCAAGGCACAGATCGAATCGGTGACGATCGACGACGTCCGCCGCGTCGCGGCAAAATACTTCGGCACTCCCTCGCGCGTGGAGGTAATCGTTCGGCCTCCCGAAAAGACCGCTGCAAACCACATTCCTTCTCCACAATCCTGACCATGGCTCAAGTCCAAACCTCCACATACTCGGGCGAATTGTCCCAGAAGTTCATCGAATTCGTAATGATGCAGGCGCAGCAGGCGTCGCTATTCCTCGGTCGCATTCCCAATCCGCAATCAGGCCAATCCGAAGTGCTTCTCGAACCCGCGAGGCTCTTTATCGATCACCTCGAAATGATACGCGAAAAGACCCGGGGAAATCTTACCACTCAGGAGGCGGAAATTCTGAACAGCGTGCTCACGGACTTGCAGATGGCATTTGTCCAGGCCTCCTCGACGGCGCAACCCTCCGCCCCGACCGGATCAACTTCCTCGGTGGAAGAAGCGAAGAAACCTGAGGAAGCAACCGCCCAACCATCAACGGAAGCCGAAAGCAAGAAGAAGTTTTCAAAGAGCTACGGGTCCTAGACCGCGCGGCCGGTCATAGATTCTTCGAAATTACGCGAAAAATCTCGGTGTTGTCCTTGAAGCCTTGAAGCTCTTTCGAACCCTCTCCGGCTCCCGCGACAATTCCATCTTCAGCCACGCCGATCGCGACAGGGGCCGGAACGGCTGAAGGCTCGTTTGCCTGAGAGGCATCGCCGGCTTCGGCGGAGGCAGCGCGGGTGCCAGGGCCGGTTGACCACGTCAGCGACGGAATGCCCTGGGAGTTGATTCCAACGACAGCAACGCCCTTGTCGTTCCGAAACGGATATCCATTGAGCCGAAGTCCTCCGATACTGTCCTTTCCGACGACAAGGATGAGCGAATCCTCGCCTGCAAAACTCACCGCAGATGCCGCAGCTTCGTCGAGAGCCAGGAGTTCCCGCAACATGCGCTCCCCCTCGTTTTGTGATGCGGCCTTTCCGGCAAGGCCGCAATCGACGACAAGCAGATAGCCCTTGCGGTTGTATTGCAAAAGTTGAATCGCCGTCTTCACCATTTCGGCCAGCGCGGGCTGCGACCCCGCGGATTGAATCTCGTCCGCGAAGGCAAGATTGCCGGAAGCAAAAATCCCAAGCAGTCTTGGCGCGCGCCACGAGGGAGTGTTTTCCATCTCGGACTTGTTGTGAGCGATGTCGTAGCCCTTGTGGCGCAGCTCGAGCAGGAGGTCGCGGCCGTCCTTACGTCTTCCCTCCTTGTGTTCGGGAAGAAAGTCCGCTTCCCCGCCGCCGAGAATGACGTCAACGTTGCCCGCGTCCACCAGCTGCGCTGCGATGTCCTGCGAGTCTTGAGGGTTTCCCGTCCTTGCGTAAAAGGCGGCCGGCGTGGTGTCAGAAATCGCGGCGTTGGATATCAAGCCAGTCGCTCGCCCGTGCTTGCGAGCCAGATCGAACAAATTCACCAGAGGCTTCCCGGACGTGTCCACGCCCAAGGAACGGTTGTTGACCTTCTCTCCGGTGGCAATGGCTGTTGCCGCGGCCGCAGGATCGCTTACGGCAAAATCCGCCGCGTGGGTGGTGATCAAACCAAGATTCGGAAGGTTTTCGAGATTCAGTCGGGTGTCAGCGCCATTCTGATAAATGCGTGCCGCAGTGAGGGTCGAGGTCGTTAAATTGTCGGTCAGCAAAAGAATGATCGCGAACGGCTTTTGGACCACCCAGTTTGCATAGAACAAGACACCGAGACCGATGAAGGCAAGGAGACACGCCAAAGCGATGAAGCGATTGCGGATCTTGTTGCTCATGAGAAGCGGCTGCCCGCATATGCATCACAACGCATTTGCCGGCGCAATGCGCGTCTTCGCAAATCCTAAAACTCCGGAGCACTCGAGGCGGGCGAGCATCTCGAGCCGCTCCGTGGCCACGGCGCGGGCCTCGCTCTCCCGGTCGCTCGGCAGAGGGATGTTCATGGCACGTCTGACGCCGTCAGCGGAATCGACAAGCTAGACCCTTGGCTTCGCGTGCTCCGCCGAAGCCGCCGGCTCGCGAGTTTCCTCCGGGCGGATTTCGCGCTCCTCGTGACGGCAAAAGCGTTCAGCGCGCCGAGCACGAAGAGCGTGAGCGAGACGAGCAGCACGGCGACGACCGCCATGAGCACGACGTAGCGGCTGCGCCCGATGACGCGGCCAAAGCCGGCGAGTGGCGGGTCGGCGGGCGGCGAGTTTTTAGGCGAATCGTGTGCCACACCCTTTAATCGCGCGCCCGGTCGGCGGAATTGGCAACAAGGAGCGGTGACACTCTTGTCGCCGGGGCGGGCGTTGACGCGGTTCACGGGCTGATTCCACCATCGGCGAAGAGGTTCTTGATTTTTATTGGCAACCCGACACGTTGTTGCGCGATGGCGCTTCTTGAGGTGAGAGATTTGCGGGTGTGGTTTCCGGTGTTTGGTGGTTTGTTGCGCCGGAAGGTTGATGACGTCAAGGCGGTGGACGGAGTCAGTTTCAAGGTCGAGAGCGGTAAGACCGTTGGACTGGTGGGGGAAAGCGGCAGCGGCAAGACGACGGTTGGGCGAGCCTTGCTCAAGCTTTTGAAGGCGACGACGGGCGAGGTCGTCTTTGATGGCAGGAATATCTTACCCATGGGGGAACGGGAATTCCGTCCAATGCGTCGAGAGATGCAAATGATTTTTCAGGACCCCTACGGTTCGCTCAATCCTCGTATGACCTGCGGCGAGATCATTGGGGAAGCACTGGAGATCCACTTTCGCGAGCTTTCCTCTGCTGATCGGCGGGATTCCGTCGCCGCGTTTCTCAAACAAGTCGGCCTCGAGTCTGACATGGCGGCACGCTACCCGCATGAATTCAGTGGCGGTCAGCGCCAGCGCATTGGCATTGCGCGGGCGCTGGCGGTCAAACCACGCTTTATCGTTTGTGATGAACCAGTTAGCGCACTCGATGTCAGCGTGCAGGGGCAAATTGTCAACCTACTCGAGGACTTGCAGGAAGAGCTTGGTCTTTCCTACCTCTTCATCGCGCATGATCTCGCGGTGATCGAGCACATCAGCGATTATGTTCTCGTGATGCATCACGGGAAAATTGTCGAGGCGGCTCGAGCCGAGACCATCTACGAAAATCCCCAACACGAATACACGAAAACGCTGTTGGCGGCAGTGCCACAGTTGGCGTAACTGTTTTCCGCCCAAATGCATTCCTGGCTTCGAAAGTTTCTTGGCATGAACTGGATCTTGTTCCTGTTGATGTTCGGGCTCATGATTTATGGGGTTTACGCGATCTACAGCGCGACTTGGATGATTCCCGACCAGAAGTTCTGGAAGTCGCAGATCGTATGGATGCTGGCCGCTCTTCCCGTCTTCTTCTTCATCTCTCTGATCGACTACCGTTGGATTCGCCTTGGCGCAGTGCCCTGTTATGTCTTGGGCGTTCTCGCGTTGGTGGCCGTGTTGCTCTTTGGTGAGAGACGCTATGGAGCCCAGTGCTGGCTGAATCTTGGCTTCATAAGCGTTCAGCCGTCTCAGTTCGCGGTTCTAGCAGGAATCATGACACTTGCTGTGTATTTGGAAGCCACGAAGAAGATCATGCCCATTCTGCGGATTTTGGGATGCGGCGCGATTGTTGGGGCGCCATGGTTGCTCATCTTGGTCGAACCCGACTTGGGCATGTGCATCGTGTGGGTGCCGATGGTGCTCGCGCTTCTCTTTGTTGGAGACGTTCCCAAGAGATGGCTCCTGTCGATGATAATTCTTGGCCTGGCAATGGTGCCATTGATCGTGAACTTCGCGCTCAAGCCGTATCAGTACGCCCGCATTACCAGTTTCGTGAATCCCTATCTGGATCCTCAAGGCAACGGTTGGAATATCATTCAATCCCTTACTGCGATAGGTTCGGGCGGCTTTTATGGAAAAGGGTTCAAGGCAAGCAATACACTGAACGAGTTGGGCTATCTGCCTACCACAATCAAGCATAACGACTTCATTTTCTCGGTCTTAGGCGAACAGCACGGTTTTCTTGGCGGCATTCTGCTCATTGCAGCCCTGGCCTTGCTGCTCTTGACCGGCCTCTACATCGCGATCAAGGCGGAAGACGGCCTTGGCCAATTGCTGGCCGTCGGAGTTGTGGTCTTGATCTTTACCTACACGTTCTTGAACGTCGGCATGACGATCTCAATCACACCGATCACCGGCCTGCCTCTTCCCCTGATCAGCTACGGCGGCTCGTTTCTTATGATGATTCTTTTCGGCCTGGGGATCCTTCAAAGCGTTTGGATTCATCGCAAAACGGTCCGCTGAGTTTAGTCTAGCAGCCTGTCAGGCAGGGATACCTCGTTTCTCAACCGCGATTCTCTCCATAAAATGGGAGTTCAATTTCAAGTCCGACAGGCTGCTAGAGCGTTCGCTCTCGCCCGCATGGTCACACCTTTACGCGTTCGATTTGCGCGCCGAGCGAATTGAGCTTTTCGTCGAGACTCTCGTAGCCGCGGTCAATGTGATAGACGCGATTGATTTCGGTGGAATTTTCCGCCTGCAGGCCTGCGAGAACGAGGGCTGCGGAGGCGCGCAGGTCGCTCGCCATGACAGGCGCGCCGCTCAGTTTTTCGACGCCCTTGATGACCGCGGTCGATCCCTGAAGTTCGATATTCGCGCCCATGCGCTTGAGTTCCGCGACATGCATGAAGCGTTGGGGAAAAACATTCTCTGTGATGACGCTTATTCCATCGGTAGTCGCTAGCAGCGCACACATCTGTGCTTGCATGTCTGTCGGAAAACCAGGGTAGGGGAAAGTTTCCAACTTAAGGGGACGGCCAACTCCATTTGAGCGCAGCGTGACGTAGTCTTGGCCGGACAAGATTGAGAAGCCTGCGAGGGCGAGGGGATCGAGGACCGCTTTGAGATGGCGCGGTTCTGCGCGGGTGATGGTCACTTCCTTCCCGATGATCGCCGCCGCGATCAGGAAAGTTCCGGCCTCAATGCGGTCAGGGATCACGGCGTGCTCGGCGCCATGCAGCTCCTGCACCCCTTCGATGATGATTCTTCGCGTGCCGGCGCCTTCGATTTTCGCGCCCATAGCGATGAGAAAGTTGGCGAGATCCTCGACCTCCGGCTCCTCGGCGGCTCCGTCGATGACCGTCGTTCCTTCGGCAAGCACAGCAGCCATCATCACGTTGTCGGTGCCAAGCACCGTCGAGCCGAACCTGCCGCGCAAATTAATTGTGGCTCCTTGGAGTTCGGGAGCGAGCACTTTTACGTTGCCTCCTTTGACGCGCACCGCGGCGCCAAGGGCTTCAAAGCCGCGCAAGTGCAAGTCTATTGGCCTGTCGCCAATGACGCAACCGCCCGGCAGGGAGACCGTGGCCTCCTTTTCCCTGCCGAGCAACGGGCCGAGGATACACACCGAGGCGCGCATCTTGCGCACGATATCGTAAGGCGCTTCGGTAAGGACATTTTCTGCCTTTACGGTGACCGTACCGCTCGCGCGTTCCACTTCGCAGCCAAGCTCATTAAGGATCGTGAGCATATAATGGATGTCGCTAAGGTCAGGCACCCGTGAAATCACGCAGGGTTCCTTGGTCAACAGCGTGGCTGCGAGGATGGGAAGGGCCGAATTCTTGGAACCGCTGATGCGGACGGATCCGCTGAGCGGAGATCCCCCATGCACGATGATCTTATCCATAGTCTGTCGAAACGCAGGGAATTTCATAGACCTTCCCCAAGGCGGTGTCGCTAAAATTCTCCCTCTGCATCCACTGATCAGCCTCGCCCCAAAAGTCGTCGCGGAGACAATGCCGTGACGAAACGCTCGAACTCTTGATGATCCTTGTGCACACCGATGTCGCGATAAGCTTCCAAAGCAAGCTGCGCAACAACTTCGGCGGCCTGATCGTGCCCGATCTCCATGGCGAGCATTCCGCCTGGCGCGAGGCGTGCCGAGGCGGCTTCGATGAGTCTTCGGATGAGGCAAAGGCCATCCGGTCCCCCGTCAAGCGCAATGAGCGGATCGTGCTGGACCTCGCGCTGAAGGATGGCAAGTTCGGCCGTCGCGATATATGGCAGATTGGCGACAATCCAGTCGAAGCTTCCCTCGCCACGAGGAAAAAGATCCGCTTCGTGAAAGGCGATCCTTCCGTTCAGTGAATGCCGCACGGCGTTTTCCCGGGCGAGACTTAGCGCTTCGGAAGAAACGTCTGTGGCCGCAACAGCGGCGAGGGGACGCTGCAGGGCCAATGTGATCGCAATGACACCCGAGCCCGTGCCGATATCAAGGACGTTCATCCCGGCGTGGTGGTGGCATCGCGGATCTTTAAGGATCAACTCAACGAGTTGCTCGGTTTCGGGACGGGGGACGAGGGCTCGGCTGTCGCTCACAAACGATCGTCCGAAAAATTCAGCCGTACCGAGCAAGTGCTGAAGCGGTTTCCCCGTGCCGCGATCGCGAACCAAATCCCGGAGCGGAGCCCGCTCGGCATCGGAAAGTGGACGGTCAAATTCGAGATAGAGATCCAAACGCTTTTTGCCAAGGACGTGGGCAAGCAGATGCTCGGCGTTGAGCCGCGGATTTTCCACCCCGTGATCCCTGAGATAGCCGGCGGCAGCGGTAAGAACCTCAAGGACGGTCATGGGAGGGTTGATGGTTGAGAGTTGATGGTTGAGAGTTGAGAGTTGAGAGTTGAGAGTTGAGCGAGCGGCCTCGCGCTGGATCCTGGAACTCGATCAACGCTCAACCACAAGCCATCAAGCAATGTTCGCCTCCTTCAGCCTTTGCGTCATATCGCTGGCCTGCAAGCTGTCTATCATTTCCTCGATGTCGCCCTCGATGAAGCGGTCGAGGCTGTAAAGTGTCAGACCGATACGATGGTCGGTCACTCGATTCTGCGGAAAATTGTAAGTGCGGATCTTTTCTTCCCGTCCACCTCCTCCGATAAGGCTCTTTCGATGAGCGGAGTATTTTTCCTCCTCTTCGCGCCGCTTATCCTCGAGGAGTCGCGCGCGCATGATCTGGAGCGCGCGTTCCTTATTTTGTTGCTGGCTCCGGCCATCCTGGCAGCGCACGATGCGCCCGGTCGGGATATGAAGAATTTGCACGGCGGAGTCGGTGGTATTGACGCCTTGTCCTCCGGGACCGCCGGCGCGGCACACCTCGATGCGCAGATCGTCCATCTTGAGTTCGATATCGACTTCCTCGGCCTCGGGCAGGACGGCGACCGTTGCAGTGGAAGTATGGATGCGTCCCTGGGCTTCGGTAGCGGGGACGCGCTGGACGCGATGGACGCCGGATTCATAACGCATCTTGCGGAAGACCGAGTCTCCTGAGAGCCGGAAGACAATTTCCTTCAACCCCCCGAGATCGGCTTCGCTCGAGTCCAATGTCTCAACCTTCCATCCATTGGTTTCCGCGAACCGGCAATACATGCGATAGAGGCCGGCCGCGAAAAGCGCGGCCTCCGTTCCGCCGGTTCCGGCGCGGATTTCCACGATCGCGTCGCGATCTTCGCCGGGTTCTGGCGGCAGCAGGGCAATTTGGAGGTCCTTTTTGAGCTCGGGCAAGCGCCTTTCGAGCTCCGGCAATTCGGCGGCGGCCAACTCAGCTATCTCGGAGTCATCGCCGGCCGCGAGGGCTCGGCTTCCCTCGAGTTCCCGTCCGGTCTTCTCGAAGTCTTTCCAAATGGCCATGAGCTCTTTGAGCCGGGCATGTTCCCGGAGGATTTCCCGTGCACGTGTGGCATTTTCGAAGAGCAATCCCCCGCCGATTTCGTCTTCGAGTTCCTCGAAGCGGCGCTGTTTTTTTTCGATTAAGACGGAGAAATCCATGGTATGTCCATGCCCGAAAAGGCGAAACGGTGATGGCGCGCGAAGGCGCAATCACCGTTTCGCGGTAGGAGAGGAATCTAGGCTTTCTTTCCGGGCTTAACCGAACGCGTGGCGCGCACGGTCCCATAACGGCGCTTGAACTTGTCCACACGCCCGGCGGTATCGACAAATTTTTGCTCGCCGGTGAAAAAGGGATGGCATGCCGCGCAAATGCCGATTTTGATGTTGTCGCGGGTCGAGCGCGTGCGATACGTCGCACCGCAGGCACAAACGATGACGGTTTCGACGTAGTTGGGATGAATCTCGGACTTCATTTCTGTGAAAGACTTTCAACCTAGCAAGGAAGGCGCGACGTGCAATCACGAAAACAACCCCATCCTAACCCGGTGGGAGCAGGTCGCGTCCACCAAAAGGCAGGAGCCAGCTGTATTCGCGCCCGAAGGGAGGGTCCTGCGGACATTTGCCGCGATTGAGGAGGAGGCCAGGCGTTGGACAGACAGGTTCACCGAACTGCCCAGCGGTCAGGTGGTCTGCCTGCAAATCGGCAATTGCGCCGAGTCGCCCGCGATCCTCCTCGCAGTGTGGCGCAGCGACCGGACGGTTTTGCCGATGGAGCGCGACATGCCTCATGGCCGTCGCGAGCGGATTGAGGAGCTTTGCGGCGTGGGCCTGCGCCTTGTGCTCGAGGAGACGGGACTCAAACTTGTCCCCGTGGAGTGTTCTTCGACGCCCGCCGAGCTGCGGAGCGATTTGCTCAAACTGACTTCTGGAACGACCGCAGAGCCTCGCGCGATACGCTTTACCGCTGCGCAGTTGCTTGCTGATTGCGACAATGTCTGTGACACGATGGGACTGCGAGAAGATGACCGCAACTATGGAGTGATTTCGTTTGCGCATTCGTACGGCTTTAGCAATCTGATCACGCCACTTCTGTGCCGGGGGATCCCGCTTGTTGCCGCGTCGGACGTCATGCCCCGTGCGCTGGTTGATGGCTTTGCCTCCAGCGGCGCGACTGTGTTTCCCGGAGTGCCGGCGATTTTTCGGATACTTGCAGAAGTCCCGGGCGCCGGGAATGCCCTGCGCTTATGCATTTCGGCGGGCGCGCGGCTCGCAAAGGAGGTCGCCGGGAAATTCTTCGAAAGCTGGGGACGTAAGCTTCACTCCTTTTATGGCGCCTCCGAGTGCGGAGGAATTTGCTACGATTCCAACGAGTCACCAGACGTTGCGCCGGGTTATGTCGGTCCACCACTGAAGAACGTCGATGTTCGCATGGAGGATGAGGGACCGTCCCAAATCCAGGTGCGCGGCCACGCAGTCGGCGCAGGCTACTATCCCGACGGGGATGCTGAGAATTTGACGGATGGCATGTTCCGCCCGTCCGATCTGCTGGAATTGAACAGAGACGGCTATGTAGTGACGGGACGGATTTCGGATTTGATTAACGTCGGTGGCCGGAAGGTCAATCCAGGCGAGATCGAACGGGTATTGCGACTCTCACCGCGTGTGCGCGATGTGGTCGTGCTCGGCATCCCGGCCAGCGCCCGCGGGGAGGAGGTTGCCGCGTGTGTCGCGGGCGAGGCAACCGAGGACGAGCTGCGGAGACTTTGCTTCCAGAACCTTCTCCCATGGCAAGTGCCTAGGCGATGGTATTTCTGGAAGGAAATTCCGCTAAACGCGCGGGGAAAGATCAGCCGGGCAGACCTTCGCGCCCGATTGGAATGATCCCGGTGAGCAGTTTGTCGGAAGGGCAGTCTCTCAGTTTCGAACGATTCTCGAATTTTCATCAGAAACTCCCTTTTCAAGCCCGACAAACTGCTAGCCAGTCGCGGTAGGCAAATGGTGAGATTTCCGACGGTTTGATTTCGCTGCGTCCGCCCCAGAAGACGTTCGTGTATGCGACAGGGATCCCGACGGCATCGAGATGCCGGTCGATGGCCGCCTTGTGTTCGAGCAAGCGCTCCTTCTCCGTTCCATGAGCCACTGCCATGATGTTTACGTTGTTGAACTCGGGTCCGCCCTCACGCCAATAGCAATGGGTGAGAATCTCATGACGCCCGACTTCACCGCCCGTCTCGATCTCGCGCCCTCGCGGAACCGCCCAATGAAACAACGCATTGAAGCGCGTGACACGCGTGCCGGTCTGGCTGGGCTTGACGTGTTCGAGGAAAGTCGAAAATCGACCGATGAGCTTGCGAGCGGCCAGCGATTCGGCGACGGCGAAAAATTCCTCGAGAGATACTCCCGCCTCAGCCGCACGAGCGTTCCAGACTGGTTCCTGAATTTCCTCGGGGGCAAACTCGCGTTTTAGTGCCGTTAACACGCGCCACTCGTGATCACTCAGAGTGATGGTTTCGACGACGTGCATCTTCGCGGGTTCAGACGCTTTGTCGCCGGGGTTGATCGTCTTGCGTCGCACATGGCCGACTCCGAGGGCAAAGATTCCCTTTGCCGGCATGAGACGGTAGGCTTCCGCGCCCGTACGGCGGGACAGGACCTGACAATGCGCATCGAGCGAAAATCCTGCCGGCACCTTCAGCGTCGTCCAAAGCCTGTAGGCCTCGCCAGGAATCTTGGCGTCCGTCGAGCGAATAACGACGTGGCCCGAGTAGGGGTCCTCCTGAAACATAAAATCAAAGGCTGCATCAAGCTTTTCCGACGGAACCTTCCAAGCGACGAGCGCGCCCGAGGCAAGGTTCGTGGCAAGCAAGGTCTGGCGCACGCGGCGGATCGTCCCCGCTTCGAGCATGTCGCGGATGCGTTCCAGCACGGTCACAAGCGGCAGTTCGGTCTTACGGGCAATTTCAGCAAAGGGATCCCGTACAAAGCCGGCAATCTTGTCCTCCGAAACAGAAAGAATACGGGCATTTATCGGATCAGTGTGTTCAACAGAAACCATAAAGACATCTAATGCATTGCCCAAGCGGCCATGCAAGGACGTTGCGAAGCGACACTTCTGACCACCATTGACCTCCGGCCCCCGCGTCCGGCATCCTGCCAAGCCTGAAATGGTCGAGAAAATCCAGACCCTTCTCGTGCTTCTCGGCATCATCGGCGTGCTGGCCGTGGTGGCGGAGCGAGTCAAGTTTCCCTTTCCCATCCTGCTGCATTCGATGTGGAAAGTCAAAGCGCGTTCTCTAACCTTGACTCTTACATAAAGCTAAACACATGATGGCGCATGGGCGCGAGAATTCGGGATGTCAGAGTGCCACGAAGACGGGGAGTAAGAATTGGCCTTTGGATCTGCGTGATGGTCGTTGCGGTCCTTCTCGCAAGTGCCGGCTCGTTCTTCGCTTATTTTGCGTATTGCAATTGGCAGGCGGACCGTGCGGTTAGGCAGGCGAAATCATCTTTTGCGAATCAGAAGCTGCAAGACGGCATTCTTAGTCTACAGGCGGCGCTTCGGCGTTGTCCTAACCATCTTGAAGCGCGTCGCACTGTTGCCTCGTTGCTCGAGGCATCCCGTTCTGCCGAAGCACTCGTCCACCGGCGTAAGCTTATGGATCTCCAGCCGCGGCTACTGGAGCCCAAGCTGGCGTATGCGCGCGCAGCATTGCTCTTCGACAAACCCCAGGAGGCCGCAAAGGTCCTTGATGGAATCAAGGGACTAAACCGCAGGACTTCGGAATTCCTGGAACTCCGGGCGGAGCAGTTTCTTGCCCGCGCCCGCACCGATCTGGCTCTTGAGGTTTATCGCGAGTTGCTTGAACTGCACCCTGAGGATCGGCGCGTTCGGGCGAAGCTCGCCGCTCTTGAGTTGCAGAACGGTCCTGAACAGGTTCGCGATTCCGCCCGCGGGGCCTTGGAATCGCTGGCCTCCGACGAGGAGTTTGGAGTAATCGCTCTTCGCGCCCTAACAAAGGATGCGCTGCGCCGACAAGATCTTCCCGCGGCGCTTTCATGGTCCGGGCGCGCCTCCGAAACGCCGTCAGTCGAATTCTCCGACCGGATGCTGCGGCTCCAGG
>JAXIPG010000020.1:0-6387 GCA_045403045.1 Terrimicrobiaceae bacterium
AGGTGGGAATTTGTCACACTGCCGAGCAGCAATTCGGTGCCAGTGTTAAGGACTTCGACGTTCACAAGGAAGCTTGCGTTGGTTTTCTCTCGCATGCTCCGGCTATACTGTCGCCCGAAAGAGGCGGCGGGAGCGCTAGGAGACTGTTGAAAAACCCACGCACGTCACGCGTGAGTTCTTTGGGGTAGATATCGGTGGAGCGACGAAGGAACATCCCCTGAAGGGCTGTGACTGAGGAGCGATGCCGAGAGATGCCCCAAAGAGCTCACGCCCTCCGGGTTGCGCCAATTTTCGGCCCTCGCCGTGTCGCCGCGCTTGTCCGTAGCACTGGGGCTTGCGGGGAGATGGGGACCCCGCAACCCCATCAAGCCTGCGCGCGGCTCCTTGCGACCTTCCGAAAATTGACAGCAACGTGACATACGTGGGTTTTTCAACAGTTTCCTAGCAGTCGCGGGATCGCGCCGGAATCGTCCAGCGCGTCGAGTTTCCATCCAGTCTCCAGCACGGTCGACGCCCGCTCCCGTCCCAGGCGCGGATCGGCGAGCGAGTGAAATTTCACCTCGAGTTGCGCGTCGCTGAGCGGGTTCTTCGCGTGGCCGGGCGGATAATCTACATGTTCGCGCAGCTTGCGGTTGTCGCGCAGGCGCACGGTGACAATGTTTCCAACCGCCTCCGGGTAGCGCGCGCTCAGCTCGGCCTGGCGCTCGACTTTCACCCGTTGCACGAGGCCGAGCAGGGCCGGATCGCCGAACCGCCCGGGAGCAAACTGCCGCTCGGTGATTTCTCCATCCGCGAGCGCGACGGCGACGATGTAGGGGAGGCTGTGGTCGGCCGTCTCGCGGCTCTGCGGCCGCCATTTCGCCGGGTCGCTCCCGATGATCTCCACCGCGGCGTCGTGGCTCTGGATGAGGATGGATTCAATCTTCTCCAGATTGCCTATTTGCTGTCTCAGCCGAAGCGTGGCCTCAATCGCGCTCTGGCTGTGATACTCGGCCGGCCAGAACTTGATGCTCGTCTTCAGAATCATCGACGCATCGGGCGATAGCACGACGGAGTCGAGCGGCGCCTGGCTGACGAGTCTCTCGAAACCCATCTCGCCCTCGAAGATCGGCGCTGGGCCGGTCATTCCTTCGCGAGCGAGCAGGGCGGCAAAGATCCCGCGCCGTGCGGCGTCGGCTACGGTGCATGCTTTCCAATGCGAAAGCTCGCCCGTGCGCGACTGCCGCAACGACCCGGCGGAGACACCGGCGATGTTCACAGCGTGCGTTGTTTTCTCCACGTCCAACCGCATCAGTCGCGCCGCCGCGAGCGCGGATGAAAAGGCGACGTAGGTGACGTGGTCCCAGCCCCGCGCGCGGAGGCTCGCCGTGTCGCAGAGCCGGCATTGGATTTCGTAAGCGAGTGCGATTCCGGCGATTAGCTCGCGCCCGGGCGCGGCTTCCGCTTCAGCCACTGCGAGCGCGGCAGCGATGTTATCGCTTGGGTGCGCAGGTTCTTTCGAAAGATATGTATCGTTGAAATCGAGGTAGCGGACGAGGCAGCCGTTGGCGAACGTCGCCCAGTCCGGTGGCGCCCGATGTGCCGTGCCGATCAGCGTCGCGCCGCGCTGGGCGGAATAGCTCTCTGCCACCCGCCGCGCGATCACGCACGGTTCCGCGTCCAGCGCTCCGAGCGCGCACCCGATCGAATCAATCATCCGCCGTTTGACTTCGTGCACGACCGCTTCGGGCAGCCGTTCGAATTCAAGCCCCACGGCGTATTCGGCCAGGCGATGTGCGAGTGTTGGCATTGCCAGTTCCGGTTCTCGAACTTAGTTTCTAATATATGGGTGAGCAAGTTGCCGAGACGTTCAATTTTGCCCGCGACGTCATGGAGCAATGGGCAAGGAGACGTCCGCTCGATCCTGCGCTCTGGTGCGTGGATGAAGCCGGGGGCGCGCGGTGTTATTCGTTCGCAGAGCTTGCCGACGGTTCTCGCCGGGCGTCCGCCTTTCTTCACAAAGCGGGCATCCAGTGCGGTGACCGCGTGCTGGTGATGCTGCCGCGGGTGCCGGTGTGGTGGATCGAAATGCTGGGTCTGATCCGGCTCGGCGCCGTGCCGATCCCGGCGACGACGCTGCTTACGGCAAAGGACATCGCCTACCGGGTCCAGGCGGCCGGGATCACTGCGATTCTGACCGATGCGGACGGGGCGACCAAGGCGGTTGGCTTCGGCGGCATCGTGATCCTCGACGATGAACTCGAAACCGGTCTGGCAAAGGCCGCGGCCGATTTCGAGCCGGCGCCGACGCGCGCGGATGATCCGGGCCTCCTCTATTTCACCAGCGGCACGACCGGGCCGCCGAAGATGGTGTTGCATACGCAGGCGAGCTACGGTCTGGGACATCGCATCACCGGCGAGCAGTGGCTCTGCTGCAAGCCGCACGACGTGCATTGGAACCTTGCCGACAACGGCTGGGCCAAGGCCGCGTGGTCGAGCCTCTTCGGACCGTGGCACATGGGCGCGTGCACTTTTGCCGTCGATACGCGGGCGAAATTCGAGGCGGCCGCCGTGCTGCGCACGCTCGCGCGTTATCCGATCACCACGTGGTGCGCGCCGCCCACAGCGCTGCGGCTCATCGTGCGTGAGGACCTCACTGCTTTTCGCTTTCCGCACCTGCGCCATTGCGTGAGCGCCGGCGAGCCGCTGAATCCCGAAGTGATCGAAACGTGGAAACGTGCGACCGGGCTGACCATCTACGAAGGCTACGGGCAGACCGAGAGCGTGGTGATGATCGCGAACTGCCGCGGGCGCGGCGACGAAGTGCGCGCCGGATCGATGGGCCGGCCGACGCCGGGCTTCGCGGTCGCGCTGCTCGACGATGAACTCCACGAGGTACCGATCGGCGAGGAGGGCGAGATTGCGGTGCGCGTGGCGCCAGGGCGTCCGCTGGGGCTGTTCCGCGAATACTGGCGCAATCCCGACGAGAACACCGCGCATTTCCGCGGCGACTGGTATCTCACCGGCGACCGGGCGAGGCGCGACGCGGACGGCTACCATTGGTTTGTGGGCCGCGCCGACGACGTGTTCAAGAGCGCGGGCTATCGCATCGGGCCATTCGAGGTCGAGAGCGCGCTGGTCGAGCACCCGGCGGTGGTCGAGGCCGCGGTGGTCGGGAAGGCAGATCCGATCCGCGGTACGATCGTCAAAGCGTTTGTCGTCCTGCGTCGCGAATGCACGCCGGGCGAGGCGCTCGTGCGCGAATTGCAGGAGCACTGCAAGCGCGTGACGGCGCCTTACAAATACCCGCGCGAGATCGAGTTTCTCGGCGAGCTGCCGAAGACCATCAGCGGGAAAATCCGGCGCGTGGAGTTGAGACGGAGGAGCGTCTCTCCTCAGGTGCCTGATCCGCCGTGAGCATTAAGCCGCCAGTTGGCGGGGAGGGTGCCGTCGTCTGGCGGCCGACTCCCGAAATTGTAGAGCGAAGCAATCTCCGGCACTTCATCGATCAGCACGGCATCCGTTCGCTCGACGAGCTCCAGCAGCGCTCCACGACGGACATCGCGTGGTTCTGGGATGCGGTGCTTCGCGGCCTCGATATCCGGTTCTACCAGCGTTACGAAAAAGTCGTGGACCTCACGCGCGGGCCGGAGTGGGCGCAATGGTGCGTCGGCGGGCGAATGAATGTCGTTCACAATTGCCTCGATAAATACGCCGGCACTCCCGTGGATGCGCGCGTCGCGCTGCGTTGGGAGGGCGAGGAGGGCACGGTGCGGACGCTCACCTACGCGGAGCTGCGCGCCGGCGTGAACCGGCTCGCGGGCGCCCTGGTGTCGCTCGGGCTGGGAAATGGAGACGCGATCGCCGTGTTCATGCCGTTCACGCCGGAGTGCGTCATCGCGATGCTCGCGATCATCAAGATCGGCGGCATCTTCCTGCCACTTTTCTCGGGCTTCGGCGCCCAGGCCATCGTCTCGCGGTTGCGAGATGCGGATGCGCGCGCGCTTTTCATCGCCGACGGATTCTTTCGTCGCGGGAAGCTCGTGCCGATGAAATCGGTAGCCGACGAAGCCGCCAGTCAGGTGCCGACGATCGAGCACCTCGTCGTCCACCGCCGCACCGGCTGCCAGGTGGCGTGGAATCCCGGGCGCGACCGCTGGTGGCATGAAATGGACGCCGCTGCCCCGGTGGCCTCTGCCCCAACCAGCGCCGAAGATCCGCTGATGATCATCTACACCTCCGGAACTACCGGCCGGCCCAAGGGCGCCGTCCATACCCATTGCGGATTCCCGGTGAAGGCCGCGCAGGATATGTGGCACGGACTCGATCTTCACGCCGATGAAACGCTCTTCTGGATCACCGACATCGGCTGGATGATGGGGCCGTGGCTTGTCTTCGGCACGCTGCTGCTCGGCGCTACGATGGTGCTCTACGACGGTGCGCCCGATTTTCCCGGCCCGGATCGCCTCTGGCAGCTCGTCGAGCGGCATCGCGTCACCACGCTCGGCGTTTCGCCGACGCTCGTGCGCGCACTCATCCGCCACGGCGACCCGCCGGTGCGGGCGCACGATCTCTCGTCGCTGCGGAAGTTCGGCTCGACGGGCGAGCCGTGGAATCCCGACCCGTGGCTCTGGCTTTTCGAGGCGGTTGGTGGCGGCACGCGACCGATCATCAACTACTCGGGCGGCACCGAGATCAGCGGCGGCATCCTGATGGGCAATGTGCTCACACCGCTCAAGCCGTGTGCATTCTCAGGTCCTCTGCCCGGAATGGCCGCGGAGGTGGTGAATGAGCGCGGTGAGTCCGTGCGGGGCGAAGTCGGCGAACTCGTGATCCGCCAGCCGTGGATCGGCATGACGCGCGGTTTTTGGCGGGATCCGCAGCGTTACTTCGACACGTATTGGTCTCGGTTCCCCGGCACCTGGGTACATGGCGACTGGGCCATGATTGATGCCGACGGCCTCTGGTTCATCCTTGGCCGGTCCGACGACACGATAAAGAGCGCCGGCAAACGGCTGGGTCCCGCAGAGGTCGAGTCGGTGCTCGTCGCGCATCCGGCGGTGAGCGAAGCGGCGGCCATCGGCGTGCCCGACGCGGTGAAGGGCGAGGCGCTCGTCTGCTTTGTGGTGCTCAAACCCGGCCATGCGCTGGACGACACGCTGCGGGCGGCGTTGCACGCGCGCGTCGCGGAGGCGCTCGGCAAGCCGCTTGCACCGCGCGAGGTCAAATTCGTCCGCGACCTGCCGAGGACACGAAACGCAAAGGTCATGCGTCGCATCATCCGCGCCGCGTGGCTCGGGCAGGAGGCTGGCGATGTCTCGGCGCTGGAAAACCCGGCGGCGGTCGAGGAGGTTCGGCGCGCCGTTTGAATAGCGCGCGGATCGGGCATACATTCTAGGAGGAGGAAACTCCATGGTCTCTTCAGCTCTCGAAACCGAACCGGCCCGCCGGGCAGCGGCGGAGGTGCACCAGACAAAAATGCTCATCGACGGCGAGTGGGTCGATCCGATGAGCGGCCGGACGTTTAAAACCATCGACCCCGCCACGGGCACTGTCATCACCGAAGTCGCCGAGGGCGACAAAGCCGACGTGGACCGCGCGGTGCAGGCTGCACGCCGGGCGTTTGATAACGGGCCGTGGAGCAGGATGACCGCGCGTGAGCGCGGACGGTTGCTCTACAAATTGGCCGACTTGATTGAGGAACATGTCGACGAACTCGCCGCGCTCGAGACGCTCGACAACGGCAAACCCATCCGCGACAGCCGGAACATCGATTTGCCGCTGGTCATCGACAGCTACCGCTATTACGCGGGGTGGGCCGACAAGATCGAAGGCCGCACGATCCCGGTGAGCGGCCCGTATTTTACCTACACGCGGCACGAGCCGGTCGGTGTCTGTGGGCAGATCATCCCATGGAACTTCCCGTTGTTGCTGCAGGCGTGGAAATGGGCGCCAGCTCTCGCCGCCGGTTGCACAAGCGTGCTCAAACCCGCGGAGCAAACGCCGCTCACCGCCCTCCGCGTCGGCGAACTCGCACTCGAAGCCGGTTTTCCGCCCGGCGTCGTGAACATCGTGCCTGGCTACGGCGAAACCGCCGGCGCCGCAATCGCGGAGCATCCAGCCATCGACATGGTCGCGTTCACCGGCTCGACCGAAGTCGGCAGGCTTATCATGCAAGCTGCCGCCCGCACAAATCTCAAGCGTGTCTCGCTCGAGCTTGGCGGAAAGAGCCCGAACATCGTCCTCGACGACGCCGACATCGACGCCGCGGTCGAAGGCTCATTTTTCGGCCTCTTCTGGTTCGAAGGCCAGTGCTGCACCGCCGCCTCGCGGCTCTTCGTGCAGGAGGGGATTCACGATGCATTCGTCGAGCGTATGCTGGCCCGGACGCACCGGCAAAAGCTCGGC
>JAXIPG010000005.1:0-5355 GCA_045403045.1 Terrimicrobiaceae bacterium
AGCGGCATCAGCACGCGGCTTTTTCACGGAAACTGGTCGTCGCCCGCCTACGGGGCCGTGAATGGCAAAGGGCAGATCATTTTTGGCGCGGGCGACGGGTTCGTTTACGGCTTCGATCCCGCACCGCCTGAGAGCGGCGACGACATCAAGGCGCTCAAGGATATCTGGCGTTACGACTGCAACCCGCCGGACTACAAGAAAGCGAAGTACCCTGACGCGAACGGCCCAAGCGAGGTCATTGCCACACCGGTATTTTGGAAGAACCGGGTCTATGTTGCGATCGGCCAGGATCCCGAGCACGGCGATGGTGTGGGGATTCTGCATTGCATCGATGCGACTAAAACCGGTGATGTGACGCAGGAAGGAATAGTCTGGAGCTACAAAGATATCGGCCGCTCGATCTCGACCGTCTCAATCACTGAAGACGGCCTGCTTTTCGTCGCCGAATACGCCGGCAAGATTCATTGTCTGGATGCCGAGACCGGCAAGCCGCACTGGGTGCACGATACGCAGGCGCACATCTGGGCTTCAACCCTGGTGGCAGATGGCAAGATCTACATCGGCACCGAAGACGGCAATTTCTTCGTCTTCGGCGCGGGCGAAGAGAAGAAGCTTATCAGCCAGACGGATCTCGGCGAGTCGGTGTACGCGACGCCGGTGGCGGCCAACGGTGTTCTATATGTGCAAACGCCGACGCGTTTGTACGCGATTGCTAAGGGGAAATGACCACCCCTCGCCTCACCGGCACACAATGGCTGATCTGCGTGATCGCCGTCATCGGGTTCACGTTCGATATTTACGAGCTGCTGATGCTGCCTCTGATCGTCGGTCCGGCGATGCAGGAACTCATCGGCGCCGCACCCGGCTCGCCGGAATTTCAGAGTTGGGTAGGCAGGCTGTTTTACATTCCAGCTGTGGCGGGCGGCATCTTCGGGTTGCTCGGCGGATATCTCACCGATCGGCTGGGAAGACGGCGCGTGCTGACGTGGAGCATCCTCATTTACGCGTTCGGAGCCTTTGCCTCCGGCTACGCCACTTCGCCGATGATGCTGCTGGTGCTGAGGTGTTTTGTTTTCGTGGGCGTCTGCGTCGAGTTTGTCGCGGCCGTCGCCTGGCTGGCGGAGCTTTTCCCGCATCCTAAACAGCGCGAGCGGGTGCTCGGTTATACACAGGCGTTTTCCTCGGTCGGTGGTTTGCTCGTGGCGATGGCGAACGGGCTCGCCGTGTCCTGGGCCAACGATCTTCCCGCGATCCGCATCCCTGAGTTCCTGAGCGGCCTTGGCGTCGTAAAAGACCCGCACGCCGCATGGCGATACACGATGATGTCGGGGCTGATTCCGGCCATCCCGTTGATCATCATCCGCCCTTTCCTGCCCGAATCACCCGCGTGGCAGCAGAAGCGTGATGCGGGCACGCTCAAGCGTCCTAGGTTCACGGAGCTCTTTTCGCCCGAGTTGCGACGCACGACGCTGGTCACGACGCTAATGTTTGCGATGAGCTACGGCGCGGCGTTCGGCGCAATTCAACACATCCCGCGGATCGTGCCGGGTCTCCCTGAGGTAAAAGCGCAGGTGCAGACCGCGGTTGCCGCCGCAACGAAGGATAAACCCGACGGCGAAAGGGAAAAAGTCGCGCGCGGCATCGCGGCACGAACAACACAAAGCGTCGCCGCGAACGTCACGAAGGTGCAGGAAATTGGCGGCCTCGTCGGTCGCTGTCTTCTGGCCGTGCTCGCCACGATCATCATCAGCCGCCGCTGGCTGCTGCGTGTTTTCCAGATTCCCGGTCTGATCCTGATGCCGATTGTCTTCGGCTATTGCGCCGTCACGAGTCTGCCCCTGCTCTACGTCGGGATCTTCCTGGCGGCGGCTGCGACCATCGGACAGTTCAGCTTCTGGGGAAACTACCTGCCGCGAGTTTACCCAGTGCATCTGCGGGGGACCGGCCAAAGCTTCGCCGCCAACATCGGCGGCCGGCTGATCGGCACCTTGTTCGCATGGGTCACCGCGACGTTGGCGATCACACCAGACCCGGCGTTCGCACCGAGGAAGCTCGCGTACACGGCTGCGGCAATCGGCTTTGGAGTTTATCTCGTCGGCTTTATTGCTTCCTTCCGGCTTCCGGAACCGAAGCACGAGCAACTCCCCGATTGATGATGGCGTCATCCACTCCTGAACAAGCGAAGGAACAGCTCGACGCTCACGCACGCGAAATCGTTCGCTGGCATTTCTCGGCCGAAACTGGTTCCCCGTTCTGGCTCGATTGGGCGAAAAAGGCCGGCTGGAATCCCGCGGAGGAAATCACATCCTTCGACAACATCATCGCGCGCTTTCCGCACTTCGAGGACGAATGGCTTCGCGACCTTCAGCCCGAAGTTTGGGTTCCCGCGAAATATAAGGGCCGTCCATTTAATATCTTCGAGACCGGCGGCACCACCGGCATGCCCAAACAACGGATCGGCTGGGAGGATTACAAAGTCGATTACAGCGAGTTCAGCGAGAAGATCAGCGACGAGCATTTCCCGCGAAACCATTACTGGCTGATGTTGGGCCCGACCGGCCCGCGGCGTCTGCGCCTCGCGATCGAGCACCTGGCTAACGTGCGCGGCAGCTCGTGCTACTTCATCGACCTCGATCCACGCTGGGTAAAAAAGGTGCTCGCAAACAAGCAATTCGACCAGGCGCGCGCCTACATGGAGCACGTCGTCGATCAGGCGGTGACGGTTTTGAAACATCGCCGGGTGAGCGGTCTGTTCACCACACCGAAGCTGCTCGAAGCGCTTTCCGAAAAGGTCAACCTGTGGGATGCTGGAATCCGCGGCGTCTTCTGCGGCGGCACGACGATGGCGCCGCAATACGTTCGGTTCCTCATTGAGGAAGTGCTCGAAAACCGCATCGGTTTTTATCCCACCTACGGCAACACCCTCATGGGTCTCGCCGCCAGCGTGCCGTTGCGCCCGGAGGACAATTTCTCGGTCACCTACTACGCGCCGCAGCCGCGTGCCGTGCTGCGCGTTGTCGATTCGAAACAGACCGATTGTCTGGTGGATTACGACCAATGGGGCCGCGTCGAGCTGACTACGATGACGAAGGAGTTTTTCATGCCCCGCTTCCTCGAGCGCGATGAAGCCCTGCGCCGCCGCTCGCGTGCACCATACGCGTGGGACGGCGTCGCCGAGGTGCGTCCCTTCGGCGCGATGGAGAAAACAATTGTGGAAGGTGTTTACTAGACTAACGATTGCGCATGGACCGTCCTCACCTTCCGGCACTCCGCCTCGGTCGCGCTTACGAGAGCCTCGAAAAAATAGATGCGCGCGATCATCGCAGCGGTGAGCCGGTGGCAGCGGTCAGCCACGTCAATGCCGGCATCATCCGGCGCGATCTCGTCCGGCTCGAGGCCTCGCGCGCGGCCCTGAAGAAGTTCACGTGCGCGCAATTAGTCGAGAAGTGCAGGCAGGCGGCCGAAATCTTCGTAAACAGCACTTTGCCGCTCGGTGACAAGGGTCATACCCAGTCTCCGCAGCAATACGTCGAGACTCTTTCCCGCACGAGCGGGTTGCCGTACACGCTGGTGCGGCGGAATACGAACCGCATCAGCACGGTGCTCTCGCAGATGGGGACAATCCTCCGCGGTCTGACGCGCGGACTCGATCTCAGCATCCTCGACAACGGCTTCGGCGAACAGGGTGGAAGCGCCGTAAGTTATTTCGCGACGACCAACTCGCTCGGCGTCATCATGCCGAGCAATTCGCCAGCGGTGAACTCGCTCTGGCTGCCGGCGATTGCGCTCAAGGTACCGGTGGTGCTGAAGCCCGGCCGCGAGGAGCCGTTTACGCCTTGGCGGCTGATCCACTCCTTTCTCGCGGCTGGTGTGCCCGCGGAAGCGTTTGGTTTTTACCCCACCGACCACGAAGGGGCTGGCGAGATCCTGCGGCTCTGTGGACGCGCGCAGCTTTTCGGCGATAAGACGACCACCGATCGTTATGCCGGCGATCCACGGATTGAGATTCACGGCCCCGGCTACAGCAAAATTCTGATCGGCCCGGATGAGATCGAGCGCTGGCCCCAGTATCTCGATCTTATGGTGGAATCGATCGCGCAAAATGGCGGCCGCAGCTGCCTCAACGCTTCCGCGATCATCGTGCCCGCACATGCTGCCGAAATCGCTGATGGCTTGGCGAAGCGGCTCGGACCGGTGGAGCCGCGCCCGATCGACGACGAGAGCGCTGTGCTCGCGGGATTTGCGAACCCGAAAATGGCCGAGTTTATCAACGCGGCGATCGACGACGGCCTGCAAACCTCCGGCGCCGAGGAGGTGACGGCAAAGTATCGAATGGGTCCGCGGCTGGTCACCCTCAATGGCGCGGCTTACCTGCGGCCGACGATTGTGCGCTGCGACTCGTTTGCGCACCCGCTGGCAATTCGCGAGTACCTTTTCCCGTACGCCAGCGTCCTCGAGGTGCCTCGGGCAAAGATAGTTGAATCTATCGGCCCGTCCCTGGTCGTCACCGCGATTACGCGCGACGAGCACTTGGTCGAACAGCTCATGGAATCGCCGCACATCGACCGGCTGAACATCGGCCCGCTCTCGACGATGCAGGTCTCTTGGGACCAGCCGCACGAAGGCAATCTTTTCGAGTTCCTCTACAAAAGGCGCGCGATCCAGCGGGCATGACCACGCTCATCGGCTTCGATTTTCAGCCGCGCACGCGCGTGATCTTCGGCGCCGGCACCGTTGATCGTGTCGGCGAACTCGCGCGCGCTATCGGCACTAACGCGCTTCTCGTTACCGATCCTGGCATCGTCGCCGCGGGCCACGTCGAGCGGGCTCGCCGTGGCCTCGATGCCGCGGGAGTGAGCGTCACGATTTTCGATAGGGTCAGAGAAAACCCCACCACGCGCGAGGTGGACGAATGCCTCGAAGTCGCACGCGCCGTTCGCCCCGACCTCATCATTGGCCTCGGTGGCGGCAGCAGCATGGACACGGCAAAAGGCTGCAATTTCATCCTGACCAACGGTGGCCGGATGCAGGAATACTGGGGCGTTGGCAAAGCGACCAAGCCGATGCTTCCGCTGATCGCCGTGCCGACCACGGCCGGCACTGGCAGCGAATGTCAGTCCTTCGCGCTCATCGCCGACGAAGAGACGCACCAAAAGATGGCCTGCGGCGATCCGAAAGCCGCGCCGTGCGTGGCGATCCTCGATCCTTTGCTGACGGTGACGCAGCCGAGGCAGGTCGCCGCATGCACTGGCATCGACGCCGTTGCGCATGCCGTGGAAACAGCAGTCACCAAAAAACGCAACGAGCTGTCGTGGCTTTACTCGCGCGAGGCTCTCCGGCTGACGGCTGGGACCC
>JAXIPG010000103.1:0-16054 GCA_045403045.1 Terrimicrobiaceae bacterium
TGTGATTGTGAGAAAACTGCGAGTCAGGAATAGCCGTCAAATTTCAATTTCGAAACCGACGAAAGAACGCACTATCCAGCATTTGCTGAATGTGTTTGTGCTGAAAAACGTTCTGAATTTTGCCATGCCGGCAAAACCAGAGTCAGGCTGTCAAAAAACTCTGCTCAACGGACTACTCGGCGTTGCCCGGCGACGACAAAGCCGATGGAATCGGCAAGGTCATCAGCGCAACAATCGAGATCAGCGCCCGCGAGAACTATCGCCCACCCCGACTGTTTATGTCGTGTGGGATTGTTAGAATACCGAATCTGCGGCCGTCGTCAACGGCGTTTTTGATATTTGGGCGAAATTTTCCAAAAGGAATGACCTGCTGATTGTGAATTTCGCGTAGCAGAGAAATAGCTTGACAGGGGAAAGAGGCTCTTTGCGGCAAGTCTGATCGAATCTGGGCCCGTAGGACAGCGGAAATCGCCCGTCACTTCTCCTCTGCAAACCATTCCGTATGAAAAAATTCACCGGCCGGCTTATCAACGCGTTCGTAGGTATGCGCGCCGAAGTAATCGCGTTGGGCCTGGAGCAGATTGGCGGGGAGGCGTTCGGCGCGGCAGCTGTCATAGTAGCTGAGCGCGGCGCTGAAGGCTGGCGCGGCCACTCCGTATTCGATGGCGGTTTGCACGCCGTAGCGCCAGTGGGCCTGGGATTTGCCGATAATATCGCAGAAGTAGGGATCGAGGATCAGGTTCTTCAATTCGGGGCTGCGACGGTAGGCGGCGGTAATGTGATTGAGGAAGTGCGCGCGGATGATGCATCCGCCGCGCCAGATCGAGGCGATGTCGCCGAAGTTAAGGTCCCAATCGTAAAGCTTGCTGGCCGCGCCCAGCTGGACGAAACCCTGCGCATAGCTGATGATTTTGCTGGCATAGAGCGCATCGCGAACCGCGTCAACGAGTTCGGTCCGGTCGCCCGAGAACGGCTTCGGTGAAGGAGCCGGAAGCAATTTGCTTGCCTCGACGCGCTCGTCCTTCAATGCGCTCAATATTCGTGCCTCGACCGCGCTGCCGATCACCGATAGCGGCACGCCCATTTCCACGGCATGACCGACTGTCCATTTCCCGGTCCCCTTTTGACCGGCCTTGTCAAGAATGACATCCACCAGCGGCTGACCGGTTTCGGGGTCTTTCCTCTTGAAGATGTTCGCAGTGATCTCGATCAGGAACGAGTTCAGTTGTCCTTTGTTCCACTCGCTGAAGATCTGCGCAAATTCCTCGGCGCTTGGATTGACGACGGCCTTGAGAATTGCATAGGCCTCGCAGATGAGCTGCATATCGCCATACTCGATGCCGTTATGAACCATTTTCACATAATGACCGGCCCCATCGGGTCCCATGTGGCGGCAGCACGGCTCGCCCTCTGCCACGGCGGCAATCTTCGTGTAGATGGGCGCGAGGGCCTGCCAGCCTTCCTTGGAGCCTCCCGGCATGATGGAAGGGCCCTTGAGCGCGCCTTCTTCGCCACCGCTCACTCCGACACCGAAAAAGTGGATGCCTTTCTCCTTGAGGGCCTTCTCACGCCGCTGAGTATCGGTCCAAAGAGAATTCCCTCCATCGATGATGATGTCTCCCGGCTCAAGGAGCGGCACAAGCTGGTCGATCACAGCGTCCACGGGCGCTCCGGCCTTGACCATGATCTGGGCCTTACGGGGCCGCGCAAGGGATTGCACAAATTCTTCAAGGGTCTTGGTAGGCAGTATATTCTTGCCCTTGGCGCGTCCCGAGGCGAACTTTTCGGTTACAGCAGTGGTTCGATTGAAGACGCTGACACGGAAGCCTCTGCTTTCCATGTTGAGAACAAGATTCTCGCCCATAACGGCGAGGCCGATTAATCCGATATCGCTTTGATTCATGAAGTGTGCAGGAATGTGCGAGCCAGAATAGCCGCCGAGACGGAGTCAAGGCAATCGACAAACTTGCAAATGAACCTGCCGAACATGCTCACGTTGCTCCGTCTCGGATTGACGGCCCTCCTCGTCGTCAGCCTTTCTGCGCAGTATCCGGCACATTTCGCGATCGCCCTTCTGGTCTTTCTCCTGGCGTCTTTGACGGATTATTTGGACGGCGTCATCGCGCGAAAATGGAACCTGATCACGGATTTTGGAAAGCTGATGGATCCGCTGGCGGACAAGGTTCTCACCGCCTCGGCTTTCATCTGTTTGATTCCGTATAGGGCGTTGCCGGCGTGGGCAGTCATCATTATTATCAGCCGGGAATTCTTGATTACTGGACTTCGGCTTCTTGCCAGTTCAAAGGGGGTTATCCTTCCGGCGGAGAAGCTCGGAAAGCACAAGACGGCCTGGCAAATGATCACGATAGTCTTCTTCCTCGCTCTGCTTGCCTTACGCGATCTTGCCCTTGAAAACTCACCCGTTATTGGTCTGCTTTGGTCCTACGGGGGAGCCTTCCTGGTGACCGTAACTGTTGCGCTGACTCTCTTCTCAGGGTTCGCATATCTGTGGAAGAACCGCGTCCTTCTGTCCCCTTAGCAGTTTGCACTAAAAACTCGCGCGCCGCTCGAAAAGATGAGCGGCCACGCCGGCAAACTGCTTACTCAGTTCATTTTAAATTGAACTTCCAAGCCGAAGGCTTCATCGTCGACTCATGCCTGAGTTGATAAGTACCGGCAGCGTGCCGAACACCGCGCGATCCACCTTGGAATACGAATTTGTGTCCATCTTCTCCGATCTGGCGGATCTATTCGGCAATCCTCGTTCTCACGGAGCGATTTACGGTCTCCTCTTTTCCTCGGAAAGGCCCCTTTCGATGGAGGAAATCATTGCGCGGCTCGGAATCAGCAAAGGGTCGGCAAGCCAGGGCCTGCGTCAGCTTGAGGCACTTGGCGCGATTTCTCGTGCGAGGGGTGACGGCGAACGCACCCATACTTACGTAGCGAGAATAGAACTCAAACCGCTCCTCGCCGGCTTCCTCCACAAGCGCCTTGCGCCCCGCCTCGCATCTGGCGCCGGCCGCCTGCAACGCCTTGAAGAATTGCTTCCCTCGCTGCCTTCGAATTTTCGCCCGACTGCTCGTCTCCGCTTGCAAAGAATCACAAAGTGGCACAAACGTGCCCACGCCTTCCTGCCCATGGCTCAAAAGCTCTTACAGGGCGATTGAGTCCGCTCCGCCCCGTGCGGAAATACAACAATCTCGCATTCCGCAATGGTCTCCCGAAACGGAGCGACCAAGGGCGGCAGCTTATCTCGAAAGTTGACCCTCATCCCCGGCGACCGGCATTCTGACCTCCAATCTCCAAAATCCCTCTGTGTCGGTTATCATGCCCGTATACAACGAGGAACAGACCCTTGGCGAAATCATCGAAGCGGTGCTCAAACAGCCGCTTGTCGCCGAGTTGATCTGCGTTGATGACTGCTCAGAAGACGGCGCAGCCGCTGTCTTGGAAAAATACGCCGGGTGCGACCCTCGCATCAGAGTTCTGCGCCACACCGTCAATCGCGGAAAGGGGGCAGCTTTGCGCACCGGCATCGCCCAAGCGACCGCGCCCATCGTGATCATTCAGGATGCGGATCTCGAATACGACCCGGAGGAATACCCG
This sequence comes from Terrimicrobiaceae bacterium, assembly GCA_045403045.1. Lineage (GTDB taxonomy): Bacteria > Verrucomicrobiota > Verrucomicrobiia > Chthoniobacterales > Terrimicrobiaceae > DASTFP01. The sequence goes on from JAXIPG010000103.1 coordinate 3,607, forward strand.
AGATTGATCGCTCCCATCGTGGAAGGGCGGGCCGATGTTGTCTTCGGCTCACGATTCGTCGGGTCCGAGGAGCATCGCGTCCTCTACTTCTGGCATTCGGTCGGAAACAGGCTCCTGACTCTTGCCTCAAACATGTTCACCAACCTGAACCTCACAGACATGGAAACCTGCTACAAGAGCTTCCGGCGCGAGATCATTCAGTCCATTAGAATTGAAGAAGACCGCTTCGGTTTCGAGCCGGAGATCACTGCCAAAGTCGCCCGCATGAACGCACGCATTTACGAAGTGGCAATTTCCTACCACGGCAGGACTTACCCGGAGGGAAAGAAGATCCGCGGCTGGGACGGATTGCGGGCGATGTGGTGCATCTTGAAATACAATTTGTTCCGATGAAGCCGGTCGCTGAGGCCGAAGACACCCTCCGCGTTGACCACCGATTTGCTCGCTACGCGAGAAACGATCCCTATTGACATTTCAAACCGCCACTGCGTCGCGAAGACTCACGCACGCTCACAGATTGGGCTGCGATCAGTAAATTTTCGCTGCGACCGCTGTTTGCTGTGTGCAATGTTCCTGTTTGCGATGTCATGAAGACCAGCTCCTGTCCCGAAAGCCTCGTCCCGCTCTGCGTGGACCTCGACGGGACGCTGATCCACACCGACGTACTCTGGGAAGGCATCAAGTTCTTGCTGGGGCGTAAGCCTTTGACACTGCTCGGCCTGCTGCCACTTTTGCGCAATGGCCGCGCCCCTTTCAAGAGAGCCGTTTCTGCAGCATCGACCGTGAGTCTCGATTCGCTGCCTTGGCGGAAATCGCTGATCGAGTGGTTGCGGTCCGAAGCCGCCGGAGGACGACCCGTATATCTCGTCACGGCAGCGGACGCCGCCTATTCGCGGGCAGTCACGGCGCGCCTAGGATTCTTCACGGGCGCTCTGGCAAGCGATGGCGCTTTGAACTTGAAGGCAAATAAGAAGGCGCGCAGGCTTGTCGAAACGTTCGGAGAAGGCGGCTTCGACTATATCGGTGACGCTCGCGCAGACATTCCGGTATGGCGCGCGGCGCGCAGCGGGATCTGCGTCAAAGCGCACGCCGGCTTCGTGCGCCGCGCCGGGTTGGCCGGAAAAGTCGAAGAGCGATTCACTGACGGATAGCGGAATCCTCGCAGCTCCTCGAAGGTTTTGCTCCGCGCGGAAAGAACACTGAACAGACCCTTGTGATGCTCAAGGACTTCATTTCAAAACTAGCCCCGCAAATCCTGAAACCAAATGTGCAATTTGTGGCAGGAAAGTAGAGCAACCCTGCGAAAAGCGGCAATCTGGCTCCTGACGGTCGCCGCAACGATACCAGTCACTGGGCAGGGCGGGGAAGGGGAATTCGGTGCGGCAGTGAAACAAAGCCTCGATCGCTCACGCCTTCTGTACCCCGAATCTGCAGAGCCGGGCTCTGCCCTAAGCCACGCAATACTTGTTCGGATCGACTGGCTGCATCGCCACAACCGGGCGATGTTTTCAGACCCCAACTGGCCGTTGCGAGTGACTGCCACGGAAGCTGCTGCGCTGGGAATCCGGCCGCAGCAGTCCTCTTCCGCCAAGCCGGCGTCAGGAACCGGCCGGCGCTTTCTCGCGGTAGTCACACGCAGCTTCAGCACCGCAGAGGCTTCCTTTCGCAAAGATCAACAGATTGTCCTCGAATCGGTTCAGGATTATGGCAAACGCGGAACAACCATCGTTAACAGCCAGCCCGTCCTCGTGTGGCTCGATAACATAAAAATCCTGAGGGAAATCTCCCCAGACGAAGCTTCGCCGGTGGTCGTGAAAGTCGAGTCAGCCCGTTACGGCATTCCCGGCGAGCAAGCCTATAGTGTCACCGGAATGGTTCAATCCCTTATCGCACCGGACACCTCCGGGCGCTATGAAATTTTTGTCTCGGACGCGCTGCTCACTCCCGTCGCTGCAAGAAAGCTCAACCGGGCGCCCAGTGTCGTCACCGATCCGGTGACCGGACAAAGCGCTGTGCGCACACCCAATCGAGTTCTGACCGTCACTTACACCCTCAAAGGCTCGACGAGGACAAAGCAGGCGACGGGCGGACAAATATTAGTCCTGGACTAGCAGCCCCTTCGTTTCCGGCTAATTGATCAAGAAAATGGAAGGTCCCGTCATTGAAGTTCGCGATCTCGTGCGCAAGTTCGGAAACCGAACCGTTCTCAACGGCATCAGCTTCACCGTGGAAAAGGGTGACACCATGATCATCATGGGAGGCTCCGGTTGCGGCAAAAGCACGCTGCTGCGCCACATCATCGGCTCGCTCAGGCCGACAAGCGGTTCGATAAAGATCTTCGGAAAGGAAACCACTACTATGCCGGAGAAGGAATTCGACCAGCTCCGACTGCGCTTCGGCATGAATTTCCAATTCGGCGCCCTGCTTCAGTCCCTCAGCGTCGGCGAAAACGTCGCCTTGCCGCTGATCGAAACCAGCCATGTCGATCCCGACATCGTGGATCTCGTCGTGAAAATGAAGCTCGAGCTCGTCGGGCTCACAGGCTTCGAGCATCTTAAGCCGGCCGAACTCAGCGGAGGCATGCGCAAGCGCGTCGGACTGGCCCGCGCCGTAGCGCTCGATCCCGAGTTGCTTTTCAGCGACGAACCGACCTCCGGCCTCGACCCCATCATGACAGCCGTCATCGACCAGCTCACACTCGACCTCACCCGCAAGCTCGACATGACTGCCGTGGTTGTCACCCATGACATGACCAGCGCTTTCCGCATCGGCACCAAGATGATCATGCTCGGCGCAGGCAAGCGCGCGGGAACGATCATTGCAAGCGGCGCCCCCGACGAAATGTCGAAGCACCCCGACCCCGAAGTCCAGCAGTTCATCAAAGGCGAAGCCGACGGTGTTGTGCCGCTCAAGCTCGCCTCACATGACTACATCGAACACCTGCTCAGCCATTAGCAGCCTGTCGGACTTGGAATGAAGCGGAATTTGAAGCATGAAAAATCCCCGAAAAAATGGACCCGCCCTGACATGCTGCTCGCGGCAAGATGGACACTCTCGACTACGTCCACATCAATGGATGGATCGCTGGCGCCATCAATATCGCTCTGCTCGGGGGTGCTGGCAGCCGTCTGTCCGTGGTGGACCGGGAGATCACAACTCTCGACTCTCAACTCTCAAACCCCTCGGTGGTTCTGGCCTCTGGTGGTCGTCGCAATGGCGATGACATTCTTCTACAGCCTGCCGCGCATGAACCACGGGTTTTGGGATGACGAGGAGCTCAACGTGCGCACCACGCTCTACGGGAGGTTCAAGCTCAATAAGAGAACCGGCGAAAACTTCGATTTCACCGCCTATAGGAATGAGGAACGCTAGAGCAGAGTTTTGCCAGCAGCCGTGCGATGCGCAAGGCGCCGGGAGAGTCGGCGTGAACGCAGACTGTCTTGGCAGCAATCTTTACTGTCTCTCCGTTCTTCAAGGGCAGACGGCCCGTTGAAAGAAACATCTCCATCCGCATCCTGATCTCCGGTATATCCTGGAGCACGGCACCAGGCTGACTTCGTGGAACCAGACCGCCGCCCGCTGTGTATGCTCGATCGGAGAAAACCTCTCCCCAAACTTCTACCCCAAGTCGCCTCGCGGTCGGGATCACGTACCCGTTTGGAGACGCAAAAATCCGCATTCCCGGGAAACGCCCTTTGACAAATCCTGTGTAGACCGCTGACAGTCGCCGGTCGCGCTCCACAAGATGGTAAAGCGCACCATGGAGCTTGATGTGGGAGATCGGAATCTTCTCCTCGTCTGCCAGCAGTTCCAAACCGCCCGCCTGGGATTCGATCAGCGACTCCAAATCCGAAGGGGAAATAGGCATCTCCTTGCGCCCGAAAGCTTCCCGGTCGACGAAGCCCGGATGGGCGCCTGCGTTCACACCAAGCTCTACGCATAGCCGGAGACAGGAACGCATTGTACGCATGCTTCCTGCATGACCACCGCACGCAATGTTAGCGGAGGTCAGCCAGCGCAGGAGACGGCGTGTTTTTTCGACGGGCTCGCCCTCGCCGAGATCACAATTGATGTCCATCATTCCACGAGCTCAAAACGGACAGGGGTGCCGGGAGCGCACTGCGTGAACCGGGATATCGCCAGCGGGTCGAGGATGCCGAGCCGCGGATATCCGCCGACGGTGGGTCCGTCCCGAAGAAGAACGATGGGAAGACCATTCGGAGGAACTTGGACGGTGCCAACAGCCACAGGCGCGCTTAGCATTCGAAGCCGCCCGGATTCCAAGCCGACGCCTTCCAATCGATATCCCGCACGGTCACTTTGCATCGAGACCAGCCAGCTTTCACTCAGGAAAAGTGCGCGAACATGCTCGGGGAAACTTTCCCATTCCGGACCGCGCCAAATGCGAAGGACCGGTACCTGATCGAAGTGCTCCCGTACGAGCTCCGGCACGAAACGGGAGGAAATCCCATCCAACCGCCGGGCGTTTTCGCGACGCAATTGAGCACCCGCCCGAATTATGTCGCCAAGACCAGCCCGCGGGTCAACGCTTGCGCTGCCAAACCAGCGGGATCCGGCAAATCCTCCCTGCACCGCTAGATAAGTCCAAACCCCAGCTCGAAGCCGCCCAAAAGCAATTTCGTGACCAGCCTCGGCGTAAAAATTCCTCCACTGCGGGCATTCGGATTCCACCTCGGCTCCGGTGATGGCCAACTCGGCCGCGCCCAAGACGCAGAATCTGGCTCCAGTGAAAAGAAGCTCGATGACGGGCGCTCCTTCCTCATTCCCAACGAGAAGATTCGCCTTGCGCGCGGAGTCCGCGTCCATCGCACCTCCAGGCGGAATCCCGAATCGTTTCCATCCGCTTCTCCCGAGGTCCTGAATGGAGGCGCCAGCCCCAGGAGCCAGAACTTGGAGAACCGGAACGGCACTCATTTTGACAGGTCGCCGACGGCCCGAAATCTCACGAGATCACCCTGTCGCAAGAGGAACGCCTCTTTGCTACCGGCATCCCGCGCCTTCGAGACTGAGAAAATCTCGCTGTCAGTGCGCCCGATCAACCACCATCCGCCCGGCGAGGCAACGCTGTAGATTCCGGTGTGCTCGCCTCCAATCGCCACCGAACCAGCCGGCACCCGAGGCCGCGGAGTATCGAGGCGTGGCGCGTGCAATCGAGAATCCAGCGGACCAAGATAAGGAAAGCCCGGAGAAAAACCTATGAGAAATACACTGTAAGTAGGCAGAGCATGCAACTCGATGACATCAGGGACTAAAAGCCTATTGCGTCGCGCAAATTCTTCAATGTCAGGGCCATCATAGCAGACGGAAATCTCGTGCAGAGGCGCCTCTTCTGGGGGCTGAGCCTGAGCGGCTTTTAGCAGCTCACGCAGCGTGCCCAATTGACCGGAGATCCGCTCGGAATCGCCGAACTCCAAGAGCAAGGAGCAGTACGCAGGCGTCACCTCATGCAAGCCTTCCAAGGGGTTTTCTTCCAGGCAACGAAGGAGACCGCGGCATCGAGCCAACGACTGATGATCAACTTCTTCTGCGAACTGAATCAGCAACGCCCTGGGTCCAAATCGGGAAATCTCCACGTTGTCCATCACTCAACTCTCTTCCTGCCCATTGCCGAAAAAGATACAGCCCGCCGCAACGAATGTTGCGACGGGCTGTTGTTCCCCCCAGAACAATCTTTAATGAGTAGGAGATTAGCTGCCGTCATCCATTTCGCAAGCACTTTTTGAAGATTTTTGAGTGCTGCAACATAACCGATTGACAGGCAATCTAATATGGCAGTGAAAATGTTCATGAAACCTCCACAATCACTTGATGAGATAACAATTTCTCGTGTTCAAAGTGGAAGAAACCGCGGACTTTCCCGCCTGCAAGCACGTCCGGCAGCCAGCAGATATCGTCCGCCCACATTTCTTCGTAAGGGATGGCGTTCAGAGGAGTCCAAAGCGGGATGGCCTCCGCGGTTTCGACCGGCTCCCCGACAAAGTCCCCCGAAACAAAGACGCTGCAATGCAGGCTATAGCCATCGAGGAACTGAAAATGAAGTTCGCCTCGCAACTCCGGGGAAAGAGCCTCGATGCCGAGTTCCTCGCGCGTTTCGCGCACAGCGGCGTCAAGCGATGTCTCCCCTGGCTCAATTCGCCCCCCCGGTCCGTTGATTTTTCCCGCTCCCAGCCCGCGCTTCTTGCGAATTAGGAGGATTTGTCCGTCATGGACCACAAAAAGCAACGTTGCGCATTCCTTTGGTTGCCAGCCTGCCCAATCAAATTCCATTGGACGCAAAGTGTAGCGACCGGCACAGAAAAAGACAAACACCCGGAGAAATCTGTCCCGGGAACCTGCGAAGCAAGACCTCTGGGGAGGATACCGCCGGACCTCTCACCCCCCGGAGGGCTCCTCCCCGATTAGTCTCTAAACTGCTGCGTCTCCCTGCTCTCCCGTCCGAATTCGCATGGCGGACTCGATGGGAAGAACAAAAACCTTTCCATCACCGTACTTGCCCGTCTTTGCCGACGAGACGATGAGTTTCATCACCTTAGTGGCGTTACTGTCGCCAACGACGACTTCCAATTTTACTTTCGGTAGAAAAGTAATCCCGAATGAACTGCCATGATGAGGCTCAATGCGGCCTTTTTGTCGTCCAAAGCCCCTGACCTCCGTTACTGCCATCCCTCCAATGCCCACCTCCGCCAAAGCCTGTTGAACAGCCTCGAGCTTGAAGGGTTTGATAACGGCTTCGATCTTTTTCATTGATTCTTCTTCGAAGCATTGACCGTGCCAGTCCGCGTATGCGTAAATCTCTCGAACGGACTTCGAATAGCGAGCGGGGAAGGGCTACAAAGTAGCTTAGTGTTGTATCGATCTGGTCAGTGTTCGCACAGCTCGATTGTCTAAATTTGACCACCTTTTTCGCTACGTATTGCTTTTCTCCTCGGCTTTGCTCTTGTTGGATGCTATGGACGGGATTGTAATTCGGCAACTGAGGGAAGCGCGGAGACGGCTGGTGTTGCAACAATTCCTTGATTACGCCGTCTGGGCGTTGTTGACGGGGCTTGCAATTCTTGCCGTCAGCCACGCGACTTCACCGAGCTTTCCAAAAGCTGGAGTCTCCTGGCCGGCCGCGATTTTGTGTCCGCTCACTGTGGCGGCCCTGGCCGGACTTTATCGATGGCGTTCATTGAAGTCCGTGGCGCGTGAGCTGGATGCGCGTGCGAGAACCAAAGATCGTTTCCTCACGGCTCTGGCTTTGCCCACGAACGAAACGGGCCCTCTATTCGATGCGGCGCGGCGGGAGACGTCCGCGTTCGCCGCAAGCCTCCGTCTCCGCGAACATCTCCGCCTAAAGCCGCCCGGGAAGAAGGCGCTCTGGCTCCTGGCGCCGCTGGCCGCGTTGGGTCTGTTGGAGGGCTTCCACGAGTGGCGTGCAAAGCGGCTGGCTCCCGAGCTTGCGATGGCTCAGAAATTAATAGAACAGGTCCGGCGCGCTGCGGAACTCGAGGCGAAAAAAGACAAAGACTTTCTGCAAATTACCGAACAGCTGCAAAATACCGAGCGTCAGTTGACGGATTCACCCGAACCATTGCGAGAAGCGCTCCGGGCTCTCGCCGAGCTGGAACAAAAATTCGCGCCGCAATCCGAATTGGACGCTGCTGAGACCATCGCGCTCGCTGAGGCCCTTGCTCAGAATCACGCAGAGCTGGCCTCGAATCTTCGCTCTGGAAAAAATGCCGATGCGGCAAAAGGCGTCGCGCAATTGGATCCGGCAGAACTTGCGAACGCGCTGGAACAAGCGGCGCGCCACCTAGAGACCAGGCGCCTGCGAGAGCTAGCCGATAAGGCGCCCGCCGCCGCGAAGCTACAGCTTGGCATGATGCTTGGCTCTTCGCGCGGGAGCGGGAATGAGACAGGACGCCGGTTCGTTTCGGTGTTGCGCGACATGAAAAGCGGCACGCAAGGTTCGGCGCGGGAGGGAGCTCAAGGCCCAGAAGGCGTGGAGGCTCCGCCAGGAAACGAAAAATCGACGGCATCGGCCGCCGACAATGCGCCGTCCGCAGGAGAACCTGGATCCGAGAACGATCTCGGACGCGGTAGCGATCTCTCCGAGGAAGCCGAGCCAGTCATTCCGCCTGCGGGCGCGGAGGATTTCGTCGCGGGAGAAATCGGGCAAGGTGCGTCTCTGGTCGAGCTCTTTCACGCCGCCGGCAACGATGATCCGAAAGCACGACGCGCTTACCATTCCGCTTATCACACCGCGGCGCCCGCTGCGCTCGATGCCGTCAACCGGGAACAAATTCCAGCCGGTTCCCGCCTGCTCGTGCGGCGGTATTTTGAAGGCATCCGGCCAAAGGAATAAGAATCCCCAACTTCTTCTGAACCCGGGATACTCAGGAAAAGGAATCGATGAGCGAAGACTATGAAAAGCGCGCCGCGGAGTTTCGCGAAGCCTTCCAGCGACTGCGCAGTGAGATGGAAAAGGTCCTCGTTGGTCAGGGAGACATCATTCGGAGCGTGCTGGCTGCATTCTTTGCCGAAGGTCACGCGCTCCTGGAGGGTGCACCGGGACTTGGTAAGACGGCCATCGTTCGCACGCTGGCGGCTGCGGCGGGATTAAGGTTCTCGAGGATTCAATTCACGCCCGACCTGATGCCCTCGGACATAATCGGCACCAACCTCATTGTCGAGGACGAACACGGAGCGAAACGATTCCGGTTCGAACCCGGCCCGGTATTCGCCAATATCCTACTTGCCGACGAGATCAATCGTGCCACGCCAAAGACTCAAAGCGCTCTCCTTGAAGCAATGCAAGAACGACATGTCACCGTCGCCGGAGAACAATATTTGATACCCCGCCCGTTCCTTGTGCTTGCCACGCAAAACCCGATCGAGATGGAGGGTACCTACCCGCTCCCCGAAGCGCAACTCGACCGCTTCCTTCTCAAACTGAACGTGGGATATCCTGAAGCGGATGATCTTCACGAGATCCTCAACCGCACCACACGCGAGCATTCGCCTGCGGTCTCGACCGTGCCTCTGGAGAACCTTGATAGCCTGCGCGAACTGGTGAGAGCAGTTCCCGTCGTGCGCGAAATCGAGGCCAGAGCGGTCCAACTCGTTCTAGCCACGCATCCTGAACGCCCGGAATCCGTTCCCCTTGCAAGAAAATTTGTGCGTTACGGCGCAAGCCCACGCGGAGCGCAGGCGCTTATCCTCTGTGCAAAGGTCACCGCGCTGCTCGACGGTCGCTATCACGTGGCGAAGGACGATATCGACGCTTGGGCGCTCCCCGCACTCCGGCACCGCCTCATTATCAACTTCGAAGGCGAGGCCGAAGGCGTTACACCGGAGCGTGTCGTAGCCGAAGCCCTCGCCCTGCCACGGTAGGACGGACCCATTGTACCCTCCGGCCGTCCGCTGCAGGAGATTCAGCCGAAATCGGCTCTGCAAGAAAGAGCCACGGATCTTCACGGATTTTCACGGATGCGGACGGTCTCAAAATCCGTGTTTAATCTGTGGAAATCCGTGGCTGGAATAGCGGTCTCGCGAAACCTTACGAAGTCGGTACCGTAGCGATTGTCTGAAGAATCCGGCTTGCGATCTTGTAGGGATCGCCGGCGGAATTCGGACGGCGATCTTCGAGGTATCCCCTGTAACCGCTGTTAACGAAACTGTGGGGAATGCGGACGGAAGCGCCTCGATTTCCCACCCCGTAGTTAAACTTGTCGATCGACTGCGTCTCATGCAGACCGGTCAGCCGCAGATGGTTATCCGGACCATACACGGCGATGTGTTCGTTGCGGTATTTCTCAAAGGCGGCCATCAGCTTCTCGAAGTATTCTTTCCCGCCGACTTCGCGCATGTATTTTGTCGAGAAGTTGCAGTGCATTCCGGAACCGTTCCAGTCGCCGCGAATGGGCTTGCAATGAAGCTCAAGATCCACGCCATAGGTTTCACCGAGACGCGCCATGAGATACCGTGCGACCCAAACGTCGTCGGCAGCCTTCTTGGAGCCCTTGCCGAAGATCTGGAACTCCCACTGTCCCTTGGCGACCTCCGCATTGATTCCCTCATGGTTGATGCCCGCATACAGACACAGGTCGAGATGCTTGTCTACAATTTCACGAGCGAGGTCTCCGATAGCACCGAAGCCCACGCCCGTGTAGTATAGGCCCTGTGGAGGAGGGAATCCCTCTTTAGGGAACCCTAGCGGTCGGCCGTCCTTGTAGAGGAAATATTCCTGCTCGAAACCAAACCAAGACTCGGGGTCGTCGATGATTGTCGCGCGCGAGTTGGTCGGATGAGGAGTGCCATCGGGCCATAGCACCTCAGACATCACAATGGCGGCGTTCGTCTTGGTCGAGTCCGGATAAACCCCGACAGGCTTAAGAACGCAATCGGAGGCACGGCCCTCGGCCTGCTTTGTCGAACTGCCATCAAATGCCCAGTTTGGGACTTGCTCTAACGTCGGAAAGCTGTCGAACTCCTTGATCAGCGTCTTGCCTCGAATGTTGGGAATTGGCTCGTAACCGTCGAGCCAGGTGTATTCCAATTTGTACTTCGCCATATTGTCTTTGGTTGAATGTCTATTTTTGAGCGGGATCCGCCTGTTTTTTCCGCATACTGTTGATTTCTTTCACCCTGGTATCCCTTTTAGGCGTGTCGGACACGAAAGCATGAACGATGCCATCTCGCCAACAAAATGATTCTGAAGGCTCTATCGGCAGCCGGCTTAACCTGAGGCCAAGAATCGGAAACCGGACAGCTTCTGCTCGGGGCGGCTCTTTCAGACATCGAATCTAGCAGCAAAGACGCTCCCGTCGTGCGAGCCGCTTCTTCGAAACTTGCCTGTGCCCCCTTGTTCGCCATGTTCTCCACGACATGAACCAAATCAAGGACACCCTCAGAGCGATGGTTCGCATCGGATATGACGGCCGGGTGCACAAGACGTTTCGTGGACCGAAGGCTGAAGAGCGCTTTGCGAACGAAGTGCGGGTTCTGCGCCACCTCGAACGCCGGGGATGTCCCTTCGTGCCCAAGCTATTGGAGGTCGAGCCTGAACGGCTCAAGATAGTCACAACAAGCTGCGGAAGCCGCGTCGAGCATCTCGATGAGGAGCGCGCAAAAGAACTTTTCGCGGAACTGGAACTCTATGGCGTCAGGCACGAAGACGCGGAAGTGCGCAATGTCACCTATCGCCAATCTGATGGCCGCTTCTGCTTGATCGATTTCGAGTTTTCAACGATTCTTCCAGGTTTCGAAGAACCGGATAATGGATCAGCAACGCAACGTGCCGGCTCACCTCCAGTGGTTCGGACTGACCGACAGGGGCAAGGTCCGTCCCAACAATGAGGATTCCTTCCTCTGCCTCCAGTTCGACGCCCTGGAACTGCGCTATCTCGGAAAGATCGGCCAAGCAGCCTCAGAAAGCGCCGATTTCGTTTTTGCTGTAAGCGATGGCATGGGCGGGGCGATGGCGGGAGAGTTCGCCAGCCGAGTCGCAGTGGAGAAGATCACCAGGCTCCTGCCGCCTGCCTTCAAACGCTCCGCAGCCGGGCTTCCAATAGATTTCGAAGACGTGCTCGAAGAGCTCTTCAGCGAAATTCACAACGCCCTCATGTACCTGGGATCCACCGATCCGGATTGCTCCGGAATGGGCGCCACCCTTAGCATGTGCTGGTTTACCCCGGGTCGGATGTATTTTGGCCATATCGGAGACAGCCGGATCTATTATTTCCCCGAGCGCGGAGGAGGAATCAAACAGGTTAGCCATGACGATACCCACGTGGGCTGGCTCTTCCGGAACGCAAAGATCAGCGAATGGGAAGCCCGCCAGCATCCGCGGCGCAATGCGCTGCAGCGGGCTTTGGGCGCTGGCCACCAATTTGTGGACCCGCAGGTCGGAGCCGTGGCTTGTGAGTCCGGAGATCTCTTCCTGCTTTGCACCGACGGCTTGGTCGATGGGCTCTACGACGCTCAAATCCTCGAGATCCTGCACACGTCAAGGCCCTTCGGAACGGAATCAAACCCCGCGCAGCGCCTCGTGCACGCAGCCGTGACGCAGGCAGGCCGCGACAATACCACCGCTCTGGTCATCGAAGTATGCTAGAGCAAATGCCGAAAGAAATTTCCAAATGGCCGAGGCGAAATAGCCTGTCTGCCAGGAAGAGGCAAAGGCCAATGTCCGTAGACCTTGGCCTTGTGCCGATGACGCCGCAGGCAGGCCATTGCGCCCGGGCCGCCTCCCAAGCACTTCTGAAAGAATTGCTTGGGAAAGGGCTGGCGCGGCGAGGGGTCTCTGGCTGTGTTGCGTCGGCAGGTCAAGCCTTGGTGGGAAGAAAGGGTCCCACCCCTTTCTGGGGATTGACCTGCCTCCGCGCCTTGCCAGAGACCCCTCGGCGCTGCCACCATTTCGGAAATTTATTTCGGCATTTGCTCT
>JAXIPG010000152.1:0-2647 GCA_045403045.1 Terrimicrobiaceae bacterium
CAGGTTGGGATTTGCCGTCCAGCTTTGCACACTTCGCTGGCGTGGACATTTCTTGGGCGACACGCGACAAGTCCCGGAGTCAGTGCTGGCGACAATTGCCTCGCAACTGGGCGTGTTACCAATGCCGATCGAGGGGTATCCGCAGAACGAGAAGACGCGATTCGAACATTTGGAGAGCATACGGCAGCATCTGAAATTCGCTCGTTGTGGTGCTCTCCAGCGCCAGGAATTATTGGATCATTTGATCACGGTCGCACAGGCGCTTCCGCGCGCGACCGCGTTGCGCCATGCCGCTTATCGCTGGCTGCAGGAGCAACGGGTTGTCCGGCCAGGCCGCACCACTCTGCGCGATGTGATGAACACAGCACGCGAGACCGCTCTACAGTCAGTCTACACTACCCTTTCTGGTGGACTGGCTGAAGGTCAGGAGGAGCAAATCGAAGCTTTGTTGATCGTGACTTCGGCGCCTTTGGAAAGCGAATCGACGGGAACAGGACCTTGGTCCCGTTCTCGGTTGGAACAGTTCAAAACAATGCCACGGAAGGAATCTCCCGAAGCGTTGACCGCACTCCTCGAACGGTTGACCGACATCGCCTCCTTGGGCTTAGCGGGCTTGAGAGTCTTATCGAGCGTGCACCCAGCGACACGGCGCATTCTGGCTGACTGGGGATACCGGTATGACGTGTGGGGCCTGCGCCGGTTCGCCTCTCCCAAACGGAATGCGATTGTGCTCTGCTTTCTGCAGGCCGCTCGCGCTGAGACGACTGATGCTGTTATCGAAATGCAGGACAAACTCATCACCGGCATTCATAACAAGGCGCGGCTGCGCTACGATGATCTCTTGCGCGCCACTGAAGAAGCTCGCAGTCGGGCCGTGGAGGTGCTGGAGGAGTTGGGGACGATCGTGCTTGACGAATCAATCCCAGATAGCGAGTTGCGCGGTGAGATTTTTGCACGACTGCCAAGCGATGCCATCGGGAGGCTCGTTGATGGGTGCCGTAACTTGCGGGCGGGCAATGAGGGTTCCCACCTTGGGCTCATCGATCATTGGTATGGCTACACGCGCAAGTATTCACCAGCGCTCATCGAGAAAACGCCATTTCAGTTCCCTGAAAACTCACCGATTGGCCGCGCGGTTGCCTATATCAAGGACATCAACTGCAGTTGCCAATCGATGCGGACATATACCTCGCTCAACTGAACGAAAATCTGACGAGCGTCATGGCAAAGGTAGATCGGCGGGTGCCGCAGAACAGCGCGCTCACCATCGATCGCGACAAAGGAAAGTTCCACCTGGCCGCCTTGAAGGGAAAAGAGAGGCCGGACGCGGTGAAAGTCACAAAAGGCTTGATCCAGGCTCGCCTAGCGAAAACCGACCTCGTGGATGTGTTGATCGACCTCGACAACCAAACGAACTTCCTGCGCCATTTTTTGCACCAAGGAGGCGACTCGGGCTTATCGCCACCAGCACAACAACGTAACGCTCTCGCCGCATTGATCGCGATCGGCTGCAATATCGGTCCGCAGCGCATGGCGGTGGCTTCGGGTTTGAGCGTAGAGCAGATCAGCTTTGTTGCCGATTGGCATCTTACGGAGGACGCGCTGAAGGCCGCCAGCATTGACCTCATCAATTTTGCTTCGAGGCTGCCGATGAGCCGAATTTATGGTCGTGGAAATACATGCTCCGCCGACGGGATGCGTTTCTATGTGCCAGTGAACATCCTGGCCGCCGATTACAGTCACGTGCTTCAAGGCCGGGGAGTGACGCTCTATGCTCACACAGCCGATAATTGTCTGCGCATCCATCAACAGCCCATCCCTTGCCGTCTTCGCGAGGCAGCATTCAGTCTCGACGGCCTATTGGAACACGATACGGAACTCGATCCCAGGATTTGCTACACCGACACCCACGGTTTCACAGAAGTCGTCATGGCAACTGCCGCGTTGTTGGGCTTCGAGCTGGCGCCAAGAATCAAGGATATCAAGGATCAGACTCTCTATAAGCTCGACCGACAACAGCACTACGCCAACCTGGATCCGATCCTAACGGGAACAATCAGGATGCATCTCATCCGACAGGCCTGGGATGAGGCAGCGCGCGTCATTGCCTCGATTCACGAACGCATCGTTTCAGCATCGCTAATTCTGCATCGCCTCGGCTCCTATGCTCGGCAGAACAGCATTCACCAAGCCTTGGCGGAGATCGGTCGTGTTCACAAAACGGTGCACATTTTGAAAACATTGGATGATGAAGAATACCGGCGACGCATGGGACGCGAGCTCAATAAAGGCGAGGCCTCACATGACCTCTCTCGATTCCTCTGCTTCGGCAAGGAAGGCGCTTTGAGGGGACGCGAATTCGGAGATCAGATTCACACGTTCAGTTGCTTATCAGTGCTGCACAATGCGGTGGTGACCTGGAATACGCTTCATATCGGACCCGTCGTGGAGCAGCTTCGCGCCGAAGGACATACGATTGATGACACCATCTTGAGTCTGACTACGCCACTACTACGGAAACACATTAATCCGTTCGGCAAGTATCACTTCGATCTGGAGCGTATGCGCCAAACCGCAGATCCGTCGCCGGGCGAAACCGCCTTAAGCCCTTAACGGAGGTTTTCGGTTGGATGTGGCCAGTACGCGT
>JAXIPG010000198.1:0-15140 GCA_045403045.1 Terrimicrobiaceae bacterium
TCGGCACTGCGTGCCGAAAAGAAGCAGAATTTTTCCCTGTTTTTCCGCCGGAGGCGGAATTTTAGCAGCCTGTCAGGCAGGGAAATTTCGCTTGTCAACCGCGATCTATCCATAAAATGGGATTTCGATTTCAAGTCCGACAGGCTGCTAGCCGGACAAGTGTCGGCATTTGCTCTAGACTAGAAGACGGGAGAGCTCTACTCGAATCTTACTGCGCGGGCCGGGGCAATGCAGGCCGCGCGCCAGGCAGGAAGGAGCGCCGAGAGGAGAGCGGCTCCAATGATCCAAAGGGGGATTGTGACCATAGGGAGCGTTGGATAGCTCAGATCTATCGTCCAGCCAAAGAAGGCCTTATTGATAATCCAAGTCAATACCATAGCCAGCGCTCCGCCGGAGGCCAGCCCGCTCAATGCGGCCGTGAGAGCGATGAGGGCCGCCTCCGTTAGAAAAACACCAAGCACTTGCGGACGGGACGCGCCCATCGCCCGCAAGACGCCGATTTCCCGCTCACGTTCAATGACGAGTGCGCTCAATGAAAAGAGCACACCTCCGACAGCAACGACGACGGCGATGCTTCGGAGAACGGAGGTGACCGCAAAAGTCTCGTCGAAGATGTCGAAGACGCGCTGGCGCAGCGCGGCATTGTCGTAGAGGACGAACTGACCCTCGCGTCCAAACCGTTCGCGAAACGCATCGCCGACGGATCCTCCCAAAGAGGGATCGCGCAGTTTGAGGGCAAGGGAATGCACCTGGTGGTCGTGCCAATAGCGATCGAAGAGTGTTCGCGGCATGAGGATTGTTCCGCGGTCGCGCGCGAAATCCCGATAGATTCCGCAAACGCTGAATTCCCGAACTCCGGCAGGCGTCGGCAGCGAAATTTTGGACCTCGGTGCCACGCTAAACCGGTTCGCGAAGCTTTCTGAAATGGCCACGCATTCGCCCGATTGAAACTCCTGTTCAGCGCCATCGCCTTCGAGAAACTCCAATCTTCCCCGGGCCTTGCCGTTGATAACGGCGAGCGCGGTGGGTTCGCTGCCAAAGCGAACCGGAACTTCTCGAAATGTGCCTGCTTCGAGGACCTCGGGCTGACTTTCCGCCCATGCTAAGGATTCGTCGGGCAGGAATGCCTGCAAGCCCGCGATCTCATTGGCAGCTGGAGCGATAAAGAGATCTGCTGTCAGCGTCTGCTCGATCCATCGCTGGACGCTTGAGCGAAACGAATGAATCATGACCGTCACGCTAATCGTCATGGCGATTGCGGCGGCCAGCGCGGCGATTGTGAGAGTATTGCGGTGCAGCGAGCGCACGAAGTGGTTGGTCGCGAGACGGGAAAGGACGCCGAATCTCCGGCAGCAGGACGCCACGGCGACGGAGAGCCAAGGCACCAGCAAGGAGAACCCGGCAATGACCGCACCGGCGGCGGCGAACCCCGAGTATTTTGAGCCGCCTTTTAGCGAATAAAGACACAACCCAACAGCAGCGCCGAGGAGGAGAATCGCCCAAGCCAGTCCCCTTTTGCGCAACGGAGAAAATACCTCAATCCCGGAGCCGGGATGCAGGATGCGCGCAGGCTCACAATTCGCCGCCTCCGAGGAGGGAAGCCACGCCGCGACGAGGGCCGCGCCGATCCCGATGGCGATCGCTTCCAGCATCTGCCAATGCGAGAGTCCCGGATTGTCAATTCGAACCAGTTCATAAAGTGAAGAGACACTTTGCGACACAGGCTGGGCGATCCAGCCGGCAAGTGCCGGAGCCAGCCAGATGCCAAGTGCAACGCCGACAAGGGCCTCAAGTGTAGCCTCGCCGAGGAACAATCGCCGGATTTCGCCCCGAGTCGCACCGTTTGCTCTGAGGATGGCGATTTCAAAGCGACGGCGGATGACCGCTGCGCCGACGCTGTTGCAGATGAGAAACATTCCAACGATGAGGGAAACCAAGCTCATCGCAGTGACGTTGAGCTGAAAGGCGCCAAGCATGGATTCCATTTCCTGGCTACGGGCGGCGGGAGGAGCAACGCGGGCATCCGCAGGCACGATTCGGCGCAGGGCTTCGGCCACCGTTTCTGATTGGGCAGGATCCTTCAGGAGGATCTGGATCGAGGAAACGCGGCCCGCCAATCCAAAGAGTTCCTGCGCCCAGCCGATATCCATCGCCGCAAGGCGCAGATCGCCCCGCGTGAAGACCTCATCGGGCTTAAAGACGAAGGCGGGGCGGAGGGTGCGAAGGACGCTGCCGGCGAGCACTTGAATGGGGCCGGTTTTCGTGAACCCTGCCTGAACCGCGATAGCCTCCGGATCGCCCAGCCATTTTTCGAGATCGAGCGAACGGTCTTCCGCGGTTCGCAACTGAAACGGGAAAATCTCTCCGCCGGTGAAAGGATCAACGCCCAGGATACGGAGGTACTCGCCTGGAGCGTCAGGAAAGGTGACCACACCTTCCACGATGGGCGTGGCGGCCTTAACTCCAGGGATAGCGGCTACGGAAGGCAGGAGGGAATCGTCGAGGTTGCCGCGGATTTCAAGGTGGGCTCGGCCGGTTGTCAGCTCCGCCGCCGAACGAAAGCTCGCTATGGCTCCGCGGTTGGCGATCTGGATGGCTAGGAAGACAGTGATACCAAGGGCGATACCGAGGATGTTGAGGCCGGTGAGAAGCGGATGCCGCCAAGCCTGTCGCACGACCTGCCGCCAAAACAGACGTGCGAAGCGCAGAATCATGGCTTCGTGCCCTAGGAGACTGTTGAAAGACCCACGCCCTCCGGGTTGCGCCAATTTTCGGCCTTCGCCGTGTCACCGAGCTTGTCCGTAGCACTGGGGCTTGCGGGGAGATGGGGACCCCGCAACCCCATCAAGCCTGCGCTCGGCTCCTTGCGACCTTCCGAAAATTGACAGCAACGTGACATATGTGGGTTTTTCAACAGTCTCCTATCCCACCGAACGCACCGAAGCTCGTTGGAGAAGCCGCTGGATGCGTTTGATGGCAGATTCATCGATTATCTTGCCATTGCCGTCTGTGACGTAGAAGGTGTCCATGGCGACATCCATTTCGGTCGTGATGCGGGAAAGCTCAATATTGACGTCTTCCTCGCCCAGGGCCCGCAGCAGATCGTAAAGGAGACCGAGGCGGTCGGGAGTCTGAAGGTCAACGAGAGTGAAACTCGGGTGCGACGTATTGTCCACGACGATCTTGGTGGGTATTTCGGCTTCCTGCGAAATGCGGTAGGTGCGCAGGAGTGCGTCCTTATTGAGCAGCGGGCTGAAGTCGTAATCTTCGAACGCCAGCGAGTCGCAAAGCCGCGTCTCGACGCGAGTGATGTCCCTGGCGCTTGTAACCGGCGTCAGTTGGGTGCTGCACACGCGGAAAATGTCGAGCGCGAGGTTGTCGCCGCGGGTGAAGACATCAGCGCTTAGAATATTGATCTGGGCGGAGAGGAAAGCGCCGGCGATCCGCTCGAGGAGCCGCGGGCGGTTCCATCCGCAGACCCAAACCTCGCTATGCCCCTGCTCGGGCCTTGCGATCCATTTGAAGACGGGCGCATAGGGCGGCGGATCTTCGCGCGTGAGATGCGTTTCCAGGAATGTTCGGAAGAGCCGCACGTGACCGGCGATTTGCTCGGAATCAAACATTTGAAAATAGCGCTCGGGCATGTGTTCGAAGTGAGCCTCGATCTCATCGGCGAAGTCTTTCGGCACCCGCCGTGAGACCGCTTCACGGAGGTCCTCCAAGTTTTTGCGAAACTGCGTGATGCTGATTCGTCCGCCCTCGAAATAATCTGTCGCCCGACGGTAGAGAATCCAGACGAGACCCTCCTTCCAGTCCGACCAGTTCTGGTCGCTCGTTCCTTGGCCGTCAGCGAGAGTGAGGAGCATGAGAGCGTCAAGATTGGCCCGGTTGCCCACGATGCCAGCGAATTCTGCGATGGTGGCGGGGTCGTCGAGGTTTCGCTTTTGCGCCGCGAAGGAGATCTCATAGTGGGAATTGACAAGAGTAATGAGCATGCGGCGACGCTCCGGGGAAAGCTGCAAGCGCCTGGCGACCTTTTGCGCGAGAACGGCGCTGGCATCTTCGTGATGGCGCTTATTGGCCGCCTTTCCCGTGTCGTGCAAGAGCAAGGCCAGATAGAGCATTGCCGGATCTTCGAGCTTTTGGAAAATAGCGCGATATCCGCGGAATTTTTCCTCTTCCGCGAACAAGACCCCGTCAAGCTTCTCGATGCAGACGAGAGTGTGTTCATCGGCGGTATACCGGTGGTAAAATTCGTGCTGAACGAGGCAGGTGAGCGCGCCGAACTCGGGAATGTAGCGTCCGAGAAAGCCAAGATCGTGCATCTCACGAAGGATGCGGCCGACCTCGCCTTTGCGGGAGAGAATTGCGAGAAAAGTCTCTCTCGCCACACGGGCATACTGGAAGGTGCGGTCCACGAGCCGGAGGCGTCGGCGAACGAAGTCGCGTAGCTCAGTGCTGAAATTGAGCTGGCGCACTTGTGCGTGATGAAAGGCCCGGATGAGCCGGTAGGGGTCCTCGGCGAAGGTCTCCCTTGATTCCTCATACAATTTGCCGCCGCGGGCCACAAAGCCGTCGAATTTTTCGATCTTTGGGCGGAGGATCCCGAAGAGCCCCGACTTTTCCGGGACCACGTTCATACGCTCGATCACAGACTGGGTGATGAGATGGATGTTACGGGCGTGGCTGAAATATTCCCGCATGAAGGCTTCAACGCGAAGCAAGATATGCCTTTGGGGAAAGTTGAAGCCCGCGGCGACCCGCCCCTGGAGTTGAAGGGTCAGGCCGTCCAGCGATCTTCCCGTCAGATAATGCATCTCGGTGCGCACACGCAGCAGGAAATCGTAGCTCTTTTCAAGAGCGCGACGTTCGGAATCGCGAAGGAATCGCCTCTCAACGAGTTTGGCAGTCGTATTGATGCGCTCTTTGAAGTAGCTGATCCATAGCAGACTGTGGTAATCGCGCAGGCCTCCCACACCGTTCTTGACGTTGGGCTCCTGCATAAAGACGCTCCCCCCGTATCTGCTGCGTGTTTCGGCCTGGTTCGCAAGGCGCCAGGAGACGTATTCGCCCTCGCGGCCGCGCACGCATTCGCTTTCAAAGTGTTCCTTAAACTCAGCGAAAAGGTCACGATCCCCGCTGAGATAGCGGGACTCCAGCAGAGATGTCTTGGTGATCATGTCGCCGTTGGCCTGTTTGATGGTCTGCGCAATCGAACGCGTGGAGTGGCCAACCTTGTAGCCGATGTCCCAGAGCGTCATCAGAGTCTTGCGGATGATTTCCTCGGCGGCTTTCGAGGGCTGAGACCTTGGTGTCACGAACATGATGTCGACGTCGCTGAAGGGCGTCAGCTCCCGGCGTCCATAACCGCCGAGAGCCGTCACCACAAGCGGTTCGATGAGGCCTTTGGGAACGACTGACCGGATGATGCCTTCAAAAAGCTCTTTGAAAAGAATGTCCACCAAGTCGCACCGCTGGCGCGCGACCTCGCGTCCACCGGCGCCCGCATGGTGCCACATGCGCAGGCGATGCTCTTCGACTTTCCGGAAGCCCCGGAAGATTTCGATGCTTTCGCCCCCGCGCTTGAGCGTCTTTTCACGGAGTGCGCGTGCCGCTATTTCGAGGGCGTGTTCGTTGGGGGTGATCATCGATTGCGACATGCAAAACGTTGAGGACGTGGCAAATCAAGGGTCAAATGCGGTGTTCCTTGATCTAATCTGCCGCCAGGTCTCCTTGTCGTCATTTCCTCCGGGATTCTCCGAATTTGGGGATGGATCGTCCAAGTTACTTGGCCCGGATAACGATTTCGACACGGCGATTGATCTGCTGTTCCTCGATGGTTCCCGACTCGGGTGCAATAAGTCGTGATTTGCCGAAGCCTCGGGCCGCGATTCGGTCGGGAGGGATTTTCATCATTGTGATGAGCCAGCCTTTCACAGTGTCCGCACGGCGTCGACTGAGATCGAGATTGTATACATCGGAGCCGAAGGAATCGGTGTGGCCTTCGATGATGAAGGTGGCCTGGGGATTTCGCCGGATTAGGGTGCCCAGTTTTTCGAGGCTGGCAAGCGCCTCGACGCGAAGGTTGATCTGGTCGTAGTCGAACAGCAAATCCGTCGGCATGAGGATCGGCGCTGTTTCGGAGCTGAGGGGGCCCGTGCGCGCAAGGAGGTCATCGAGGTTGCTGAAACCGGGCGTGTCAATCCCGCGCAACTTGCCAGTCTTGGCGGTCGCACGCCCCGTAAGCGCTTGCGGGTCGAGCACCTTGCCGGTTGGCCGGCCAGGCGCACCGGGCATCTCTGAGAGCAGAGCAGTTTGCAAGGACCTGGTGTCCTCAAGAATGCTTTGCGCGCCGCTGCGCTTGGCCATCTGCGTAGTATCTTCAAGCGTTGTCGAGGAGGCCGTGGGCTTTTCCGAAAGGATGGCCTGATCGATCTTCGGCGCCGCCGGTTCTCCCTTGTCGTCTGCCATAAGTTTCTCGAAGGCGGTCTTCTCGTCGGGGAGATTGACGCTTTCCGGCGCGAGGGAATTTTGTCTCTCCGTCGCCGGATCCGGAGCGAGAAGCTTTGAGTCAATTTCCACGCGTTCCAAATGGAATGTGCGCGGTACGATGCGATCGTAAACTTCGCGGCCGGAGGAGGGCAGCGAATAGCCGCGCGCCCAATACCAGAAGAGCAAATGAAGGAGAATCGAGAGAATGAGCGCGGGTATGAGCCAGCGAGAAAAGCTGGATGCCGAGTCGCTCTGAACATCCTCAAACTCAGCCGCAATCATAGGAGTTCCAGGTTATCGCGGCCTACGGGGAATTTCAATCTGGAAGCGGACCGGACCTTGATTTATCGGTGACCGAGTGAGAAAGCTGGTCGACCATTTCAAGGGCCTTGGAGCGAAGTTGGTCACTCTGAGGGATACTCCCCATGCGATAGCAGGGGGAGTTGCGATTGGCGTGTTCATCGGCTTTACGCCGCTCTTCGGGATCAAAACGCTTCTCTCGCTTGGCGTCGCCTATCTACTGCGCTGCAACCCTATCGCGGCGGTGATCGCGGTCTCATTGCATGATGTGGTCACGCCCCTCTGGCCGGTGCTTCTCCGGATGGAATATGATATCGGTTACGGGGTGTTGAGCAAGCCGCACCATTTTCCGCCGAAGATGGAGATGCACCACATTCATGTTGCCGAGATGTTGAAATGGACGACTTTCTTCGATGTCGGGCTACCGCTTCTGATCGGCTCCCTTTTCCTCGCCGCTCCGGCAGCTTTGTTCTTCTACTTCGTTCTGCTCGGGATTCTGAAGGCCCGGGCTTCTCGCAAATGACGGCGCTCCGGCAAACGGCATGTTGAGTCCAGCTTTTCCCTTGCGGGATGCGGAGAACTGGCTGTTAATCCGCCTTCCGCATGTCTTCTCACATTCTTACTCTTGGCCTGCCTTCGGGCAGCTTGATGGAGGCGACCCTCAGCCTGTTCGCCAAGGCGGGATTTTCCATATCAGGATCCAAACGTTCTTATCGTCCGGCGATCGATGACCCCGAGTTAGAGATCCGCTTGCTGCGAGCGCAGGAGATCAGTCGTTACGTTGAGCACGGATATCTGGACGCAGGCATTACGGGACGTGACTGGGTGGCGGAAAATGAATCCGATGTGCGCGAGGTGACCGAGTTGTCCTTCAGCAAGGCCAGCAGCCGGCCGACGCGCTGGGTGCTGGTGGTCCCGGAGGATTCGCCGGTCCGCAGCGTGCGCGATCTGGAGGGAAAGCGCGTGGCAACCGAAGCCGTCGGATTGACCAGACGGTTTTTTGAGCGGGCCGGAGTGAACGTGGAACTCGAGTTTTCCTGGGGCGCGACCGAGGTTAAGGTACCCGACCTTGTCGATGCGATTATCGATATTACCGAAACAGGTTCTTCCCTGCGAGACAATAAGTTGCGCATCGTCGAGACGCTCCTGGAATCGTTTCCAGTTTTGATTGCCAATCATAAGGCGTTTGAGAACGATTGGAAGCGCACGAAGCTCGAGACGCTGACCCTTCTGCTCAAGGGCGCCCTCAATGCCCGGGACCTGGTCGGCCTCAAGATGAACCTCATGGAATCAAACCTGAAGAATTTGCTTGAGGCATTGCCCGCGCTCCGAAATCCTACCGTTTCGCCCCTGGCCCAGTCCGGGTGGGTTGCTGTCGAGACGATAATCGAAGAAAAGATCGTCCGCGAGATCATCCCGAGGCTTAAGGCACTGGGCGCGGAGGGGATAATCGAGTATCCCCTCAACAAGGTCGTTTACTAGTTTAGGAGTTTACACACCGCTCATGGGTTCACTGAAAAAGAAAAGAAAGGCGAAGATCGCGAAGCACAAGCGCCGAAAGCGCATGCGCGAAAATCGTCACAAGAAGCGTTTGCGCTACAAGTCGTAAGAGTTACAGTTTCGGGCATGAGCAGGAAGGGACGATTCGAGGCTGCCGGTTGCAGAACTCGGCATGTCTTCCTCCTTTGTGCAAGCGTGGCTTTTGGATTGGCTTACCTTGGGGCACATGGCGCCGTCGCCGACTTGTTGCCCGCTGATACCCCGGAAACAGCTCGAGCGCTTGAAGCCAAGGGGCAGCGAAAGGCGGATGCCTTGGCGTGGTTCGTTAATGGTCTCTTCGAGGAGGAGAGTGATGGGCCGGAGAAGGCGCTTGAGAGTTATCGCAAAGCGCTCGCTCTGGATCCCGGCAACACCGACTTGGCCGTCAAGGTCGCTTACGATTACCTGCGCCGCGGCGAGACGGCCGACGCCATTTCGGTGCTAAAGGACGCCGTCAAGGCGTCACCAAAGGAGACGGCTCCGTTCCTCGCCCTGAGTTCCACGTATTTGCGGCATCTCCGTAAGCCGGACCTGGCCGCGAAATACGCTCAGACGGCGATTGAGATTGCGCCGAAGACGTTCGCTCCATACGAAGCGCTTTGGGAGGTCTATCTTTCGGGTGGCCAGACCGCTAAAGCGGAGCAGGTGCTCGAAAAAGCCGCACGTTCCAAGAGCACGGATCCTGATTTCTGGCTCTCGCTGGCTGAGTTGAGCAGCCGGAATGTTCTCCGTGACGCAGGCGCCTCGCTCTCGGAGGTTGAGCTCCAGCGTGTTGGCCGCCTGCTCGAAAAGGCCGCAGTATGCGGCGAAAAGGATCCGGCTGCATTAAGCAAGATCGGTGATCTTTATGTTCTCACCCGCCAAACGGACAAAGCCCTGCCTTTCTACAGAAAAGTCGTCGATCTTAGGCCGTCCTATCCTCAGATTCGCGAGAAACTCGCAGGCTGCCTCGTTGAAACGGGGCAAACGGATTCCGCAATTGAGGTGATTGAAGATCTGGTAGCAGGGAATCCCCTGAGTGTTTCTGCTTATGATCAGCTTACCCAGCTCTATCTTAAGGCTGGCCACCAGCAGAAAGCGCTCGCCAGCGCGCGGCAGGCGCTCTTGATCGAGCCGCAGATGCTTCCGCGGCACCTGCAGGTCATTGACCTGCTCTTCAAACAGAAGGACTTTTTGGGCGCGGTCGCAGCGCTGGCGGAGGCGCGCACGCGCTTTCCGCAGGCCGGGCTGCTCACGTATTACCATGGCGTTGCACTCAGCCAGATCAAGCAGCATAACGAGGCGATGCGCGCCTTCGAGCGGGCGCTGGTCGAGGCGGGCAACAGCCAGCCCGACCTGCTTAATGCCGATTTCTACTTCGACTACGGCGCCGCCGCCGAACAAGCCGGCCAGTATGTAAAGGCTACCGAGCTTTTCCGAAGGTCCATCGAGCTTGATCCTGGCAATGCCGCGCGATCCTACAATTATCTTGGCTACATGTGGGTCGAGCGAAGCGAAAACCTTGACGAGGCCGGCCAGTTCATCCGCCGCGCATTGGAAATGGAGCCAACCAACGGCGCGTACATCGACAGTTTGGGCTGGTTGTATTTCAAGCAGGGTAAATTCGACGAGGCGCTCACCGAATTGCTGCGTGCGGCGGAACTGCTTCCTGAACCGGACGCTGTCGTATTCGAGCACATCGGAGACGCCTGCGATAAGCTCGGCAGAAGGGCCGAGGCTGTGCTCTATTGGCAGAAGGCGCTCCAGCTGAATCCCCAAAGCAAGGACGTGGGCGCGAAGCTCGACAAGGCAGCCGAAAAAGTCGCCAAACAACCGCAGACCAGGCCGCCGTCTAGCTCACAAACTCCAGCGCAGTGAGTGGCGGAATTAGCTTTCGTTCAGCAGCCTCGCTCAGGAACTGTTTTACAGCTGCGCGCCCGTTTTCGCCGTAATCGAGAGTCAGGTCGTTCACGTACATGCCGATGAATCGGTCTGCCAGCGGAACGTCCAATCCGCGGGCGTGGGCCATGCTGTGTGTGATTGCGGGCGCGCGATGATCAAGCCCGTAAGCGATGCTTTCGCGCAGGATGTCGCTGATTTCGCTTCTCATCTTGGGCGGAATGTCCTTGCGGATGACGTTTCCGCCGAGGGGAAGAGGCAATTTACGCGTGCGCTTCCACCATTCTCCGAGATCGAAGACGCCGGTAAAACCTTCCTTCGCATAGGTAAGCTGGCCTTCGTGTATGATTAGGCCGGCGCCAGCCCTGCCTGAGCGCACCTCCTCGAAAATTTCGTCGAACGGCACGACGACGCAGTTGAAATCTCTTCCGAGGAAAAGCTGAGCCGCCAGGAACGCGCTTGTCATCCGGCCGGGTACGGCGATGGTTTTTTTGAGAAGCCAATTTTTCCTGGCCGAGTCATCCGCCCCATCGGGAAGGCCGGCGGCGTTTTCAGCAATGAATAGCGGTCCATAACCGTCGCCCATGCTCGCGCCGCTTGGCAGAAGGGCGTATTTGTCCAGGACGTAGGCGAGCGCGTGGATGGAAACGGCGGTAATGTGGAGCTCACCGCGGGTAGCGCGTTCGTTAAGCGTCTGAATGTCTTGCAGGATGTGGGCGAAGCGGTAGCCCCTGAGGTCGATCCTGCTTTCTGCCATCGCATAAAACATGAAGGCATCGTCCGGATCGGGGGAATGGCCAAGCGTAAGGGTGGTCGATTTCCAGTCGGGCATTTAGTGCGGGTTGAGAGTTGAGAGTTGGGAGTTGAGGGAAGCGATTTCCCGGATCAATTGCGGTCCGCGATATACAAAGCCCGTATAGATTTGAACGAGCCGCGCTCCAGCGTCAAACTTCTCCTTTGCTGAGGCGGCATCCATGATCCCACCGGAAGCGATGATCGGCAGCGAGGTACTCGGTTTGAGGATTCGGATTAGGCCGGTTGACCGCTGTCTAAGTGGCCCGCCGCTCAGACCGCCCTGTTCATCGCGGTCCTTTGGTAACGCCGAATGATCGAGGGTCGTATTTGTTGCGATGAGACCGGCAAGCCCTTCGTTCTCGCACAGGGCGGCTATCTCGATAGCTTGCTGGTCGGGAAGATCCGGAGCCATCTTGACGAGCAGGGGTTTTTCCAGCGTTTCGTTGTGCAATACCCGCACGATTTCTCGCAGACGCCGGGTTTCCTGAAGATCGCGCAAGCCAGGGGTGTTGGGTGAGCTGACGTTGATCACAAAATAGTCTCCAAATCTCCCGAGCTTCCGAAAGCTTTGCAGATAGTCATCAGGCGCCCGGTCAAGCGGCGTGACCTTGGATTTTCCGAGATTGATGCCGACCGGTATTTTTGGCCATTTGCCTGCCTTATGCAGGCCATCCAGGCGAGCGGCCACGGCGTCCGCCCCGTCGTTGTTGAACCCCATTCTATTAACAAGAGCATTCTGGCGAGGATAGCGAAAAAGGCGTGGCCGCGGGTTGCCAGGCTGCGCTTTGGCCGTGATAGTTCCTATTTCCACAAAGCCGAAACCGAGCGCTTCCCATGCGGGCAGCGCAACGGCGTTCTTGTCCATCCCGGCGGCGAGACCGATCGGGTTGCGAAAATCAATGCCGAAGACGTCTTGCGATGCGCAACGAGGGATCCCGCGAAAGATCAGGCGCAGCAGGGGTGGCGGAATAAGGCAAAGCTGCCGCAAAGCCAAATGATGCGCCCTCTCGGCATCCAGCCGGAAGAGAAGCGGCCGGAGAATCGCGGTGTAAAAACTCACTTTCCAATGCAAAACGTGCTGAAAATTTTGCCTAGGATTTCTTCGATATCCGCTGCGCCAACAATTTCACCCGCGGCGTCAAGAGCTTCTCGCAACGGCACTGCGACCAGTTCGGGATCGGCTTGTTTTTGAAGTTTTTCCTCGGCTTCCTTCAGGCACAACCGGGCGCGTTCAAGGCAGACTTGGTGCCGCGCGTTTATGGCGGCTAGCATAGGAGCGTCGGCGGGTTGATTGCCACGCGCAGTCCGCGCGATCGCATCGACAAGCTGGCCGATTCCCTCACCGGTGAGGCAGGAAATGGCGATGAAAGGCGTTTTTCGAAATCGCGAATCAGCAACCCCGTTCCCGATCAGATCAATCTTGTTGGCAGCGAGAATCTCGCCGTTTTGCGGTTCTTCGTTGCAGAGACGGGTGACGTCGACCACGCGCACAATCACGTCAGCCCTCTCCATCGCTCTCTTCGTCCGTTCGACCCCTTCGCGTTCGACAGCGTCCTTCGTTTCGTGCAGGCCTGCGGTGTCCGTGATCCGGAAGGGGATCCCCCGAAGGCTCGCAAACTCCTCGATTGTGTCGCGGGTGGTTCCCGGCGAGGCGCTCACGATGGCGCGGTCGAAGCCAAGAAGCCGGTTGAGAAGGCTGGATTTTCCGGCATTCGGCGCACCGCACAGAACAAGGCGCACGCCTTCGCGGAGGATCCGGCCCTCCTCGGCAGTCGCGAGCAGTGTTTCGATTTGGCAATGTGTCTTCCGGATCTCAGCGATGAGCCGTTCGCCTGTGCTCGGGTCAATGCCTTCTTCAGGAAAATCGATCGTGGCTTCGAGATGTGCGACAATCCCGAGGAGGATATTTCGGATCTTCTCGACCTCGCAGCCGAGGCGGCCTGCGAGCTGTTCCTCGGCGGTCCGCAAGGCAAGAGGGGTGCTGGCGCGGATCACATCCATGACTGCTTCGGCCTGAGTCAGGTCCATCTTTCCATTGAGAAATGCTCTACGCGTAAATTCTCCAGGCTCGGCCGCGCGGGCCCCTGCACGCAAGACCGCCCCCAAGATGCGGGAGGCGACCAGCACGCCTCCATGGCAATGGAACTCTGCCATATCTTCTCCCGTGTAGCTGCGTGGCGCGCGAAAGACGACAGCCATGCCATCGTCCAATCGACCTTCCTCATCTCGAAAGCAGCCGAAATGCAACATGCGCTCGATCGAATGGCCGGATCCATTTTTTCTCACGAAAAGGCGCTCGGCGATCGCGGGAGCCTGCGATCCGGAAAGGCGAATAACGGCGATGGCACCTTCGCCGGAAGGCGTCGAAATCGCCGCGATGGTGTCCTCGGCCAGCACGTTAGGCGCCTGCCGTCTCGGCCGCGCGGTGTTCCAACAGGCCCTCGGAATCCAGGCGCCGCAACTCGGCGATAAAGCGCGCGTTTTGATCCATCGTTCCGACGGAAACACGAAGCCATTCCGGCAGTTTGTAACTTCGCATTGCCCGGACGATGAGGCCCCGCCGAAGAAGAGCTTGAAAGACTTTGTCGCCATCGCCCACGCGCACGAGAACGAAATTTGCCGCGCTTGGGACAAATTCGAGACCCATCGATGAAAACTCGGACTGCAAATACTCGCGACCCTCGTTCGTAAGCTCACGCGTTTTGCGAATGTGCTCTTCATCCTGAATTCCTGCCAAGGCTCCCGCCTGCGCGATGCCATTCGCATTGAATGGCTGGCGTGTCTTCTGAAGCACGCCGGCGATTTCCCGCGATGCCAGGCCATAGCCGATACGCAAGCCCGCCAAACCCTGGATCTTCGAAAACGTACGCATTACGACGACATTTCGACCGTCCTGCACGAATTTCAAGACGTCCGGCGGGCTGTCCAGGAACTCGTAATAGGCTTCGTCGAAGATCACAAGCACCTCTTCCGGCACGCGATCCATGAAGCGGTCGATTTCATGCTGGCCGACCATCGTGCCAGTGGGGTTGTTGGGGTTTGCAATGAACACTTGGCGCGTCCGCCAGGTGATCGAAGCAAGCATTGCAGCCAGATCGTGGGTGTACCCCGGATCGGGCACCTCCACGGTCTTTGCGCCAAAGAGTTGGGCCATCAGCGTGTAAACCGCAAAGGCATGACGCGCCGTGACCACTTCGTCGCCAGGCCGAAGGAAGGCATGCCCGATGAACTCGATGATCTCGTTCGAGCCGTTTCCAAGGACGACGTTATCCCGGTCAAGGCCGAGTTTTTGGGCGATGGCGCCTCGCAACGCCCATCCGCCGCCGTCGGGATAATAGTGCGAGCGCTCGAGCGCTTCATGCATGGCTGCGAGGGCTTTAGGCGAAGGACCCAGCGGATTTTCGTTCGACGCCAGCTTGATGATTTCCGCAGGCTGCAAACCCATCTCGCGTGCCAGCTCCTCGACCGGCTTGCCGGGTTCATAGGAGACAAGTTTCAAAATGTGCTGGTGCGCGGTTTTCCACATAGAACGTTTGAGTTTTTCAGTTTGTCAGCTTTTAAAGGAGAACGTCGCGTGGTGATCGATCACTTGAAGGTGGCAGGACGTCGCTCAGATATGTCACTTTACACTGAGAGACTGTAAACTGAAAACTCATCATGCTCATTGCCGTTATCGCCGATACTCACGGGAAGTTTCCAGCCTCCGTCGCCAAGGAATTGAAGAGAGCTGATGAGGTCTGGCATCTTGGAGATTTTTGTGACCAGACGACTCTTGACGCGGTCAAGGCCGTGGGCAGGCCATTTTTCGGTGTGCTTGGCAACAATGACTGGAGGCTCAATCTGCCCAGACGCCTTGTTCTCGAGCGTTTGCGGAAAACGTTCCTATTATTACACATTCCTCCTTCGCGCATCGGAGGAGCCGACTTCCTTCTTCACGGCCATACCCATGTCCCGCGCGATGAAACCATTGGCCTGACCCGCGTATTGAACCCCGGCACCCTGGGGGGACCCAGCAAGGGCGCACCACCAAGCTGGGCGTGGATGGATTTGGACGACACCACGGCCGCGGTGACCTGGAGGGTGGTGCAAGTTTAATTCAAGAAGCTCGTCAACGGCTTGATTTTTCAGGGTGCTTA
>JAXIPG010000240.1:0-3581 GCA_045403045.1 Terrimicrobiaceae bacterium
TTCTCCAAAAGTTAAGCGAAGGAGTCGAGCCCGTCACCGTGGCTATGAGATATGCGGGATTCTGGATCCGCTTCGCGGCGAAGTTCGTGGATGGAATCATCATGAGCGTTTTGCTCGTTGCGCCGATGATCGCCTTAGCGGGCCTCCTTTGTTACATCGGCTACATCATGGTTGCTTTTGACGAGGAAAAGCGCGCCCTGCATGACCGAATCTGCAAGACTCGGGTGATTTACAAGTAACAAGCGACATTCGCATGAGGCCCAGGCCATTGAATGCGGAAAGTGCCGTGCACCCGTACTATTCCTTGACGCCACCGGCGGTCAGCCCGCCGATGACAAATCTCTGGCACCAAAGGAAAACAAGAGTGATCGGTACGCCGCTCAAAACCGCCAACGCAGAAAATCGGCCCCAAAATTTCTTCTGTTCGAACAAAAATGAATTGGCGCCTACAGCCAAGGTCCAATTGTCATTGGATTGTAGAACAACAGACGCCACCGGATATTCTGACATGTAGGAAATGAACGAGAGGATAAATACAACGGCAAAGATTGGCAGACTCATCGGCAGGAGAATCCAAACAAAGGTTTGAAATTGATTTGCTCCATCAATTCGGGCCGATTCTTCCATGCTCGCTGGAACCATTTCGAAATACCCTTTGATCATCCAGATATAGCCCGAGATACCACCCAGGTACACCAAAACGAGACCGGCATGAGTGTTAAGACCGAGCCATTTTGCGTACTGCCCGACGAAATCGAGAATAACATAGAAGGCGATCAGCGACAGGACCATTGGGAACATCTGCAGGATGAGCAGACTGTTCAATGTCGCCGATCTAAACTTAAAGTGAAGCCGGGCAAATGCGTAGGCAGCGGTTCCGGAAAGGCAAATGATGCCGAAAGAAGCGATCAAAGAGACTTTCATCGAATTCCAAAACCAGAGTAAAGGAGGTGTCTCTGCCTTGATCAGGCGCGTTTCCCCGGTAGCGGCGTCGACCACCTCCTCGTAAGGAATGCCGAGAACAAACTTCCAGTGATCGAAACTGACTTTTTCGGGAAGCAAACGGCTCGGCGCCAAGTTCCCCTCGCTGAATGACGCCGATACCACCATGACGAACGGGACCACGATCAACGTTAGAAAGCCAATGAGGAACGCATGCGCAGCTACCTTCCCCGCCACTGCCTTTTGCTCAGGAGTCATCTGTCCTAGGAGACTGTCGGACTTTGAAGTCCGTGTCGCCCTTTAGTCGGGAATCCCGCCTCGCAGCGCAGGGCAGCTGCCGGACTGACGTGCCACGGCGCGCGCCGAAAGGAAGCAGCTTCCTGTTTCTCCGCCGGAGGCGGAATTTTAGCAGCCTGTCAGGTAGGGAAACTTCGTTTCTCAGCTGCGGCTTGTCCAGAAAATGGGAGGTCGATTTCAAGTCCGACAGGCTGCTAGATCTTAACTTTTCTCCCGGTTATCTTGAGATTTATCCAGGAGAGGAAACCCACGATGAAGAAGAGCACGGTAGCGATTGCACTGGCGAGACCATAGTTCGTCCCGGAATCACGAAAAGCTATGTTGAAGGTGTAGTTCACAAGCAGATCTGTCTCGCCAGCGATGCCACCGCCGACCATCCTGGGACCCCCACCGGTCAGGAGGTAGATCAGATTGAAGTTATTAAAGTTGAACGCGAAACTCGAGATAAGAATTGGGACCATTGGCGTGAGGACAAGCGGCAGCGTTAGCCGGAAGAAGTCGACGATCCGGTTGCTTCCGTCGATCGCGCTTGCCTCATAGATTGCCGTGGGAATCGATTGAAGCATTCCCATGCAAATCAGCATCATGTAAGGATAACCCAACCAGATATTCACCAACAGGACCATCGCGCGCGCACCCCATGGATCCGTCTCCCATTCAGGAGCGAAGCCAAAAACACCCCTGAGAATCTGATTCGCCGCACCAAAATCCTGATTGAACGTTCCTTTCAGGATCAGGATCGAAAGCACCGCCGGCACCGCGTAGGGGAGAATCAAGAGCGTACGGTAGACTCTCCGAAAGGCGAGATCCTCCCGTTGGAGAATTACCGAGAGCAGCATGCCCACTGCGAAGGTCAATACTACAGAGATCCCCGAGAATGCGAGTGTCCAAACGAATATCCTGAAGAATGGACCTTGAATTCGGGGATCGGTGAGGATTTGGATATAGTTATCCAAGCCGGTGAACGTCCTGAAACCAACGCCAACCTTTTCTCCTTTGTCGTCGACGAAGAAGCCCAGCTTGAAATCGGGCCGGATGACAGTGCCATCTTTTTTGTTGGTCAGTGAGCCATCTCTATTCAGAGTCCATAGGCGCGCCCTCGATCCAAATTTCGTAAGCCCTTCCATCCCGACCAGCATATCGTCCGGGAGAGCGAATCGAAGGGTCCTCATCGGCATGAAAAGCTTTTCCCGGGTGATCTGACCCATTTCCAACGGTTTGCCCCTCACCTCTTCGGCTGGCGCCAGGGCAGTTAGATTCACGGGCTCTTGCTCGGCCTTAGCTTGCTCCCCGGGCTTGAGATCGAACGGCTCCGATGCGAAGCGTTTCGCCGGATCTTTTTCGTCTTGAATGTATAAGATGTATAGTCCGTTATCCTGAGAGTACAACTTGTATTTGTAAGAAGCAGTGCCGACAGGAATAGTTTCCTGAAGAAACAACTCCACAGAGCGATCAAAAGTAAGGAGGTTCTTCGAGCTGTACTTCGTGAAACTGATGAGGACCATGTAGGCGATCGGAAAGATCACAAAGAGCCCAAATCCGAGAAATCCCGGAAAGAGATACCGGAACGTGTAGGCCGATTCACTAAGAAAAATGAACGCGCCCACGCCAATCACTATCAACATCGCGAGAGCCACCCAGGCCGCTCCAGCGTGGTAAATAATAAAGTTAAGGTAGAGCGCTGGTATGACGAACAGCGCCACCAGAACGTGCCGGATCTGCAACCGTCCTTTCACCCTTATTTTTCGATGAGCTTTTTGGCCTCATCCAACGCGGCTTGAGGAGTAGCCTGCCCGCTCGTAGCAATCTGGAGCGCTGCCCCCATGGAACTCCAGAACTTGCCAATTTGAGGAACGTTGGGCATCACGACCCCATTCAGGGCGTTCTCATAGGTTATCTTGATTAGAGGATTCTTGGCGCTCAGCTCCGCAGCGAGAGCTTTCAGCGCCGGAACGCCTATTGCGACATCCGCGTCGATGGCCCTCAAGCCGTCTTCCGTGCAGACGTATTCTTCCAGGAACTGCACCGCCAGATCGCCGTTCGGGCTTGCGCGGTTTATTAAGGCAGACAGGACGCCGACGAACGGTCTGCCCGGTTTGCCACCGACTCCAGGCAACGGAGCGAGATCGAAATCGATTCCACATTTCCGAAGTTCGAGCCAGGCCCACGGCCCACTAGCCATCATCGCCAACTCACCTCTACACATTTTCTGCTCCATCACGCTGTAAGTAGTGCCCTTCGGCATGATGCCCGAGTTGAGGAGGTCCACGATTTCCTGCAGGCCTTTGACTGCGCCTGGAACGTTGACGCCGGCATCTTTGACGTCATAGCCACCCTCGACT
>JAXIPG010000024.1:0-6057 GCA_045403045.1 Terrimicrobiaceae bacterium
ACTGGCGCAAGCGGATCGGAGCGATAGGACCGAAACCTACCGCACGCTGAAAACGCTGCGCCGCAACGTCCAACAACTTGAGGCGCTGGTTGACAAGGTTCTAAAGGAGAGCGCGCACATTCAGACAGAAGCCGGCGTTAAATTGGAGCCGCGCGCCTTCGATTTGTGGCCGCTCGTTGAAGCCGTTATTCACGATCTCCATCCCATGGCGGAGACTGCAAGTACGCGCCTCCTCAACGAGATTCCCGAAGACCTGATTGCTTACGCAGATGCCGGTTTGCTAAGGCGAGTCTTTCAGAACCTGGTCGCAAATGCGATCACCTATACCCCACGCGGCGAGGTTGTCATCGGGGCACGGGAAACCGGCGTGGAAGGCGCCGCCGAGTGCTGGGTCAGCGACAATGGTTCCGGAATCCCAGAGGACCGACTCGAAAAGGTCTTCGATAAGCTTGAAACTGATTCCCAAAAGGAGGGTGGAACCGGCCTGGGTCTCGCCATCGTGAAGACCTTTGTCGAGGCGCACGGCGGAAAAGTCACTGTCGAAACCAAGGAAGGCGTTGGCTCAACCTTCCGGTTCACGCTTCCCGGTAAGGCGAAGGTGAGTGGCGAGTAGCGCAAGCTCTTGCGCACTGGAACTCTCAATGAGAGGCTTTCTCGGCCGCTAAGGCGACCGAACTGACCAGCCTCTAAATGCGCGTCCTGAACCCGAACCAAGAATTACAGATTATGACCAAAGTAGCCGTCGTTTATCATTCCATTTATGGACATACCAAATTGCAGGCGGAAGCCGTCCTTCGTGGCGCACAGAGCATACCCGATGTTGCCGCTACCCTTTACACAGCTGAGGACGCCGCTGCCAAACTCGACGAATTGGATCAGGCCGATGCAATTATCTTTGGGTGTCCTACTTACATGGGAAATATGTCGGCGGGCATGAAATCATTTATTGAGGCGGCTGCAAAGAAGTGGTTCACCCTCGCTTGGAAAGACAAGATCGCCGGAGCCTTTACGAACTCGTCGTCCTTCTCGGGCGACAAACTAAATACTCTCGTAGGTCTCGTGATCAACGCGATGCAACATGGAATGATTTACGTAGGCCTTGGCCTTCTGCCTTCGGCAAACAGACCCGATGATTTTCAGTCCCCGAATGGGCCCGCTCCGGACGCTCATAACCGGGTTGGTTCCTTCATCGGCCCGATGTCCGCAAGTTTCCAAGTCAATCCGCCAAACGCCCCGTTGAAAGGAGATTTGGAGACCGCTGAGATTTACGGCGCACGAGTCGCGACGATCACTAGTCAGTTTCTTAGAGGGAGAAAAGACGCCTGACAAAGATCCTGAAAGCCGACTCCTGGGAAGAATGGATGCGACTCTATGAAGATTGCATTTCGGTTCCTGCCGTACTTGTACCTGGTCCTTGCGATGCTCACTTTGGTTTCGTTGGTTTTAGTCACAATGAGCATGATTGCCTTATTCCAGGAGCACGTTCATCAGGCGCCGAACCCGCGTGAACTGCTCACACTGGTCGTACTCCTTTTTATCGCGATTGGACTATTATCGGTGTATCTCCTCAATGCGATCTTCCTCTTAAGGAGGGTCAAGAGAAAAGCTTCTATCATTCTATCGATCATGTCTTGCATCGGCTTCCCCTTGGGAACGATTCTTGGCACAATCAGTCTATTGGTTCTTACCCGCGACGAGATTAAGAATGAGTATTCTTAAATCGTCGAATTGACCATTACGGCGTTTACATTCTCCGCGTAAAACTCGCCGCTGGAGGGAGGATTCCGCCGCACACCCATCCCCGACGAACGGAATAGCACAGTGTTGTCTGGTACCATTTATGTCGGCTTTGGCGAGACCTTCGATGAATCGAATCTCGTTGCGATTCCGACAGGCGCAGTTTTCGTCACCCCCGCTAACGTTCCGCATTACCTTTGGGCAAGAGACGGAGAAGCGATCTACCAGGAGTCCGGTGTAGGCCCAACGGGGACATCATTCATCAAACGGTAGGTAAGAAGAAGTCCTGAGGCGACGATCGGCGGCGGAGACGCACGCCTCACTTTTTCTTTGTTGCACCGTAAAGATAGTCCTCTTCCTTGCCGGTTTGCATGAATTCCTCCAGCTCTTTCGCCAAGCGGCCGTCGAGCTTCTTGAGCAGGACAAGGTCCGCTTGGGCGTCAGTCTTGCGTCCCATTTGGGTATAGAGTACGCCACGATACATGTAGGCCTCGGCCAATTTCGGCTTGAGTTGGATCGCTTTGTTGTAGTACTCGAGTGATTTTTGGTAGTTCGCAGATCCTTGTTTTCGAAGCGTAAACGCGAGATTGTTGTAGGCCTCCGCAAAGTTCGGATCGAGTTTTACCGCCTGTTCGAACTTGCTTTGGGCCTGCGCAAACCGCTTGTTCTTCATTAGCTCGACGCCTTGGTTGTACGCGCTTACCGCGGGACTTTCCTGCTTTGCGGCCGGCTTTTCCTGCTTTGCGGCCGGCTTGTCTGAGCTTTCGACAGGCGCACTTCCGGCGCCGAATGCGGGGAAGGCCGCTATCGCGGCGATGGCGCAAATGCTTAAAACACGTTTCATATAAGTGCCTCCGTCAACCGGACCGGCTTGCCATCGTTACGGCCAGATTGAGCAAAGAAATTGTGGCTATTTCAGTGATTAACGGCTCTGGACAAAATACAAACGGGCCAGAACCCTGTCAAGTCTAGCCTCCGACCGTTCGCGCCTTCTTTAAATGAGGCTACGAGCGCCTCCGACCGGCAAGGGCGAAATCAGGCGGAGCAAGTGCGCCAATCGCAGTAGACATCCCGTTCAGCATGGAGTTCATACTTCACTGGTGAAGGAGAGGCAACCAACGCAACCTGGAGCGAGCGCGCCAGTCATCAAAACGCTCCATCGCACAACGCGGATATTGTCTCGCCGTCCCAGCGGCACGAACTCGATCCAGTCTCTGGAGGCAACCCGTCCGGCAGCAACAAAAAAGCCCGCGCGATTCCCACTTCGATGAGCCGCCCTTTTGAATTCACCGGTCGCATAAGGAGCTTCAAATACGCCTTTGTTGGGATTTTTCATTTGCTCCGATCTCAACACAATGCATGGATCCATGCCTTGGCCACCATTCTCGTCGTATCGGCGGGTCTCTATTTTCAGGTAACTGCTGCCGAATGGTGCTGGATTGTATTGGCCATTACCTCCGTTTGGACAGCCGAAGCGTTGAATACCGCCTTTGAGCTACTTGCCGACGCTACGACCAAGGATTTTGATCCTTTGATCGGCCGGGCCAAGGATGTCGCTGCTGGCGCTGTGTTGTTAACTGCTATTGGTGCGTCAACTATTGGCTTGATCATCTTCTGGCCGCGCGTTTGCACGCTCCTCCTTGATGGAGAGCGATTCGATCAGTGAGGGAGCGGAGGGTCGGACCGCGATTTATGACTACCGAAGATGACAAAGCGCTCACTCACTTCTTATGAAAATCGAGCATGTCGCGATCTACACAAAGGACCTTGAAGCCTTAAGGTCTTTCTACACGAAGTATTTTCAAGCGACCTCAAACGATCTTTACGCGAATCCCAAGAAAGGATTTCGCTCCTATTTCCTCTCATTTTCCGACGGCGCGAGACTCGAACTCATGCAGATGGAATCGATTCCTGATTCTCTCAATGATCCGATAAGGCAATTCACCGGAATCATTCATATTGCATTCTCTCTCGGTTCACGAAGTGCTGTTGATCGCATGTCGGCACGGCTTCGCGAGGATGGTTTTCGAATACTTGACGGGCCGCGGCAAACGGGTGATGGCTACTATGAGTGCGCCTTCCTCGACCCCGACGGCAATCGAATTGAGATCACAGAATAGGCTCCCTTCTGCCATGGGAATCGTTTAATCACTTGTTCGGAGGCCCGGACGCATCGAGGTAACAGTTGTGTGTAGAAACATCAAGACCCTCTTCAACTTCGAACCGCCCGTCACTGAGGAAGAAATTCGTGACGCCTCACTACAGTTCGTGAGAAAGATCAGCGGCTTCAACAAGCCAGCGAAAGCCAACGAAGCTGCGTTCCTTGCTGCCGTTGCTGAGATAGCAGCAGTCTCCAGCAACCTTCTCAGCTCGCTTGCGACGAACGCACCACCCAGGAACCGGACAGAAGAGGCTGCCAAGGCACGAGCGCGCGCAGCTCAGAGGTTTCCCAAGTAAATGGGTCGCCACCTCGACCGCTCTAGTCGTCACTTCAGTGAAGAACGCTAACGAAAGATTCGTGATCGCGAACTGTTCGCGTAGACACTCACACTGCTGAGATGGCTGCCATAGTCGCTGACCGGATGCCGCCCAACCAACCGATGAAGTGACCGGGCCGGCATCGGGGCTATTCGCGACACAAGGTCCTTGCAGCCGGCCCGGCAACTTATCTCTATTGTCGGGCTCAGAGACTTTCAAATGCGAATCAAAAAACTTTAATGCCTCATCTGCTATCAACTTATGGACCTTTGCGCGGTCAACAGATGGATCGCCTCTGCAAGTGATCCATTGAACCGACAATATAGCCATGCGACGCTAAATATGCCGCGATCCAGGCGAGATTAAACCGGTTACCTGATCTGCCGTGTGATAATAATATCAATGGATATTTTTTACCTTCAAAAGCAATTTGCGCGTTCTTGTAGACTTTGAAACCGGTGGAAAAAGGCACCACAAAGGGTCCGCCCGATTGGTTAGAGCGCCGGTTGTGGAACCGGAGGTCGGTGGTTCAAGTCCACCAAGCTGTACAAAAGCCTCTCCCGATCTCACGCCGCCTGCTGCGCCTTCGCGGCCTTCTGCAGCACGAAGTCGTAGGTCACCTCGTAGAACGGCTCCGACAACGTCTCGCCATTCGGCGCCTTGCCGGGCGCCTTTTTGTTGAAGTCCACGATCAGCGCCTCCTTCACACCGAACACGGCGTCGGTCTCGATATATTGGTCGCCGCGCTGGAAGAGATGCGTGATGACCGGTTTGTAGCCGGGTGCCGAGACCGCGAAATGGATATGCGCGGGCCGCATGTGGCTGATTTTTGTTTTGCCCATCAGATCGCCGATCGGGCCGTCCATCGGAATCGTGTAGCCGATCGGCGCGACCGTGCGCACGATATAGCTGCCGTCCGGCTTGGTGTAATAGATGCCGCGCATATATTGGTCCTTGCCGCGCTGCGCTTCGTAAAGTCCTTCGCCGTCGGTCTGCCAGAGATCGAGCATCGCGCCGCCGATCGGCTTGCCGTCATGATCGCGCACGACACCGGATACGAAACACGCAATGCCGGGCGCGCCGTCCGCCATGTTGCCGCCGTGATCGAACGTCTTCGAACCCGGAACATGGAACGGCCCTTCGACCGTCGATGGCGTCGCGCCGCTCGGCGAGCGGTTATTGATGGCATCGACCAGCATGCTGACGCCGAACACGTCGGAGGCGAGGATGAATTCCTGCCGCTTGTTGTCGCACATCTTGCCGGTGCGGGTGAGCCAGTCGATCGCCGCGAACCATTCCTGCGGGGTCGGCTCGACGTCGCGCACGAAGCCGTGCAGGTGCTTGATCATCGCCATCATCACCTGGCGCAGGCGCGGGTCGGGAATATTGCCCCAGCGCTCGGCGGCGAGATCGGTCAGGTTGGCTTCGGTCACATAGGGCGTTTTTTGGGGCATGGCGTTCTCCCGGATTTTGTCGGCGCGGGCCTTTTTGTGGAAACGAAAATAGCCGCCCACGGCGCGGGCGCGGTCCATCCGGCCCAGACCAAACGGTGGCGTCGTATTGAATGGCAAACGCCGCGATCTGGGCATCCGTTACAAGATTGCCTGCGGCGCCCGCCTCGAGCAGAAGGGACTTCACACGCGGCAGGTGCGACTCGTCGGAATCCAGCCATTGAACGGCGGGCAACTGCCGCCAGTTCTCGACTTACCGTCGTTCTCACAGCGAGCATCATGATGCCATAATTTCATGCTATCAAGGCATCCTTCAAAACAAGCGTTCCTGCGCTTCTCATTCTCCGATCGATCCACGATTCCCTGGGTCGGATCGAAGGCCGCGCGGAAC
>JAXIPG010000046.1:0-8763 GCA_045403045.1 Terrimicrobiaceae bacterium
GCTGGAAAGATTGAAAGAGCTGTCGAGAAAAATTCCGCCCAAGCCCAGCTCATCGTGCGCCGCTCTCCATCGGCGCAGCCAGTATGCACGCACGGCAGAATCACGCAAATTCAGCACGGCGAAAACAGGCGTGTAATGATCCGCCTCGATGGCGTTAGACGGATTGCGCACAAAGCTCGTGTTTCGATCCAGCGCTTCCATGATGGAGCCTTCTCGTGGCAGGAAACGAATCCGGTCGCTGTCTCCGTTGCGGTTGTCAAACATCAAGGTCAAGGTTGAAATCGCCGTATTCCCCCACATCTGCACCGTGGCGCCGCCGGCGTTTGCATCGTGGCAGAAGGCACGGAGCTTGTCCTCGCCGACCGACTCCGAAACCTTGTGATCCACCGTGACGCAAAAATTGCTCACCCCCCATGTGTTCATGTTGTTCTCGAAATGGCTGGCCAGATAGACCGTCTTCGCCCCGGCTTCCAGCAGCTTGGGCAACCCCGCGCGGCGATAGTGTTCGAGGTCGGCGGGCGTCCATTCTTCGATCTGGCCATACGTCGTCACGCGCTCGCGGCGCATTCCAATCTGGAAGTGCAGCGCTTCATGAATGAATTCGCGCGCAGCCTCGTAATCGTTGGCGAGATCGACCCGGCAGCGCCGGCCCGGAGACCAAAGCACTTCGACAGGGGCGGTGGAGAACTGACGCCCCAGATCCCCGCAGTGTTCGTGAAAATGTACGATCAGCGTTTCGCCGCGGGGCTTTTCAAACAACGAGCGCAGGTGCACCACTTCAGGGACCCACGTCACGAGCACGCCTGCGTTCGACGCGGTGAAGGTGAAGCCTTGAAGCTCGGTCTGCAAAGGCAGAAATTGAAGCGCGCTGGGATTGGCGCAATCCGGGATATACCACTCGGTTGAGTAGAACTGCGCCGCCGACTCGATCTGCGTGATGGAAGGCACAAAGCAATTCCGCATCCAAAACTCATTGAAAATGGCGTCGCCCCCCAATTCCCAGGTGCCCCTGTCGAGAATCTTGTAAATTGGAATGCTTTCGCTGCGATAGTGGTAGCGATAGGAGAAACCGTGATATTGGCGGTCGCCGAAGGTGCGTTGCACCGCGCGCAGCTCGAGTTCGAGCGCGGTGTCCTCAGCGAGCCGCGGCGCCTTCGACCAATCCGCCGTGTTGTGACGCGGGTGCACCTCATGGACCATCCACTCCATCAACCCTCCCTCCCGCTGTTCCATCGAGAAGGAAATGAGAACCTTGTGAGAAGAGACTTCGCAACCCGTCATGCGATAGTTGAGCAGCTCCACGCCCCAGGGATTGCGGATTTCAACGAACATCGGCCGGCGTCCGCTCCTCAACATCATGCCGCCATGCGACACTGCGCCCAATCCAAGAAAGGCGTTCCCCCGCCAAAGCAACTCAATGGAAAGATCCCCATCAAGCTTAAGAGGGGACCGCAAAGAGTCCAAAAAAGCCACGTCAGTCATGGCCCACGCTGCAGTTTTCTCCAAGACGCAATTCCAGCGCGCGTTCGTCGATCATAAGGGGCGTGAGGCTAAATCGCTTTCATACTTGGTCAACAAAAACAAAACCCTTCTTGAGGCAAAGAAACCCTCATGGGTCGACTCAAATTCGTCAAAGGCCGTAGAATGAAGATTGTGTCTCCGACCCTGCAAAGCCGCGCCTAATACTCTGGACTAGGCGCGGGAACCGGCACATTGGTGATGGGACCTTTGGCGTTGGGAAAAACAAACGAGACAGTCTGCTTGTTCGTTCCCTGGTCGGGAGAGGGACGCACAGGCGGCGCGGCGAATTGAAGCGACAGAACCTCAGCTTGCCCCGGGCGCAACGTACACAAGGTGACGCTGGGAAGCGAGGCCCGTCCGGCCAGGCTGATAGGAGGCAAGGGTTGATATTTGTGCTCCGTTGCTTCGTCGGTCATCTCCGAAGCGCCCAGGGAAAGCGGACGGGGAGAATATCGCCCCGAGAGAAGATCCTCTTTTGTCGCATTGGCAGGAATCGGAACGCTGATACCGACGAGAGTGCCCGAGGGAGGCGCTTGTGGAGTGGCCACGATGCGCACCCCAACAAGCAGGCGGCCCGGTGGCATGCGCTCAATGCGGAAGATCTGATAGCGAATACCCGGCCAGGTGGTCTCCACCTCGCCGAGATTCCGGGTCCCCTCTTTCTGGGCTTGAAGAGGCAGCGAGCCGACGCTGAGGATCACGATCAAGAGGATAAGGACTTGCCCGGCGGATTTGTTCATTGTTCCTCTCACCGAATTTCCTCGGAAGCGACGACGCGATAGAGGTAGCGTGGCTGAAAAGGGTGGTTGGCAT
Organism: Terrimicrobiaceae bacterium; assembly: GCA_045403045.1. Lineage (GTDB taxonomy): Bacteria > Verrucomicrobiota > Verrucomicrobiia > Chthoniobacterales > Terrimicrobiaceae > DASTFP01. The sequence goes on from JAXIPG010000046.1 coordinate 2,335, forward strand.
CCATCGGATCGTCATACGTTCCCACCACATCGTCAGGGCCGTCACTATCCCTGTTTCCATAAATTCCGTCAGCGCCGGGGTCGAGGTAACGCTCAACCAGGAAGTGCATTCGGACTTCGGCCAGCACACTGTCACCCGATTGAAATTCTCCGTAAACAGTGTTCTTTCGATTCTTGAGGATCGTCTGGCCGACTGTCCATACCGAGAAAACATTTCCCTGGGTGGTGAGACTGCCCGCTATCTGGCGGATGAGATCATTCCTCGTGCGATTGACCGACGGTCGGAGTTTCTCGATTTCTGTAACATTGCAGAGTTCGGTCGGCATGCGCAGGGGACCGTTAGTGCGAATGTACGACTCGATCGCGCGCGCGATGTCCTCGGAATCAACGTTGGTTCCTTCCGACCAGCTCACGTTGGTTCCAGCTCCCTCGATTTTTTGGTTCACCTTCAGCCCGCGCAAGACAGCCTGCATCGGAATGGTGCGGGAAACTGCCGGTTGCGGGACATCGACATTCGTCGTGTAAATGACGGCGCCGTTCGGATTGATGCGTCCGCTCGTTGCTCCACCGAAAGTGCCGTAAAAGTCAAGATTGGCCGAAGCTCCGTAAGGCCCGTGGTTGGGCGTGAGGGTCGAAGGCACATAAAACAAATCCAGCATCGCCCAATCGGGATAGGGCTGACTAGCACCCAACGAATGCCCACTGCTGCCACGCTCCGTCCTCTGGTAGGCAGTATCGGTGGAAGGCGCAAAACTCAAAAGGCGAAACGGGGCGCCTTCCTGCTTGGCATAAGCAACCGTTTCTTCGTCATCGGGAATGATTCCGGTGCGAACATATTGGAGATACCCGATGTTGGGCAGCCGGGCGCTCCGAGGAATGAGGGGCGTCTGTCCAATATAGAGCGCGCAATCGATTTCCGGCATCCAGTAGGAATCCGGATCGGTCATGCCCCCGCGCCAAGAGTCATCCTCATCGTAAGGATTAAAGCCCGACGGACTTTCTTCCAAGTATTTCATCGTCGTTGGAGGCGGGTTGACGGCGGGCTCCGAAGGTTTCCAGTCTCCGGGAAATTTGTTGACCAGAGGATCGGCCACCCGGACGAGCACATACTGCACGTTGCCTACCAGCGATGGAACGGAACTGTGAGGCGGAACATCGATTCCCAGGCCGCCAGGGCTCGGGCTTACCGGGATTACGGAAGCCAGCACGCGATCTCGCACCGTCTCGGAGGGGTTGCCCGGAGTATCTAAGTTGGCGTAGTCTTCCCGAGTTCTGGTTGCCGGGCCTCTCGTCGCCTCCAAAGGAACAGGATCGGCCTCTGAATAAAATCCCACCAACATCTGGGCAAGCACGGCAATGCCTCCCTTGATTATGAGCTTGGAGCCGGAAGCGTTCGTGCTCATGGGCAATTTTGTCCCGTTGAGACCGCCGTTTTGGTTCTGCACGCAGCGAATCTCCCCAGGAAGCCATGTATTCGTAATGCTGGTCATAGAAACCATTTTGAAGGGAGTGCTGAGATCGTTTGGGAGCGATCCCGTCCCCATCCATGGTCCATTGATAGCCGCGGGATTCTCGCGCGCATACGGATCGTGATATATTTTTGCCCTGTTTGTGTCGGGATCGTGGCGGTTTTCGGGACTTCCCGAGAAGTCGATGCCCTGGTTATTGCGGAGCAATTGATCACTCCAGTAGCCGCCCAGCAGTGCGGACGGATACCAATATTCTGGCGCAGGAGGAGGCAGAGATCCCGGAGTACCATACCAACCCAGATCGTTGGGGACATCCGCGTAATTCACCACGTGCTGAAAGCCAAGGGTCCCCATAAGGATCTTTTCCGCATTTTGGGCGCCCGATTGCGTGCTGCCCCGAAAGGCGGCCGGCAGCCACCATTCCACCCAGAGATCGAGACTGGCCTTTGGGGGAATGTAAGGCTGGTTGGTATCTCCCCATACCCCGGACGATCCGAAAGTTGTGAACTTGAGCAGTAAGCTTGTGACTTTCGGGGACCGGCCCATTCCGCTCACCCACTGGCCACTTAGCCAGCCGGGGAAAAGCACCGGCGCTGACGCCCCGTCCAGCGGTTGTTCGTCGAAACCTTTGTCAAACGAATTATCACCCGAACTCCCGCGCGAAGAGAAGGGATAATCGGGAGACACCGCCTCCGCGCCCAGATTGCAAATCTGCGCCACTATGGAATCGATCTGCCGCGGTGTGTACTTGCCGGCGAATCCCGCGCCCGATGAACCTCGGAAAGCAGGCCAGGTAACGGGAGCGCCCGCCGCGTTGGTCCCAGAGAGGTACTTCGCAAGCATCATGCCATTGACAAAGCAGTAGTTGTCGATGCGCAAGTAGGAATCGTCCCCGTCATCCAGCTGGAAGGCCCACAGGTGTCCCCCGTTGAAGAGTGCGGCCCCTTGGCGAAACGCCAGCGGCCAGGAGTTTGTGAAGAGCGCGGTGTTCCCCAACTGACTGGACACGTACTTCGGCAATTGCGAGGGCGTGGGATAGATCTCGCGGGTCGCCCGCATTGTGATCCCGTTGGTCACCATGTCAGAGTCCCAGATTCCCGCACGGCCCAGGAAGGGAATAAGGGCCATTTTCGGCTGACCGAAGACGTTAAGATCGGGACTTCGACTGTAGGCGGTAAGCGAAAACACGTTGTCCAAATAGACATTGTTCGTATAACCATTGGTCCCAACGCCAACCGCTCGGAGAATTTCTCGAGGGGAATGAAAGCCGGTGGAGCGGGCAAATTTGACGATTTCCTTTGAAAGGACTTTGAAAACGGCGTTGGTATCTGTTGCATTGCTCTGAAAGAGCCTTTCGAGACTTACCTCGCTGGGCGTACCGATACCAAGCGAGTTCGTCGTATACTTTTCCGTGCCGTCCGCAGTGTTGATGTTGATCTTAGCGCCTTCGTCATCAATCCAAAATGCATAGCGTCCGACAAGGGGATTGTTCGTGCCTGCAGACAGGGAAGGGTTAAGCAGCACATTCACCCATTTGACGGACACGTCCGGCGGACTGGCTCCCCCGATAATCGGACGGCTGCCGTCAGCCAGAGGTCGGTTGAGATTTACAAGCTCAGAACCGGGGGATTCAGAGAACAGAGCAAAGGTGGCCTGCGGGCTCAGGTTGCCGTAAGACCAGCGCGTAATGCGCCCAGGCGAGAGTGACCAATAGAAGGGCGGCGCACTCGCAGCGAATTCCTTGTACGGATCATCCCATTCCCCCAGCGCGTCGCGGATCCGGGACATCGCCTCGTGCACGCCAATCATGGCGATGCCATAGGCCTTCTCCTGATCGAGACTCGCGCCGGCCGTCTTTGTCTCCAACATGACGCTGGCCAGATATCCGACGGTGGTGACGGTGATCAGGACGATAATTACGAGGGTCATAACCAGGGCGGAACCCAGGCGTTTCGACAGAGGTTTCCTTCGAGGAGGCTTCATTGCATTTAACGCGGAGCGCTGTGGAGGTCGATGACAGTGCTATAGATGCGCGCGCCCTGTTTGATCTCCTGTGGAAGCGCATTATAAAAAGCATTTACATCGCCCCACATGTCGGCGGTGCGCGGGCCGGGCTTCTCATCGCCGGAAAGCCGCTTCGCAGTGCGAGCGTCCACCGAGACGAGGGCCACCTCAAGACTTGCGGGGAGCGCAGGCGCGAAGACTTTCGTTTCCAGCGTACCAGAGGCATTGGTGAGTCCCACCGTATATCCCCGAGCGGAATCAAACTGGCCGCCGGAAAAAGCCACAGCCTTCGCGTCATTCAGGATGGGATCTTTCCGTTGATCGAGCGGTCGTATCCACAGGCCAAGAACGTTCTCAGCCAATTGACCGTTATACCCTGAGGCCTTGGTTGCGGGGGCGTTGTTCGCAATCAGCGAATCCGAAACCCAATCCGATGGCTTCGCAAATTGATAGTTGGTAGAAGAGGAATCGATCACAAGGCGGCAAAGCTTGGGAGAAAAATTGGTCACCGGACCATTCGTCTCACTGACCCATTGGACGAAGTATCCCACCAGCGCTAGATTCCCTCCCACGGGCGCTATATTCGTTGAGACGGGGCCGCTCGATACCGGCGCCTGCCAAAACGCAGCTTGCGGGAGCAAATAGCTTGTTCCCTGGCCGGTTTGAAGGCCGGCCGGATTGATTACCAGCTGGAAATTGGTGGCCGCCGAATCGGGAGGAAGCGAAGCAAAGCGCAAGTCCCGCGCCATACGTGAGAACGCAGAAAGGGCCGACGAGCGGCGCTCGTTGTGGGCAATCCCCAACTGCCAGAAAGAAGACAGCGAAGCGGCAATCGAAACCAGAATAAGGGCAAGCCCAACGAATACCGCCGTGGCAACAAGAAGTTCCAAGAGCGTGAAACCTCTCATTATGCGACCCAGCTTCCTATTGGTAGTTGAAGAGGGAAATGAGGCAAACATTCGACGAGGTCAGTTGCGGGTTCGGCCAGCGGATACTGACTTGAAGCAAAGCGAAATTCTTTGTGGTGAAATTTGGAGATGCCGGAGGCGGCGTCACATTTGACACAACACAACGGAAATAAGCGTCCGTAGGGCTGGCGACAGGCATTCCCGAATAGTCCCAATAGTTGGTCGTTGGCATGCTTCCCAGGACCGTGGAGAATCGCTGGCTTTGGCAGTCGGAGGTGACACTCTCAGTGATCCAAGCCAAACGCGCCTTGAGATCCGCGTTCTTGGTTTCATTGACGGCCATCAAAGCCAATCCCAGAATTGCCGTCATAACGAAACCCACGAGCCCTACCGCAATAACGACCTCCACGAGCGTGAATGCAGCCGATCTGCGAGGCCTCCCAAACCAGGGCAGAACGGATCGATGGCCCGACCATCTCAAAATGCTCGCGGGCGCCCGAATCAGGAAGCACCTCGTCCCGCGGCAAGATCGCTCTGTTTCGGAATCAACTTGGGGGGTAGTTCCGTTCACACAACCAAATTCAAAGAACATAATGTAAATGGCAAGGCCCCCTTGTAAAGATGAATTATATCAGACTGGGACGCGTTGTCTTTTTGATGCTCAAGCTGTGCAGTTTCGCAACTCCGGCTTAACCGCGACGCAGAGGGTCATAAGCTAAGCGATCAACATGCAAATGTTATTGGATGGGAATTCCTTTCATTTCATTTGGTGGGAGCTGCAGCCGCAATTCGCCTATCGCTAATAGCCTGCACGGCATTGTAGGATAAATTAGCAACAGGGCACGAGGTGTTCGGACCCTCGCCGGCGCTACCTCGCTCCCCCTAGTGGGCGAGGAAGGCGTGCGAGCGAGTCCGGAGGTCCGGGCCGTCGATCAAGACTGAATCTGCCAGGAACGAGCTCCGGCGATGCAAAGATGACGAGCACCTCGCGTTTGAAACAAAAACGATACACGCAAAACTTTTCTTGCATTTTGCATAGAAATCCGACAATTGTATTTACCCCCATTTCCCTTGAGCATGGCCGATCCTCCTTCTCCCCGGTTACACCCGGCGCCACGTGGATATTCCCTCATTGAGCTCCTTGCTGTGATGGCAATCTTGTCGGCACTCGCCGGCCTCACAGTGGGTTCTCTCTCGCCCGTGAAAGCGAACGCGCTCACCGCGGGCGGCAATCAAATAACGGACCTGTTGGTGAGTGCTCGGCAAAATTCGATTGCGCGGCACGCCTTCACAGCCGTGGTAATCAAATCCGCGGGCGCCGCCAGGTATTCGGCCCACTGCCTTTTCGAGCTAACGCGAAACGATGACGGGAACTTCGACGCGGCCTGGAAGATGCTGGCCCCCTGGCGCCTCTTGCCGGAAGGGGTGCGATTTGATCCGGGGGCTCCAGTCATAGCTCCGGCGGCCAATTTTTTGAGTATGAATCCAACTCCCCCCTCATCCCCTTCAGCACTCCCGAGTCCTCTTCAATTCCGTGGACAGGTCGTCGATCTGACGAAAGATGTCGCTTACCAAATTTTCGCGCCGGACGGCACGCTCACGAAAGGTGCTCCGGTGCGGCTTCGTCTTGTGGAGGCCGCCCAAGACACCGGGAATGGGATCATCTATACGGGCCAAAAGACCGCAGGCCAGCCCGCGAACTACTACGACATCATGATTCTGCGCGAGACCGGTCAGGCCAAGGTCGAGCGGCTCTAAAGCCGAATTCCGTCCGGGGATCAACGATCCCGGCTACAGTTCTGGGGAGCGCATCGCGAGACCGCGTTGACGCGGAACGTGAGCCGCGTAGGTCATCGCGTGACCGCACGCGGGAACGTGACTCACTGCGGCCCGTCTCGGGTGTGGTGTCCGGCGCACCGCCGGACACGCATGTTGCAATGGACGTTCGCTGGCGACCAAAGCATTACGCAATCTGAACCACCCGAGTGTGAGATAAGCGGGTTCGCGCTAAGCCGTCGGCTCGACGCGAACAGGATTCATGACGGGCGA
>JAXIPG010000067.1:0-12820 GCA_045403045.1 Terrimicrobiaceae bacterium
TGGATGATGACCGTGATCTCGTCGAGTTGGAGACCGAGCACGCGCGCGGCTTCCGCGTCGTAAATCTCCGCGACGTAGCCGACCTCGAGGAAGTGATTGCCCGAGCCAAGCGTGCCGAGTTGTTCGCGACCGCGCTGCCACGCACGGTGCGAGACTTCCGCGGGATCGGCGCCGGCGATGCAGCCGTGCTCCTCGATGTGCGCGAGGTCGGTCTCGCTGCCGTAGCCGTGCTCGACAGCCCAGCGCGCGCCGCGTTCCACCACCCAGCGCAGTTCGTCGACGGATACGGTCAGCGCACCGGCGGCGCCGATCAGAGGTCGAAAATGATCTGTGCCTTCCACCCGCGCTCATCGCGTTCGACCTGCAGATCGTGAAAGGTCACCGCCTTGATCTCGGTGAAAATCGTGTGGCGCGCCGGGTCGAAGATTTCGCCGGAGACGTCGGATTCGAGGTGCTGCTCGCTGAGCGTGACGACTTCGAATTTTGAAAAAATGCGATGCTCGGTGACGTGGCGGTAGTTGAGTTCCGAGAGCCAGCGGACAAGCAACGCCACGCGATCGGGCGCGTCGATGCTGATGCGGGATGTTTCCGTGGCCCGCGCCGCCGCGACATCGGTGATAACAGAAAACATCCCCCAAGCCGCGCGCTCGAAGAGCCGCGCGAGATCGGGCGCCTCCACCGCGATCCCAGCATCCGCGGTGTGATCGACGAACTTCAGCCACTCCGGCGTTTTGTGTTCGGCGTTCATAAGAACACTTTACGCATTTTTGAGGCGGGGACGAACGTCGCCTTCGTCGATTGGTGCGGCGGCGTTTCAGTGCTCGGAGCGGATTGACGCTCTCGACGGCGGGCGAGCCACTGGACGAACGACTCGAGCACGCCCTCGTGTGGAGGCACGTGTCCCCCAGCGTAACCGCTCGTCACGCTGAGAATTCCGGGAACGGTCTGATAAACCGCCTCCACACACCAGAAGCGATCCGCTCGACGCACCCCACTGGTACGCCCTCGGCATGACGGATCGTTCACTTCCGTTCGCTCCCCTTGCGTGCCTTTGTTCATCCCGGCCTTCAATTTTCGCACGAGCGGCTCTCCGACCCCGATCGCCGACCTCCGACTTCTGACTTCCGACCTGTGCCCTCGACAAGCTCGGGACCTTGAGCTCGCTGAAACGGTCCTCTGTAGTTAACTTGCCGTCACGATGAAACTAAGCAGCATTTTGGAAACCGCGCTTTACGCGCCGAACCTCGACGAGGCCGAGGCGTTCTTCACAAAGCTTCTCGAACGCGAGCCGTACCATCGGGAAGGCGGACGCTATGTCTTCTTCAAACTCGATGAAGCCATGTTGCTCCTGTTTAATCCGGAGGCGACGTCGGGCGACAATCAGGGCATTCCACCGCATGGAACTCACGGGCACGGACACGTCTGCTTTCAAATTGAAGAAGATCAGACCGAGGCCTGGAAATCGCGACTTGCGGAGCTTGGGATTCCGATTGAGGTCGAGCACACCTGGCCTAACGGTACAAAGTCCCTGTATTTTCGCGATCCAGCCGGCAACAGCATCGAATTGGCTCCGTGGCGAATCTGGAACCGATACGACGGAAATTCAGCGTAAGTGGTCGTGCGTTTCATCGTCTACCGTCAGGGCAGACTTAGGCAAAAGCAAGATGTTGAGGTAGCCTCTCAAGGCAAAGTCTTACCCGCGTGCACTCTCGCGCACTGCGCCTCTTCACACGATCAAATCTCTACATGCCGTTGGCAGCATACCAGCAGCTTTGCGTGCGGCACCGCGGACGACTTCGGCGAGCGAAGGATGGATGTAGATGATATCCACGAGTGAGTGGATATCGTTGCGCCACTTCATGATTGGAAGAACGGCATGCAGGAGTACGGAAGCCTGATAGCCGACGATGTGACAGCCAAGGATCTTGTGCCCGGGTGAGATGAGGAATTTGCATAGACCGTGCTCTTCTTTCACAGCGCGGCCTTTGGTGGAGTTTGAGAATGGATAGCACGCGGCGACGTAGGGCGTATCGGCACTTTTCAACTCATCTTCGGTCGCGCCGACGCCGGCAATTTCGGGTAAAGTAAAGACGGCGTGCGGCATCGGGCCGTAATCGATGGGATCTTGCGTCTTGCCGGTGAGAAGTTGGCCGAGATATTCACTCTCGAAGTTGGCGGCGTGCGTGAACATGTAGCGGCCCGCGATATCGCCCATCGCATAGACGCCTTCGACGGGCGTGCGCAGGTGGTCGTCCGTCTCGATGTAGCCGCGTGCGTTCGGTTTCAGGCCGGTGTTCTCTACGCCGATGTGATCGCTGTTCGGAACGCGACCGATGCAGTAAAGCAGCGCCTCGCTGTTGCGCTGGGTCTCTGTGCCGTCGGCGTGAGCGACGGTGATGCGATAACCCGAGCCGTCGTGCGTGGCGGAAGCGATCGTCGAGTTGAACGTCACCGGCACGCGGGCGGTGAAACCATTCATGAAAACAGCGCGCGTCTCGTTGTCCTCGCGATCCAGGAGTTGATCGCGCCGAACGACCAGCAAGGTGTCTACGCCGACACCGTGAAAAAAATGGCCAAGCTCGCACGCGATGTAACCGCCGCCGACTATGGTGATCGACCTCGGCATATTCCGAAGCTCGAAAACGTCGTCGCTGGTCCAACACGGCACGCCGAGCGCGGGCCGTTTTGGCCGGCTGCCGGTTGCGAGCACGACCTTGCCGGCGGAGATGGTGCCGCCATTGACACTTAGCGTGCAGTTGGCGACGAATGCAGCGTTGTCGCGATAGAGCGTGACATTCTTACCGATCGCGTCCTTCAGGATTCCGTCATATTTTCCGGTGAAGTCGAACGTGTCTCGGAGGATCGCGTCGGGATTGGGAATTCGCAAGGTCGTTTCGAAGCCAAACCGCTGCGCGTCGCGTGCATGTTCCGCGGCGTCAGCGTAGGCAATGAGCAGTTTCGACGGGATACAGCCGCGGTGTGGGCATGTGCCGCCGAGGGGACCGCGTTCTACAAGCGCGACTTTCATTCCGGCCGCGCCGCATTCGATGGCGGTGGAAATCGCGTTTCCGCCGCCAAAGACAATGAGATCGAAATGTTTGGTTTCCATGCAAGATTCATCGCAGTGGCGCCGGCGCCTTACAAGCGAATCGAGTCGCGATTCGGCAGAACTTCGCGGCCAGGAATAGGCGGAGGACCGCATGAGGTTCGAATGCATCGTTGAGGCCGAAACCGCTGGAGATTTGATCCATCCAGAATGCGGATAATGTGCGATATATTGGCATGAGGAAGTTCGTCCTGATCGGTTCCATCACGATGCTGATGACAGGATGCGTTGCTCCTCTTCCCCCTCCTCCCGGCTATGGCGTGGCAGGGGGCGGGCCACCGCAAGAATACTACGGCGATGAGCCATATTACGGCAACGGCCCCTTCTACGTTAACAGGCCGCACTACGGTAACGGCCGTTCCTACGCTAACAGGCCATATTACAGTGGAGGCCGATCCAATTACCGCAACTATTATCCCGGTAACAACGATTACCGTGGCAATGACCAACACGACAAAAGCCGTCTCCACAAAGTTAAGAAGGATAGCAGGGATAGGAAGGATAAGAGGGATAAGAAGGATAAGAGGGATAAGAGGGACAAGAGGGACAAGAAGCATCACGACGATGATTAGAGCAAATGCTGCGACTCAGAATCACTACTCCCCCGACGATGAGTGCTGCGCCGAGGATGGTTTGCCAGTGCATCTTCTCTCCGAGAAACAAAGCGGCAAACAGGAGCACGAAAACCACGCTGAGCTTGTCAACGGGAGCAACCTGCGAGGCTGCCCCGAGTTGGAGAGCGCGAAAGTAGCACAGCCACGAGGCGCCGGTGGCAAGCCCTGAAAGGACAAGAAACGACACCGACCTTCCATCAAGCTGTGGAATGTTGCTCATCAGGCCGGAGAAAATCACGATACCCCAGGTGAAACAGACGACTACGGTGGTTCGCAATGCCGTGGCGACATTTGAGTCCACCCCTTCGACTCCGACTTTTGCAAGGATCGCCGTCAACCCGGCGAAGAACGCCGAACCGAGAGCCCAGTAGAACCAGTTCATCGCCGGATCCTTGATCCAGACGGAGCAATAGGAACGTGCATGACGGCTAAACCTTCGCTTCGCGTTTGATGCTGCGCAGATGGATGGTTTTAGAGCTTAGATTATGGACGGCGCGGATGTAGCGCACGGTCTGGCTGCGTGCACGCATGAGGATGGAGTATGTTATCGCGGTGTTGCCAACCAATTTCACCCCGGGTAGGAGCGGACTGTCGCTGATGCCGGTGGCGCAGAAGAGTGCGCTTTCACCGACGACCAGTTCGTCCGTTGAATAGATGCGTTCGAGCTGCTCCTTCGTGACGGTCTTCAAAAGGTCCTGCCGCTCCTCATCGTCACGCGGCCACATTCGCAGGTAAATTTCGCCGCCGAGCGCCTTGAGTGCGGCCGCGGTCAGGATCCCTTCCGGGGAGCCACCGATGCCAACGTAGAGGTCGACGCCCGATTCGGGCAGCGCGGGCGCCACGGCCGCGGCAATGTCGCCATCGGAAATCAATCGCAGTGCGGCTCCCTGGGAGCGCACGATGTCGATGTACTGTCGATTGCGCGGCCGATCGAGAGCGACAACGACCAACTCACTGATACGCTTCTTGAGAGCGGCAGCAGCATAGGTCATAATCTCGCCGAAATCCATGCTCAGCGTCAGAGGCGGAATTTTCGTCTGGACGATCGCCTCCTGCACGAACGGCCCGTACGAGAGCTTCTCGGCGTAAAAACTCGGGATGTTGATCATCCCGTGCGAGTTGCCTTCCGGGACATGCGCGGCCGCCATTACGGAGATCGAATTCGGCAGGCCTTTGGCAATATTGGTCGTGCCGTCGATGGGATCGAGGGCGATATCGAAACGCGGAGAGCCTTTCTTTCCCCTGCCGAGTTTGTCGCCGAGAAAGATGCCAGGAGCATTATCCTTGATGCCTTCGCCGATGACCACCTCTCCGCAAATGTCCACGAGATCGAAAACGCCGTTGATCGCATCGCAGGCGGCCTCGTCGGCAGCTTCCTTTTTACCTCGGCCAAGCCAATGGATGGCACTCAGCGCGGCATTTTCGGTGGCACGGACGAACTCAAACTCGATGTTTCGTTCAATGTCTTGAAAGTTGCCCATAGCGAAAGCTTCGAGAAATTATAAAAAACTTCAATCTCGGGTGGATAACCCTGCTCTCAACGTTTAGAGCAAATGCCGAAAGAAATTTCCAAATGGCCGAGGCGAAATGGCCTGTCTGCTAGGAAGAGGCAAAGGCCAATGTCCATAGACCTTGGCCTTGTGCCTCTGACACGGCAGACAGGCCATTACGCCCGGGCCGCCTCCCAAGCACTTCTGAAAGAATTGCTTGGGAAAGGGCTGGCGCGGCGAGGGGGTCTCTGGCCTGCCTCCGCGCCTTGCCAGAGGCCCCTCGGCGCTGCCACCATTTCGGAAATTTATTTCGGCATTTGCTCTAGACGCCAAGAAATTATCCCCGCGCGGGCCGATTGGTAGGACGGCCTGAAAAGGTCATCTGGAGGTCAAATGGGAGGGCGAGGTTCCACCCGAGCCGACTATTTCATGCGCGGCAGCGAAGATTTCACGGCTCGGCGGCACAGTGAGCCGCGTTGCGGCAACGTGCCGCTCACGCGGGAGCCTCGCCCTCCCCCCGAGATGCGGTTTCCTCTCGTCCTTACCAGCGGAAATGCGCAAAGGCACGGTTGGCCTGGGCCATCTTGTGCATGTCGTCGCGCTTCTTGATGGCGCTTCCCTGGCCGATGGCGGCATCCCTGAGTTCGTACGCGAGCGCGTTTTCCATGGGAACGCCCTTGCGACCCTTCGCAAAGTTGACGATCCAACGCATCGCAAGGGCGATCTGCCGGTCGGAGGGAACTTCCATCGGCACCTGGTAGGTTGCTCCCCCCACGCGGCGGGATTTTACCTCCAGGCGGGGCTTGACGTTCTCAATGGCCTTGTTGAGCGTTTCGAGCGGATCGACCGTGTCCGTGCCTTCGCGGGATTTGTCAATCGCCGTATAAACAATGTGCTCGGCAATGGTTTTCTTGCCGCGGCGCATGACAGTGCTGATGAGCCGGGCGACGACCGGACTTGCATAGCGCGCGTCCTTCTTGACTTCTTTGTGTATGACTCTGCGGCGACGGGACATAGGTCAGATGCGAAATGCGGAGCTGTCCGCTTATTTCTTTTTGGCTCCCTTGGATTCCTCCTGGCCAGACTTCGGACGCTTGGCTCCGTACTTCGAGCGGCCACGGCGGCGGCCATCGACTCCGAGGCTGTCGAGAGTGCCGCGGACGATGTGATACCGGACACCGGGAAGGTCTTTGACACGGCCTCCGCGGACGAGGACGATCGAGTGCTCTTGAAGGTTATGCCCTTCACCTGGGATGTAGGCGATGACTTCCTGGCCGTTTGTGAGGCGGACCTTTGCGACTTTGCGCAACGCGGAGTTTGGCTTTTTTGGCGTGCGCGTCATCACCTGCACGCACACGCCACGGCGCTGCGGGCACTTCACGAGCGCGGGTGACTTCGATTTCACCGTCACTTTGCGGCGTCCTGTGCGGACCAGTTGGTTGATTGTAGGCATTTGGCTGGGTTATATGTTCCGGCCCCGGGAACCTCGGAGGACAAAAAGAGCACGCAGAGGTGCTCTCTCGGTTCCTTTCCCCGACGCGGTGCGGGAAGGGAAATAGTAGGGAGGAGGAGTGACTAGGCAAGAGAAAAGTTGAGGATTTTGCAGAAGCGGCAAAGCCTTTCGTTCATCGCAACACTTGTCGCGCCACCTCAATGACGGCGTCCGGAGAAAGGTTTCGCAGCCGGCAGATGTGATCTTTGGAGGGCGGCGCCTGAACGGCAAGGCTTCCGGCGGTCGGATAGTGCCAGTTCCTGGAGTTTGTCGGGCCGAACAGTGTGACGTTATTCACACCAAACGCCCGCGCGAGATGCGAGGCCGCGCCATCTACGGTGAGCACCGCCTGCGCGCGGGAGCAGAGCCAGAGGAAGTTTTCCAGCGTCGTCCCGCTGGCAAGGCTGCGCACGAGGGAACCTGACTTTTCCTGGATCTCGCGGCAGTGTTGAATTTGCCAGTCGACTGAGGCGCTGGTCATTATGAAGTTCAAAGCTCTCTCATGGTGCAAGGCGCCCAGAGTTTGTGCCCAGCGATCCGGCAGCCAGCTTTTCTGTCGCCAGCCGGCAGTCGGATTGACAAGGACGAATGGCTCGCTTCCGAAGCCCTTCGGCTTCCAGTCATTCGGCGGCAGATTCAGCCGCGGCGGACGAAAGGATTGAGAGGACGGTAAGGGCGTGCTTTTCCAAAAATATTCCGCAATATAGCGGTCGCCGAGCTCTGGAACGATCAACTCGCGAAAAATGTGACCATGAAACCATTTCATCTCGCGCTTTTCGGGCAGTACACACCTCTTGATTCTCGCGGGCGAGAGCCACGAACGCACGGCCGATTTGTTCAACGGATCAAAACAATAGAGATGGCTGCGCCACGCCAGAGGAATCCCGCGCTGCACGAGGACGCCGGGTATTAATCGAAGCAAAGGCGCATGACCTCTGCGGGTCATGCATCGTACTGGCGCGCCGTGATGATCGCGGAGCTTTGATAGCGCCGGCTCAAGCAAAACGAGATCACCCAGTTGCTTGTGGAATACGGCGTAGCATCCGGGCATAAAATTCAATCCCCTTCGAATAGCTGAGATCCTGCCAATTTCAAGGGTGTCCACTCGGAGAGGAAAACTCCGCCCTAAGTAGAGAAATCTCTTTTGCGGAGAGGTGCGTTCCGGCAAATTGCCTGTACACATTGTGCGCCTTTTTATTCTCAAGCCGGACGGGATCGGAGATTTTGTGCTTGCGACAGGCGGCTTACGGCTGCTGGCCGCGGAGTTTGGCGAGCAAAATCTTCTCATTTGTGTTCAGTCGGTTTTGGTGCCTTTCGCGCGTTCACAATTTCCGCAAGCGACCGTCATCGAACTGCCGACGGCGGCCGAGCGCAAGACCGTCAATCTGTTTGCCCGCAATTTTTTCTATTGCCTGCCGCTGTGGTTCAAGCTGAGGAAAACACCGGTCGATGGCGCGGTGTGTTTCCGGAGCATGAGGAACTACCTCGAGACGTTCTTGTTCTATTCCTCGCGGACGAAGCGGTTCTTCGCTTGTGAAAACATCCTCCTTCGGCCGGAGAAAAAAGTTCGCAGCGTTGTCGAAGCCGGAGCGAGAAGGCTCTTTCGGCCTGAATTGGTCGCTTATCCGGGAAGTGTTGATGACGTTCCTTTGGAGATCGAAGCTCACCGTCGCTTGGTAGCTCGGATTTTAGATCGTCCGGTTGAAGCGAGCGAGGTTCTGCCGGTCCTTCACCCCACCCTCGAGAAGCATGAGGATTGCTGGATTTGTGCTCCAGTCACCAGCGCTTCGAAGGTCTATCCTTTTCCACTTTGGAAGGAGGTTTTTTGCGCGCTGAAGCCCGAGAGCCTGACCAAAAGAATCCTGCTGGTCGGCTCGGAAGATCAACGCTCCAGGTTGAATGAAATGCAGGAACTCCTCCAGAGTGCCGGACTTGCCGGCGCCCGGGCTCTTGTTCCCGGCGATTTGGTTGAGCTTTTGAATCTCATCGCTGGAGCGGAATTGATTCTGACGGTGGACACGGCCGCCGCTCACTTTGCCACTGCGCTGGACAAATCCTGCGTTGTGCTGTTCTCGGGACTTCACCAAGGAATGTTTGGTCCATGGCGCAGGAGCGCGCGGCAACGATGGCTGCTGCCTGAGGCTCCGCCCGGAAAGGCAAAGTTCAAGTGGCATGCTGGAATCTCTCCCCTGCGGGCGGCCGCTGAAGTGCGTGAGCTGATGCTATATCCGCCGTCTGTTACAGCAGTTGTGCACAATTCTTGCTTTCGCTAGCAGCCTGTCGGACTTGAAATCAAACTCCCATTTTATGGATAGATCGCGGTTGATCAACGTAGTTGCCCTGACGGACAGGCTGCTAAAATTCCGCCTCCGGCGGAAAAACAGGGAAAAGTCCTGCTCGGCACGCAGTGCCGTTTTAGCAGGATGTCAGGCGTGGGGCCTGCGCTGCCAGGCGGGATTCCCGAGGAAAATTCGACACGGACTTCCAAGTCCGACAGCCAGCTAGGTAGTCTTTATGCCTGAACCACTTGATCACACTCATACGCACGGCGAGTTTCGCCTTCGCTATGGGCATCCTTTGCCCTTCGGCGCGAGCCATGTTCCCGGCGGCGTAAACTTTTCGGTCTTTTCGGCCCATGCCACGTCCTGCACCCTGGTGCTCTTCGAAAAGGGCGATGCGTTGCCCTTCGCGGATATTCCGTTTCCGCCGGAATACCGCTTGGGAAATGTTTGGGCGATGACGGTCTTCGATCTCAACTACGAACAGATTGAATATGGCTACCGCTTCGATGGCTTGCACGATCCCCATCAAGGCTATCATTTTCATCCAGAAAAAATCCTCCTTGACCCTGAATCGCGGGAAATCGGCGGCCGCGACGTTTGGAAACAGCCATCTAAGCCGCAGGAAATCTATCCCTATCGTGGCCGAATCCCCTTTTACCAGTTCGACTGGGGACACACCCGTCCGCTCAAGCGTACGGAAAGTGAGATGGTCATTTACGAAATGCACTTGCGGGGCTTTACCGCGCATCCGAGTTCCGGGGCGAAGCACCCGGGCACCTTCGAAGGTCTGCGCGAGAAGATCGGCTATCTCAAGGATCTTGGAGTCAACTGTGTCGAACTGATGCCCATCTTCGAATTCGATGAGCTCGAAAACCGTCGCACGAATCCGCTCACGGGCGAGCAGCTCTGCAACTACTGGGGCTACAGCACGCTGGGCTTTCTTGCGCCCAAGGCCGGCTTTGCCGCCACCGGCCGGCATGGCACGCAGGTCCATGAGCTTAAGCAGCTTGTCAAAGCGCTCCACGAGGCGGGAATCGAGGTGGTGCTCGACGTTGTGCTCAACCATACCGCAGAGGGCGGCAATGATGGGCAGACGATCTCCTTCCGTGGCATCGACAACAGGACCTATTACATGCTCGACAGTCAGGGCCAGTATTTGAACTACACCGGCTGCGGGAACACCGTAAACTGCAACCACCCCGTCGTCCGCGGATTCGTTCTTTCCTGCCTGCGCTACTGGGCCGCGGAATTTCATATCGACGGCTTTCGCTTCGATCTCGCCTCCGTTCTCGGTCGCGACTCTCATGGAGCGCCCCTCGCTAACCCGCCGCTTCTCGAGGCTTTGGCTTACGATCCGGTGCTGGCCCACTGCGATCTCATCGCGGAAGCCTGGGACGCCGGCGGACTCTATCAGGTCGGCAATTTTCCGTCGTACGGACGTTGGCTGGAGTGGAATGGCAAATTCCGCGATGCAGTGCGGCGTTTTCTAAAGGGAGATGTCGGCGTAGTCGGCGAAATGGTTCAGCGCATCATGGGCTCTCCGGACCTCTATCTCGCGGCCGGGCGCAAGCCAGCCGCCTCGGTCAACTTCATCACATGCCACGATGGATTCACCCTGCGCGATCTTGTTTCGTATGACGAGAAGCACAACCTCGACAACGGCGAAAACAACAACGACGGCGCGAACGACAACTATAGCTGGAATTATGGCGTGGAGGGTGAAACGGACGATCCCATGATCAACGCGCTACGGCTGCGCCAGCAGAAGAACGCTGTCGCTATTCTCTTCGTCAGCCAGGGAGTTCCAATGCTTTACATGGGTGACGAATGTGGACGCACGCAGCGCGGTAACAACAATGCCTATTGCCAGGACGAGGACTGGAACTGGTTCGATTGGTCGCTTACCGCGGAGTACAGTGAACTCCTCCGGTTTGTAAAGGGAATGATTGCGTTTCGCCGGGCCAATCCCGCATTGCGACAGGCTGAATTCCTGAACGGCCGGGACTGCATTGGCAGCGGCTATCCGGATATCTCATGGCACGGCGTTCAGCCTTGGAAGCCGGACTGGAGCCTTCCGAGCAGGTCGATTGCATTCATGCTTTGCGGCCGGCACGGAGCTGCGATCGGCGGGCCACCGCATTTTATATACTGTGGCATCAACATGTTTTACGAACCGCTCGATTTTACACTTCCCGTACTGCCCAAGGGCATGGCGTGGTACCGGTTTGCCGACACCTCGCTCGCTGCGCCAGAGGACATCGCGGAACCCGGCGCGGAAGTTCATCTCGCCGGGAAGAAGGTGCTAACCCTCGGCGATCGCACGACTGTCATTCTCATCGGAAGGTGAATAGCTGTCTAACGCGAGGCTCGTTTTCGGGCCCTCGCCTTCCGCGAGTCACTTGCCAAGATTTGCGGTGCCTGAGGATGAAAAAACGCCTGGAGCAAGAATACCCTTGCACTGGCTCGGTGATGAGGCTACATATCGCCCCTTTTCAACAGACGCAAAGAATGGCGAACAATCCGGAAAAATCCCCCAAGGCAAATGTGTTCGGAACCGCGGCCAAGCAAGCCAAGGCCGCTCCCAAAGCGGCCAAGGAGAAAACCGTGAACGTCGAGGCGAGCAAGCAGGCTTCACCGGACGAGAGAACGCCGACCGCCGATAAACCATCTCTGAAAATCCACTCTCCGTCTCCGGCGACCGCCAAACGTGGCGCGCTCTCGCCGTTTGAGCAAAGGCAAAGAGAAAAGCTCCTCGCCCTGAAGGATACCCTTCTTGATTCTATGAATGGCGTAGCCAAGGACAGTTTGCGTTCGCGTGCGGAAGGGAGCGAGGCGAGTGCGTTCGGCATGCACCAAGCCGACGCGGGCAGCGACGCTTACGACAGGGATTTTGCCCTGAGCCTGCTTTCGCAGGAACAGGATTCGCTCTACGAAATCGACGAGGCCCTGAAGCGCATCGAAAACGGCACTTACGGCACCTGTGAGATGTCCGGCAAGTCGATCCCACACGCCCGCCTCGAAGCGCTTCCATTTACCCGTTACACTGTCGAATGCCAGTCCGAACTTGAAAAACGCAACCGCTTTCAGCGTGTCCGCCAGCCTGTCATTTCCCTGTTCGGTCTTTCCGACGAAGAAGGCGCCGAAGAGGACGAGGAAAACAGCGCTGATACCAAAGATTAATCACGATGGCACAGGAAATCATCACTCTGGAGTGTACGGAGGCCAGGGCGGAGGGGAAGCCTCCTTCGCGATACATGACCACCCGCAACAAGAAGAGCCCTCGCACTCCGAACCGCCTCGAAAAGAAAAAATATAATCCTTTCCTGCGCCGGCGTACTCTGCATCGGGAAATCAAGTAACACGCCATGCAGCCGAAAACACCCAAGCGCCGCTCCGCGTTCCGCCGCGCCAACCGCTCGATGCCACGGCGCCGCACGGACATTGCCGAAGAGGCGATCGACTATAAGAATCCCGAGCTTCTCAAGCGCTTCGTTACCGAGAGTGGGAAAATCGTTCCGCGCCGCGTCACCGGCATGTCCGCCCGCCTCCACCGGAAGATCACCCGCGAGATCAAGCGCGCTCGCGCGGCGCTGTTGATGAAGTGATGCTCTAGTCTAGCCCAAGTCTAGCCCGCATATCTCACACTCTGGCGGCCCATCTTGCTAATCATTTGGCCGCCAGCGGATTTATCCTTCCGCACCATATCACCCTGGATATGCCTTGGTCGTCCTCACCCCCTGGCGACCAAAGCATTACGCAATCTGAACCACCCGAGTGGTGGAGTCGAGGAGTGGCGCGGTTGCGGCTAGTGAGCCGCTCCGTTTCCACTCCCCGCT
>JAXIPG010000206.1:0-13838 GCA_045403045.1 Terrimicrobiaceae bacterium
CGTGGAGCAGTGGAAGCAACTGGTCGCGACTTCCAAGGAGGCCGTGCATTGCACCGAAACCCAGCCAAAACTGAATCCGCTCGAGCAAAGCGACCGCGAGGAAGCGATCGAATGCTGGCTGGACACGCAGAATATCGCGGATGCCTGGGACCTCGCGCCCGTATTGGTGAGCGCCCGCATCGATCAGGAAGTGCTGGATATTTTGAAGCAGACGGTCCCGGCGCAAGATCTTGAAAACGCAATACGCTGGCTGGTGGCGGAGGTCACCACGCGCGATTTGCTCAAGTCGATCACGCACAGCACCGAACGCATCTCAGAGTTGGTGCAGGCGGTGAAGTCGTATTCGTTCATGGACCAGGCCCCGTGGCAGGAAATCGAAGTGCATGAGGGCATCGAGAACACGTTGATCATCCTTGGCCATAAGCTAAAGAACGTTACGGTTACGCGCGATTTTGACCGCACACTTCCGCGGCTCTGCGCCTACGGGGGCGAGTTGAACCAAGTTTGGACAAACCTCATTGACAATGCCATTTATGCCGTGGGCGGCACGGGTCGCATCGATATCCGCACGCGCCGCGACGGCGAATTTTTTCTCGTCGAGATTGCCGACAACGGCAGCGGCATTCCGCCTGAGGCGCAGCCGCATATTTTTTTAGTGCCCTTCTTTACCACCAAGGGCGGCTCGGGTACGGGACTTGGCTTAGTCATCAGCCATCGCATCGTCACTGAGCGGCATCGCGGAAAAATCGAATTCAGCACAGGTCCGGACGGCACACGATTTAGCGTGCGGCTGCCATTTGAATCCTCCGAGAGCGCTTAGAGCAAATGCCGAAATGGTGGCAGCGCCTCGACATTTGGAAATTTCTTTCGGCATTTGCTCTAGGGCCGTATCAGACGACGACCATCATATTCTCCCGGGCGAGAACACAGTTCGGGAAAAGCTCTTGGCAGCGTTTCTCGACTTTGGCAAGAAAGGCGTCATTGTGGTTTGGATCATGGTGGGTCAAGACCAGTTTCTTGACTCCGGCAAGCCGCGCGCACTCGACGGCCTGCTCGTAGCTGGAATGGCCCCAACCGCGGTGGTTGGCCAGCTCCTCCGGGGTGAACTGTGCATCATGGAGCAGGAGATCGGCCCCGCGGCAGAATTCGACCGTGGCAGGGTCCAGATTTTCGCCGTGCTCAATATCGATGCAAACCACGATCGATTTCTTGCCCCTGACGATCCGATAGCTGTAGGCGCTACCGGGATGCTGATGTTTTCGGGCGGTCACGATGGCCTTCGGAAAGAGATGTATGTTCGCGTCGGGGAGCAGGAACTCAAAATTAGCTCCCATATCGCACAGTTGCACGGGGAAATATTCGCGCTGCATGGGCACTGAGAAGACGCGCTCCAGGTCTGCGATAGGGCGCTCGCGACCCAGTGCAAGGAGCGAAATCTTCTTTCCTTTGACGTAGGCCGGTTCAAAAAAGGGCAGTCCTTGAATATGATCCCAGTGGAAGTGCGTGAATGCAATGACAATGGGTTTCTCCCGAAGAATCTCGTCCTTCATGATCTCCTGACCGAGGCGCCTTATTCCTGTGCCGGCATCGATAATGCTGACATTTATAGAGTCGTCCGAAGTGATGAGGATGCAGCTGGTGCTCCCGCCGAATTCGTCGAAGTCAGGTCCGCTGACCGGAATTGAGCCGCGACATCCGTAAATCACGACCCTGATCTCATCGTTGCCGTCCGCTTCCATTACCGTGAGCGTAAGCCTTGCTCGAGCGTGCGACAAACCAAGAACCCACGGTGTACTTTCCTTTGGGTCAATTCGTTCACCGGGTGCTTGGCTCCAAGGTTAGTAGACGCGGATGCAGCGGCAAAGAAGGCTGCATCCCTGGCTGCATCTGCAAAGTGAAGCGCAGTTTAGAGCACTTCGCGAGGAAAGTCCGGGGTGATGAATTCCCATTTCTGCGCGGCGGCGATACGAGCGCCCACGATTGAGCGCAGTAATCGGCTTTGATGGAGAGCGAGCGGCATCCCTTGGGCAAGGGAATCGCCGAGACCATGAACTTCGGGCGGGTACGAAGAATGGTTGCCATGAGTTATGAGGGCGACGGGATCGCGGATGTTATCCTAAGATCCTGCGCAATCGCAAGCGCCGAAGTAACGTTGGCTGGACCCGAAGCGTGCCTGGCTGTTAAATGAATACGGGTCACATGGCTTACTCGCTCGACCAGATTGATTGGTGTGATGTTCCGCTACTGCCCCCGATGCCAGATCCAATCTGGGAAAGGGAATCCACAAAGCGGCTCGGGTTCACGTCGAATATCGCCAAGTATCTCACTCCGGTGCGTTGGATGCTGCAAGCCGACGAATTGATGCAGTCGCGCGTCACGCCCAATGTGCCGGTGGATCTGGGAGCACTAATCAGCCTCGTGGTCGCGATGGACAGCTCCTGCCGGCATTGCTACGGGGCCTTTCGGAGTATGCTCAAAATCATGGGCTACTCCGAGCGAGTGATCCGGAAGCTCGAAGAGAGTCTCGCCGTGAACGAATTGCCGAACAAAGAGAGGACGGCATTGGAATTTGCACGGAAGGTTTCGCGTTCTGCGCCCCGCCCGTCGGAAGCCGATCTGCAGGAACTGAAGGCTGCCGGCTATTCTCCGATCGAGATTGCCGAGATCGCTTATCTTGCCGCGAACAACGCCAGCGGCAACAGGCTGGCGACCCTGCTCGCCTTGCCACCCGACCCGTTGGAGGAAGTGGAGGCTAATTGGTTCAGGAAATTGAAACGGCCCTTCACGCGGAAGGAGTTTCGAGCGTCACTTTCTCCGATTCGCATTCCGGACCTTCCGCCTGCCTATGCGGGTCCGGGTGCGGGAATTGTGAAGGCGTTCGAAGGCTCTCCTGCCGGTGCGGCGCTGGCTACCGTCCTCAGTGGGGCGTGGGAATCCGGCATCACCTCCAAGCGTGTCAAAGCGCTTGTCTTTGGTGTGGTGGCGCGGGGTCTGGGTTGTGCGGCTTGCGAAGCGGAGGCCGCCGAGGCATTACGACACGAGGGCTGGACAGATGCCGAGATCGAGCAAGTCATGGCGTACCTGAATTCCGGGAAGCTCGAGCCCTTTGAGCTGAAGGTCTTGCGGTTTGCTCGTGAAACGGTCCGCTATCAGACCCGCCGTGTTCAGCAACTCGCGCAGAACTTCGCGGCAGGTCTCGAACGGGAAATCCTGCTCGAGATCGTCGGCCTGGTTTCCTACGCCAATGGCCTGGTGCGGATGAGTATCTTGCTTCACCAGTGTTAACGGCAACGACACGCTGGATCGGAGTTGCCGCAGCTTCGATCTTCGCCAACGCGGTGCTCATTATTTCGCTCTGCCGTCTCCGGAAGAGAGCCGAGTTGCTCACAATTGCACGCGAGAAGTCCACTCTGGACCTCCAGAATTTGCAGCAGGCTTTTCACCAGTTCGCACCGCAACGCGTGGTGGAAGAAGTGATCAAGCGCGGGGTTTCAACATCCGGCGAAACGCGTGAGGTGACGGTCCTCTTCGCGGATATTGTTGAATTTACTGCCATGAGCGAAACGGTGGATCCGGAAACTCTTGTGTGCATTCTCAATGGCTACTTCGAGGCAACATGCACCGCCGTGACCCACCACGGAGGTCACATCGCCAAGTTCCTCGGGGATGGTATCATGGCGATTTTCGGCGCTCCGGAGAACAACGCATGGCAATCGCTTGACGCGGTGATTGCGGCGCTTTCCATGCGGGAGGCTGTCAGGAAATACAACGAAGAGCTGGTGCGTCAAGGTCTGCCGTCTCTCGATGTGCGGATCGGCGTCCACAAGGGAACGGTAGTGGCAGGCGTCGTCGGCTCGACGGAGAATCTGGAGTATACTGTCATCGGGGATGTCGTGAATACGGCAGCACGAATCGAAAGCCTGACGCGCAAACACGGAGTCGATATCCTGATCAGTGCCGATGTTCGTCCCGCACTCGATGGCCGTTTCCAGGTGCGCGAACTTCCGCCGGAACATGTGAAGGGAAAGGCAGAGCCGATTGTTACGTTTGCTGTGGAAGGATTTCGCGGTGAGTTCGCGGAAGTCGACTGAGGGTTCGGACCTCCCAAATGTATCGACCAAATAGAGGGAATACGGTCAAAAATCGACATCGGCCGCGGGTTGCGCACTCTTACGGCAACAGCCGTCATCGAATCGATGGGCACGAATCTTACGAAGAACGGAGCGGAACTTCTCTTGGAGCAGCTGGAAGCGAACGTCTATCGATGGAAAACATTACTCTTGACGACTCTCGATATAATCAACTTTAGTCCCCCTACAAAATGTTAGGCTAAAGAATCCTCATCCCGTTGAGAGGCAAAATGTCATGCGTCACAGTTTTGCGTCTGTTGCCCTGACTGGCATTCTTCTACTCCTCGTAGCGGTTCACCCCGTAGCAGCCGAGGAGCAGCAGAGCGAGCCGGAAGTGCCGTCAGAGTTGCGGGTGCCCCCCGGTCACAAGCTCCTCGTCAGGGCCGAGGCGAAAGGGGTGCAGATCTACAAGAGCGTCGAGGGCAAAGACGGGAAACTGGAATGGGCTCTTGAGGCACCTCTGGCGGACTTATTCAGTAGTGAGGGAAAGAAGTTGGGCTCCCACTATGAAGGACCCTCTTGGGAAGCGATGGATGGGAGCAAGGTGACACGGGACAAAGGACAGGCGGTGCAGATGGCTGCGGCGCCGAACGCACAGGAAGACATTCCCTGGCTGCTCATCAAGGTACAGGCGGAGGGGGACAAGCAGGGAACCTTCAACCAGGTGGTGTATATTCAGCGGGTCAACACCAAAGGCGGGAAGGCCCCTGCCGAGGCTCCCATACGTGTGGGGACCAAGGTCGGTGTGGCATACCGGGCCACGTACTATTGCTATGGTCGTGCGGACTAACCCTATATGCGTTGCCCTAATCGGCTTTGGCTTTGTTGGTAAAACTTTTCACGCTCCCTTGATCCAATCCGTTCCTGGTCTTGAACTGACCGTGGTCAGCTCTCGCCACCCCGAAACGGTGCGGGACATTCTGCCTGGAGCGCAGGTTCTGGGTAATCCTGAGGAGGCGGCCACGCATGCTGATGTGGACTTGGTCGTCATCGCTAGCCCAAATGAAACTCATGTGCCCCTTGCGACGGCTGCGCTGAGCGCGGGAAAGAATGTGATTGTGGACAAGCCGTTTACCCTCACACTGGCGGAAGCACGCAGACTGGGCGAACTGTCGCGGGCAAAGCAGCGACTTCTCTCTGTCTTCCAAAACCGGCGATGGGATAGCGAGTTCCTTGGGGCGCGGGCCATGATTGAGGAGGGACGCCTCGGCGAGGTCCTGCACTTCGAATCACACATCGATCGCTTCCGCCCCGAGGTCCGAAAACGGTGGCGTGAAGTCGCCGGTCCAGGAGCGGGCTTGTGGTACGATCTTGGACCTCATTTGGTCGACCAGGCCCTGCAGCTGTTTGGATTGCCCGAAAAGGTGAGTGCGAGCCTGGTAAGGCAGCGCCCTCAGGCGCAGACAGACGACTGGTTTCACGTGCTGCTCGACTATGGGCGGCTTCAAGCCATCCTACATGGTTCGTTGATGGTGGCGGGAGGCATTCCTCGCATGGCGATCCACGGAACCCGCGGCAGTTGGCTGAAATATGGTTTGGATGTGCAAGAAGAACAGCTCATTCGAGGCGTTGTTCCTGGACACACGGGCTGGGGCGAGGATCCTCGTCCGGGAATTTTCTACAGTGGCTCCGACAATGAAACGCTCGAACTGCCCGTGCCCAAAGGAGACCACCGCCAATACTATTTCGGGATTCGAGATGCCCTACGCAATCAGGCGCCCAATCCCGTCACAACGGGGCAGGCAATTGCTGTAATGGCCGTCTTAGAAACAGCGATCCAATCCTCAGAAAAGGGGGAAGTCTTGTCGCCGCCGCTGACCGATCCGGAACGCGCCGCGTCGCATTCCGCGAGCGCCTAGCAGAGTGGAATTTCTCCGCGAAAACCCACCGTGCAAAGAGGGCCAACCGCCCCACATCCTGCTAAAATCGGCACTTCGTGCCGAATAAAGACCCAAAATCCGTGTTTTTTCTCCGCGAAGCGGGTTTCCAGCAGCCTGTCTGAAAGGGCGGGTTCATTTTTTCGACGATTTCTCATGCTTCAAACTTCGGCTTCATTCGAAGTCCGACAGGCTGCTAGAGCAAACCGACTCAGCTTCCCGACAACTCATCGAGTCCCGCGATCACGTCGTCCGTGAGGGAAACTTCGCTTGCTCCTGCGTTGGCGCGGATTTGGTCGGGGGATTTCGCGCCGGGGAGGACGACCGTAATCCCTGGCTGGACGAGGACCCAAGCCAGGGCGAGTTGAGCGGGGGTGCAGGAGAATTGCGGTGCGAGCTCGCGTAAACGCTCCGCCAATGCCAGGTAATGCGGAAGGTTTTCCTTTGCAAAATATTTGCGGTGATGCCGATAGTCGTCTGCCGGAGGTAGATGTTTCGCGTCATACTTCCCGCTCAGCACGCCCTTCCCGAGCGGGGAATACGCCATGATGCCAACTTGGTTTTCGACACAGAACGGACGTTTGTCCGCATCAAGGGTGCGATCCGCCAGACTGTACGGGAGTTCATTGGCCGCAACCACGCCGTGCCGCAGCCCAGCACCCAGCAGATCGTTGGGAAAGTTGCTGACGCCGAACCAGCGGATTTTGCCCTGCTGTTTCAGCTTGTTTGCGGCTTGCATGGTTTCTTCGACGGGCGTCAGCGGATCGGGCCAGTGAGCGAGATACAGGTCAATGTGATCGGTGCGCAGTCGCTTGAGGCTCAATTCGCAACGTTCGGCGATATGCTCTGCGGAGAGGTTGCATGTTCGGCCATTGGTCTGCTCATCTCCAAAGAGAGGGCCAACCTTGGTGACAATGATCGCCTTTTCGCGGCACCCGAGTTCCTCCAACGTCTGCCCCAAGATTTCCTCGGCCAGTCCGCGGCCATAGCCTTCAGCCGTGTCGAAGAGATTAATACCGGCATCGAGCGCGGTTTGGACCATGTCGCGCGTAGCGTTGAAGTCATCCGGCGCCGGCACATAGCCGCTCTGCCCATAGTTGCACCCCGGCCAGGACATCGTTCCGAGGCCGATAACGGAAACGTGCAGATCGGATTTGCCAAGCTTGCGGTATTGCACGGAAGGCAGCTTAGCCGAACCGACCGGGAAATCAACGTGGGAGGCGTTCGAGCAAAGCCTTCTTTCAGCGAACGTTCGGTGGCAGGAGCGGCTGCAGCTTCTTTATATCCTGTGCAGCGTCACGATGGCAGACAAGCAAGGCGTCCGCAGTCTCGATGACGATCAGGTTTTCGACTCCACAGAGGGCGATCAGCCTTCCATTGCTGAGAACGACATTGTTGCGGGAGTCGTGCTTTACGACCTCACCGCGCAAAGTATTTCCATCTTCATCGCGCCCGAGGTGCTCAGGAAGCGCGGTCCACGAGCCGACATCATCCCAATCGAATGCCGCCTTGAATGCCAGCACCTCCGAGGCCTGTTCCATAATCGCATAGTCCACCGAAATCTTTGGAAGTTTCGGGAAGCGTTCGGCGAGATAGGCGGTTGCCTCGCCCGCGGGAAAGTCGCGAATGAACTCGCCGAGCGGCGGTGCCAGCCGTTCGGCTTCACGCAGAAAGATTTCGGCTCGCCAGATAAACATGCCTGCGTTCCAGGCGTGTTGTCCGCTCTGACAATAGGTCTCGGCAGCGCCAAGATCGGGCTTTTCGATAAAGCGAATGACGCGATGAACCGAGTCGTGACCTTCGCCGAGCTGAAGGTATCCAAAACCGGTTGCCGGGTACGTGGGAGGGATCGCAAAGGTGATCAATGCATCGCGCTTTCCGGCAACTTCTGCCGCCTCGATCAACTGTCGCTGAAAAACCGGAATGTTGTGAATGACGGCGTCGGCAGGAAGCAGCGCACATATCGCTTCCATATCGCGAGCTCGGGCAAAACCGACAGCCAGCGCGCACGCCGGAGCGGTGTCGCGCTTTTCCGGCTCCGCGACGACGTTCTCGGGTGGCAGGAAGGGAAGTTCCTTGCGGATCGCCTCCGCCTGGGCTGCATTTGTGAGGACGAAGACGCGGTCCCACGACACGAGATTCTCCACGCGACGAACGGTTGTTTCCAAAAGCGTCTTGTCACTGAGAAGACGAAGCAGGTGTTTGGGTGTCTTGGAACGGCTAAGCGGCCAGAATCGTTCGCCGCTTCCCCCCGCAAGAATAAAGGTAAAGAGATGATCGGACATGGTAGTAACTTCTAGAGAGCGAGCTGATGATGTTCGCGACAGAGGGACAATGCAAGTCTTCGGTAGTGGTGAGCTTCGCTATCTCCACCCTTTCGGACTCGCCGTTGGAGATACGATCTTGAATCAGCGAAAAGGGATTCTTCCGCTACGGGCTGCGCGAGGAGCGCATTTGCCCTACCCCAGGGCGTCGCGAGCTCCGCAAAGAGCTTCCCACCGCGCTGACCACGTTTCGAGCCGGCGCCGGTGATCCGAGACGACCTCCGGTGGCGCATTACGAACAAAGGACTCTGAGGCAAGCTTGCGTTTAACCTTGTCCATTTCCGCCTGCACTTTGGCCATCTCGCTTTCCAGTCGCTTCCGCTCGGTCGCGGGATCGACAACGCCTCCAAGCGGCAGGAATATCACGCCAATTTCCGTTGGACAAGCCGCGGCGCCGGCTGGCTGCACATCGACCGACTCGATGGATTCCGCATTCAGGAGCACGCCAAGAACCGCTAACTCGGCCTTCACCCAATCATCCTGCGTCTGCACAAGCCAGCGCAGGCGCCTGTTCGAGGGAAGGTTGTAGTTTGCACGCAGAGTGCGGGCCAGAGTCACCGCGCGAAATACGGACTCCGCTTTCGGTTCTGGTGAGGTCTGCTCAGCCTGCAACCAGTCTGCAAATTGAATGCTGCCAGAGCCAAATCCGAGACCGTGCCAGAGCTCTTCTGTGACGAAGGGAGTGAAGGAATGCAACAGAAGGAGAACACGCCTCAACGAGTAGTCGATCGTCGCAAGCGTGCCGGCCTTCCGTACGGGATTGCCAAAATCCGCCTTCGCCACTTCGATGAACCGGTCGCAAAATTCGGCCCACACAAAATCGTAGAGCGCCTGAGCGATCTCGCTGAAGCGGTAGTGGGCGTATCCGGTTTCGATTCGGGAAATCGTGTCGTGGAGCTTGGCCAGCAAGTCCTTTGCGAAGATGGATAGCGCATGGCGAGAGGGATCAGCCGCGGCATCGACAGAGCCCTGTAAGAGGCGGAACCGGCACGCGTTCCAAAGCTTGTTGCAGAAATTCCGGCCCTCCACGATCTGCTGTTCATCAAAGCGAATGTCCTGGCCCTGCGGGGCGATGCGCATGAGACCGAAGCGCAGACCGTCTGCTCCGTATTTTGCAATCAAGTCGAGCGGATCCGGCGAGTTGCCCAGGCTTTTGGACATTTTTCGTCCCTGTTTGTCACGGATGATTCCCGTGAAATACACATGCCGGAAGGGCACTTCATGCATGTACTCCAGCCCGGCCATGATCATCCGCGCGACCCAGAAAAAGATGATATCGGGCCCGGTCACCAGCGCGCTCGTGGGATAGAACTTCTTCCGGGTGGGTCCATCCATCGTTTCATGCGCCCAGAGCCAGGACGAGAACCATGTGTCCAGTACATCAGGATCCTGAACCCAGCCCTCGCCCGGAGATTCAATCTGGCAGAGAGTGGTGGCATTCCGCTCGCTTCCTCCCCCGGACGGCAAGATGGACTCTTGCTTGTACCATACCGGAATCCGGTGCCCCCACCAGAGCTGGCGCGATATGCACCAGTCCTGAATATTTTCCAGCCAATGATCATAGACCTTCTCCCAGCGCTCTGGAAAAAATCGGATGAGTCCATCGCGGACGACCGCGCGAGCTTCGGCGGTCTTTGGATACTTTAAGAACCACTGTTCGGAGAGGCGCGGTTCAATTGGCACATCAGCTCGTTCGCTAAAGCCGACAATGTTTTCGTAAGGCTCCTCCTTTACGAGGACGGCCAATTCGCGCAGCTTCTCAACGGCTTCAACCCGTGCCTCGAAGCGGTCAAGACCCGCGAAGTCCTCGCCGGCGAACTCGTTCAGTGTTCCGTCGGGATTCATGATGTCCAGGACCGGGAGCCCGTGCCGAAGACCGATTTCGTAGTCTGCCTTGTCGTGCGCCGGGGTGACCTTGAGCACGCCAGTGCCGAACTCGAAATCCACAGCCTCGTCGCCAATAATCGGCAACGTCGCTTGATTTTCGATTGGGAGCGGGCGCCGCACCTCTTTCCCGATGAGGTGCAGGTAACGCGGGTCGCGCGGGTTTACTGCCACCGCCGTGTCGCCCATGATCGTTTCGGGGCGCGTCGTCGCGATCTCCAAAAACGTTCCCGGCTCATCGATGACCTCGACCTTGAAATGGTAGAGATATCCCTTTTGCGGCTTCGAGATCACCTCCTCGTCGCTCAACGCTGTGAGCGAGACCGGGCACCAATTGACCATCCTTTTGCCGCGATAAATCAGTCCCTTCCCGTAGAGATCGACGAAGACTTCCTGCACTCTGTGCGCGTACGCCTCGTCCATCGTGAACCGTTCGCGGCTCCAATCGCAGGAACAACCGAGTTTCTTGAGCTGCGCGATGATTATTCCGCCGTGCTTTTCCTTCCACTCCCACACGCGCTTCAAGAACTCCTCGCGTCCCAGATCATGTCGCGTCCTTTTCTCCTCCCTGCGAATCTTGCGTTCGACCACCGTCTGCGTGGCGATGCCGGCATGGTCCGTGCCAGGAAGCCAGAGCACCTCGTGGCCTGTCATGCGAGCGCGCCGGGCAAGGATGTCCTGGATGGTGTTGTTAAGAACGTGGCCAAGTGTGAGAACGCCGGTGACATTGGGCGGAGGAATGACAAGCGAGTACGCGGGCTTGGGCGAAGCCGGGTCGGCGAAAAAGTGCTCGTGTTCCAACCACCAGGCATACCATTTCTCTTCAACCGCTTGGGGTTCGTAGGATTTCGCAAGTTCCGACATGGAGCGTCGATTCTGCGCAAAAATGCCCCACGTTCAACCGGCTTCTGGCATAAATTCCGCTTGCAGCGCCAAAAAACCACACCAACTTGCAGCCATCGTGCGATATGTCCTGATAAGCTTCATCCTGTTCATTTGGACGTCTGTGTCCAAAGCAGACTGGAACGTTGTGATTTGCGACAACCGGCGTTACGTCCCCATCGAGAATGTCGCGACCTTCTATAAGATGAATCTGCCCGTCGCAATCGGAGAGCGATTTCGCCTCGCCGCGCCGGGCCGGAGCTTCGAGGGCACCAATGGCGGACGCGACGTATACATTAATGGCGTCAAATACGTGCTCTGCTTTCCAATCGTTTCAAAGGACGGACGCACGCTCATCTCGGCGATGGACGTCGTGAAGATTATCGAGCCCATCCTGCGGCCGCAGAAGATCAAGAATTCCGGCACCGTGCATACGGTGATTCTCGATGCCGGCCACGGCGGCATCGACAGCGGAGCAACCGGACCTTTCGGCAAGGAGAAGGACGCCGCGCTTGATGTGGTATTGCGAGCAAAGAAGCTTCTCCAGGAAAGCGGCTATCAAGTTCGCTGCACGCGCCTCGCCGATGTGCTCATCCCGCTGGAAAAGCGGGCCGCGTTCGCCAACCGCCATGCCAACGCCGTCTTCGTCAGCGTCCATTTCAATAAGAGCAATAACAGAGGCGCTTCCGGCCTGGAAACCTACTGTCTTGCTCCGCGCGGCGTGCCATCAATGGACGAGGAGAATCTAAGCTACAGCGATTATGTCCAGCACCCTGGTCACAAACACGATCCGGCGAACATCGCCCTGGCGACCACCGTGCACGCTGCGTTGGTCCGTAACCTGGGTTTGATCGACCGTGGTGTGAAACGCGCCCGCTTTGTCGTCGTTCGAAATACCACCATCCCCGCTATTCTCATCGAGGGCGGCTTCATGAGCGGAACGCCGGACGCAGGGCTAGTCGCCACGGCCGAATACCGTCAGCGCATCGCCGAGTGCATCCTCGACGGCGTCAATCGCTACAAGCAAGCCGTCACCAACCAGATCCCATACCAGAAACCTTCCGTCGTCGTCGCTGCCACGGATCCCACCAGCGTTCCCAGCTTGGAAAAAATCGCTCCCGTCGTGGGCTCCAAGATCGAAATCGAATCCTCGGTTGCCCAGGCCCAGGAGGCTCTCGAATCCTCCGTCAAAGAGAACTGAAAGCCTCACAACTAGTCACGCTTGTAAAAAGAACTCAATCAACAACTCATTCACCCGCTCGGGTTCCTCGTGTTGCAACCAGTGGGTGGCGTCGGGGAAGTATGTCACCTTGCCGTCGGCGCAATACTGCAAGCTCTCTTGCGCCTCTTCGGCGAGGAGGAAAACGTCCTTTTTACCCCAGAGAATGCGAGTGGGCACACGCACTTGCGGATCGGCGAACTTCGGCGCGTACCAGAAGAACGCACGATACCAGTTAACCATCGCAGTCATGGCTCCCGAATGCGACCATGCTTCGGCGTGGCGCGCGAGATCTTCGGCTGCGAACGCGCCCGGACGGCTGGTGAGGACGAGCGACCGCTTGCCCAGCCAGAAGTCATTCGCCGAGATCAGAAACTCAGGCAGCCATGGGATCTGAAAGAACAGCGCGTACCAGCTCTTCAGCCACTGGCGCGGGTTGGTGCGGATATTGTGCTGCAAGACCGCCGGGTGCGGCACGTTAAGAACGGCAAGACGAATTACACGGTCCGGATGCTGCATAGCCACGCTCCACGCTATCACCGCTCCCCAATCGTGGCCCACCACGTGCACACGATCTTTGCCGAGCTGGTCAACAATGGCGATCACGTCCGAAGTGAGTTGCCGCACTTTGTAAGCGGGAATTCCGGGAGGCTTGCTGCTTGTGTTGTAGCCGCGTTGGTCGGGAGCGATCACGCGAAAGCCTGAATCCGCGAGCGGAGCTATCTGATTGTGCCAGCCATACCAGAACTCGGGAAAACCATGCAACAGGATGACTACCGGCCCGTCCTGAGGACCGGCAGCCACGGCGTGCAGCCGAATGTCACGATTGGTGAACCACGATTCTTCAAGTCCTGATTCGTCGGCCATCCCCGATGATAGCCCGACTTTTCCTACTCGCGACGCTTAAAAGGGGGCGCGACGAGCAATCCGGACAGCGGAAACCGCCCAAGAAGCTCACCAATGGCAGGGCTCGTGGCGCTCTCCGTTACCTTCTCGGAAGCCAGGTCCCGGCCGCGCCGGCGGATATCTTGGAAAACTTTGATCAAGCAGCCTGTCGACGCGGAGCGTGCCCTTAGGTCGCCGCTGGGCAAGACAGTCGTCGCGATTTCAAGTCCGACAGGCTGCTATGGACAAGAAGCGTTTCGAGTGTAAAGATTCAGGAAATGCCAGCGGCTTTGGAGGAAAACGATGTGGTGAACCGCGTGCTCGATGGCGCGCGAATTTCTCAGGAGGATGCCCGCGCGCTGTATCGGCTGCCCTTGCAGGAGCTTGGAGCGCTTGCGGATTACCGCCGCCAAGCCGCCAAGGACGATGCATACGATGGGCGCGGCGGCGAGATCGTGACCTACATTGTTGATCGTAACGTGAATTACACCAATGTCTGCAATGTCTATTGCAAGTTCTGTGCGTTTTACCGAACGGAGAAGGATGCCGATCATTACGTTCTGAGTCTCGAGCAGATTGACCAGAAGCTCGATGAACTGGCTGCCGAAGGCGGTGTGCAGGTGCTTCTGCAAGGCGG
>JAXIPG010000190.1:0-10882 GCA_045403045.1 Terrimicrobiaceae bacterium
GACTGTCTGTTTCGAGTTGAGCCAGTCGTGACAGAACCACGCCATTGACGTGTACACCGAGTGAACTCCTTCGACCTTGACGACGTCGAAACCGTGCTTATTTACCAGTTCGCAGATCCCGTCCTGCGTGTAGCGCTGGAAATCCGTCGGATCTTTGTGTTCTGGCTGCATGAATGGGATGCCAAGATAAAGGTGGCCGCCAGCCTTACAGACACGAGCGAACTCATCCATTACTTCGTGCGGGTTGCGCACATGCTCCATGACAGCGTTGCAGATAATTGTGTCGAAAAATCCGTCCGGTTTAGGGATCTCGTGCAGAGGCGAGTAGATATGGATGTTCGCGTTGTGCAAGCCCTCCGGAATATCTTGATTGAAGAGGGTGCCTACCACCAAGTGACCAATGTCGCGATTTCCCGCGCCGGCGTTAAGGATGTTGCCCCTAAAGAACTCTTTGTAAGGAGCAAATTCGTCCTCGATTGAGGGAAAGATCTCAGAAATTGTGATCTTTGGACAGAATGGAGCGTTGTGAAGCGTCTTGCCGAGTTTCTCCCAGAATTTCGCCCATCGCAGAGTTGATTTCGCGAGGTTCTCGGCCTTCATTTGCTAAACAGGTCGATTTTCTTGATGCAGAAGGCCACATTGCGCGTGTCTGGCGCAGGCAGGAGCGCAGCGCTCCAACAAACGAAGGTGATTATCTTCGAACCTTCGGTGTTGGGAATCTTGATGGTGAGGGAGAGGTCTCCGGGTACGATGTGCAGCTTTTGCACGAACGCGGAGTTTACGCTAAATTCGACCGTATTCGATGAGATGCCCAGCCAAGCCGGAAATTCCCCCGAGATGCGCAGCCGGCAAACACCTATGGTAGGCGGCACCTCCAGACTGACGCGCTGACGCGCCCAGCCATCGCTATCCAGCCCCAAGGCCCGGACAGTGTGATCTTCCGCGCTGCGTGGGTCGAAGCTAATCGGTCCGGCCGGGAAAAAAAGTTGCCTCGTCTTGCTTACGATCGTGCGGGCAAAATTCTTTTCCGCGAGAACCCACGCCATTGCATTGATGGAGGAGTGCAATCGCGATAATATAGTTCCGTTGCCATAGGGAAGTTTCAGGTGTGGAACATCTCCAAAGCCACTATTTGGCGCCTTATGAATTAGATCAACTTCGCTCTTCAGCGTTGCGATGCGGCGCCTTAGGCGCTCGGATTCTTGTGTGAGGTCCTGGACCTGCAGCTCCGAGGCCGAGGCATTGATCAAGACGCGACTCACCCAGCGGGGAAGACCCTGCGCGAGCTCGGCGATGGCTGCGACGTGTTCGTCGTAATTGCACCGGCTGGCAACGAGTTCCGCAGTTTCCATATCAGCACTCGAGAGGATCGCCGGCATCACATCCATTTCGTGCTGGTTAACTGCCAGTCGCAGCAGCGTAGACCATGCGACGTCCGAACGTCGCGCGTAATTCGCCAAGGCGTCGAAATCCGCGGTGCTCGTCATGCGGATCGCAAGCGGGCCGATGCCAAGAAGATTTGCGTGAAGGCTGGCCTCAAAGCAGGGGCCGAAAGGCGCGTAGAAGAGTGGCCGATCTGTCCCGGGATTCTTGTCGCGCGGCTCCAGGCATGACCACGCGGTTACCATTTGGCATCCAGAGGCCTGCAAAGCGGTCAGAAGTCCCTCGACCATGCGTCGGTCAGGAATCGTATGCGGCGGCACGACGATAAGCGTTTCGCTTCCCGCGATCTCTGTTGCAAATTCCGTCGACGTTTCCGTGCCGATGGTGCAGAGGCGAAATTCGCTGAGCGTTTGCGCCCCGAGCGCTTCGACAGCCAGATCGTATGTGGGGTTTACCGAGGCGTCCCCCAGCAAGACCGAAAGTCCTCTTGCCTCCGTCGCTGTGGGAAAAGAGCCACCGGTTAGCGCCGGCAGCTCACGATCGAGCATTTCAATGAAACTCTGCCACTCCGCACGCGAACGCTCCGGACCATAGCGCTTTGCGACCGGTCGCAACTGATGGTCAAGAGCCCGCTCGAGCAGATTCGCGAGGCTGTCCGCATTGGGCTCAGCCAGCCGATCGTCGTTGGCGAAAAGTTCCGGTATTCCTCCCGACTTGCAGGCAATTACGTTTAGCCCCATTTCAAGGCATTCGATGATCGTATGGGGCGAATTGTCGATCAGTGACGGACAAGCGACGATCGCATCGCGGTTTTTCTTTAGATACGCGATGGCCTCTTGCTGGCCGAGATTGTTGATGACATGTAGTGTCACGTAGCCTCCCAGGATCGTGCGATAGCGGTCTATTGTCACAGGCGAGCCGCCATCCACGGTATACCCGTCCTTCCCGAGAAAGAAGACGTCCACGGGCGGTCGGTCTTTACCCCGCCGCCGGGCAAGGATGGCGAGCGCTTCCAGAAAGAGCACCAGTCCCTTCCGCGCTTCGAGCCTTCCAAAAAAAATGACTTTGTCTTTTGCCGGCTCATGGCCAATGTGCTCGAGACCCATTTCACACAGGTAAGGAAGCAAATACCTCCGCGCGGGTAGTGACGGGATATCCGTCTCGCACCAGTCGAACATGTATTGGCTTGGGCTTAGCAGAATGTCGCAATGCTGCACACAGTACCGCTCCATGTACTTTGGCAGCATTTCATAGATTCCGTAAGACGGCTGAGTCTTCATGGCTTCACATACCCACTGCCATGAAGAGTGTACCATGCAGGTTAACACCGTCTTCTCGAAGGCCAGACCAGTCCGTTTTGCTTGTATCGCGCGAAATCCAAACCCAAGCATTTCCTGAAAATAGCAGACATCACACGGATGTGACGTCAGGTGCTGAAACACGGCCTGAGACATCTGATCGTGCGGCGTCGTCAACCCGACATTGCTCCAAGGCAGTTGAAGGCGTGCGGGGTCGATCCAACAAAATTCGACTCCTAACTCATGATCGAAGAAGTCGCGCCAATATTCGACACTCTCCACTTCTATGGCACCGGTATAGAGGATCTTCACCTCCCTGTCGAGACCGACAGAAAGATACTTAGCCAGATTGAAACAATGCGTCCCGATACCACCGTTCTTAAAAGGTCCAACGATCTCACCTGTGATGATGCAATCAGTCATTGCCCAAGTGACTATTTATGCGACTTTGGCGCCACTTCACATTTCGACGCTCCAAGCATCCAAAATGGAACCACGCGGCGCCAATTTTTTGTGTCCCGGAACAGTGTGAGGACCGAGAGTGACTGGAACCCCCTTTTTGTGGCTCACAGCCGGAAATTCTCCCCGCAAGGAGGCTCGATTCCCGATCAAGAAAGCTGGCCACTCGTACATCCACAACCTATAACTTTGACACGCCTTGGTACTCTGAGTAAACAACTTTATCGTCCGACTGTAGTTTGCGTCTCGCGCCATCACGCCTATCGGAGTTATGGGCTTCCATGAAAAGAGAGTCCGGCTTTCTGGTCTTCCCCTTCTCGTTAGCATCCAGGTGGAACTCATGGAAATTCATGAGTTCGGAAGTCTGTGCGTCGCGTTGAGTCGGATTGCGAAATCCCGCCTGCTCGAGAAGCGCAGCCAGCGAGTATCGGTCATACATCCAGAGATGCGCTTCGCCGGAAAGCCGGTACCGGCCGACCTCCTCGGCAGTTGTCCTCTTTCGCCATTCTCGACGGCACATAAGGTATTGCTCGTACCAGCCCTCCTTCTGCCTGCAGCCTTTGATCTCCGCAAGCTTGCTTGTAACTTCGAAACCAAGGCGTTCAACGGCAAATTCAATATCAGGACCTTCGGCATCCAGGAGATACATAAACATCTCGCCGCCGTCGGCGCTTTGTCGCGTCATCTGGTCCAACAACTCGATCACGGCCCAATTATACCGTCTGGCATCCGCCGGATCGCCAGCCAAGGCTCCTTCGAGGCGGGCAAGATACGACTTAGCAAGCTGTTCAAGGTCGGGGACAACGACGCGGATGATCCCTTCGGGCTGTAGCACACGCCGGCATTCCGATAGAAAATCCTGCACATGTCCCCGATGCAAATGCTCGAGAACATGCGAATGATAGACGATCTCAAACGTCCCATCGGAAAATGGCAAGGGATCGTAAAGATCATGCTTAATCACCTCCGGAGCCGGGGGAAGAAGATCCATATTAACCCACCTTCGGTGGTAGGTCGTTCCACAGCCCAGGTTCAAGTACGGAAGTGTATTTTCCGCCATTCCGCTGTTAAGTTAGGAAACGAGCCGTCGCGCGACATTAGGTGATAGATTTCAGCGCTTGGAAAAGCTGGGTGGCCATGCGAAGCGATTATTCTAGAGACCCAAAACCGAAGACAGGGATTGGGAAAATTCCGCCGTCTCCTTCCGCTCCTTCTCGCTTCCCGAAGACTGCTCTAACAGCCCAGTTTCGTCGCGTATGGCTTGCTCTAAATGGGGTTCCGCCTCCGGTCCATCGAGCTTGGCTAGTTCCAATAAGGCAGCCTCAAAATACCTCCGGTTGATGAGATAGCAGATTTTCGCAACTTTCACGTACGCATGCATGGTCGGATCCACAACAGACAACGCAAAATTGCCTGCCTCGTGGATCATCGGAAGAGTGAACAACGCCGGTTCGATACAGGGAATCGCCGAGGGGCTAATGCCCCCCTTATAGTAAAACAGCACACTGCACGAACAGGGAACGTGGTAAATTGGTTCGAAATTGTCTTGAAAATACCACATCACGAGGTGGTTTGTCATAATTATCGAGGCATAGAATGCAAAATCCTGCTGTACAACAATGGACTTTCCAGGGATAAGCAAGGGGAAATACTCGCTGGTTATCTGGTTTGCCAATTGCCAGTTTTTCATCGCATCGACAAAGAGGAACTCTATCGCTTTGCGCTCGGGTACATAGGTCGAAAGGTCTGCGGCGGTCAACTTGAAGAGCCCCTGATAGCGGTGAAGGCTTCTCTCAACGTCTTCCGCAAATATGTCGCCGTCCTTGTAGTGGGAAGGCATATTGATTTGATTCGCGATCGGGTCCATCCATGCTTCCCATTTGAAGACGTCGAAAGATTCTACCACGCGATTTTCCCGTGCGATTTTGTTGTGCTTAAGTCCGCTCGCGAGACTTGCTGTTGTGCCTCCACACCAGCAGCCGAGGTCTATTATGCGCCCGGATCCTGTAAAAAGCTCGCGTGCGTAAGACTCCAACATGCACAATTCGTAGGTCGTCAGCATGGTGAAGAATCCCTCAGGTGGTTTGTATCCGGGTTCTTCGAAACGCAGGCGACTCACCCATTCATTGACGTTCTTGAGATATTGCGCCCGGGAATGCCGATCAGCGGGAATGCTGGATTCGGAATCTGGCTTACGTGGAGTGTTGACGGCCATTTAAGGTAAATTTGGTGTAAGGACGTGCCGCGCTTGTGGACTTGAGTGCTGAATTTGCTCGATCGGGTAAACACCAACATCACAGTTCCAATCGACACAAGACGTTTTTTTAGGGTATCGTCATTGACGCCGGAAGGTGTGGAATCCGCAGATGACGATCGCCCGCGGACTGCATATCAATTTTTAGCCACGGATGAACACGGATGAAACACGGATAGGACGGCTGGGGCTGTGCATGGGGAAACGACTTCTCGAATTATCATGATCCGTGTTTCATCCGTGCCCATCCGTGGCTAAAGGACGGCTGGGTCCAATTGAGACCAGGTTCAAGAATCGAATCGCATACGTTGGCGCCGTTGTCATGGGGGATGAGGTTCTTCTTGGCGCCATTCCGATGGAAGATATGGATCTCGTTGTCTTACCACAGCAAAGAAGAGGGCAGCAATTTGGAAGCCACAGATAGACGCAGATTGACACAGATGGAGACAACGAGAGTCACACCTATGCGGCAGTGGGAGCCGTCGTGACTGTTCGAAAAACTCAAGGCCTCCACTTCGGGCGTATCGGTCATCGAGCTGATGATGCAGTCGATCCGCTTATTCTGCAGCGACGGCTAAAGATGGCCTATTGTTGAGTCGGCCGCCCATGCCGCGATTTCAGTCGCCTGGTCTGCGATCTGCGTCCATCTGAGTCATCTGCGGATTGTTCGATCATGACCGAAGAATTTAGAAATGCTTTGCTGCGGCCAGACAACACAATTCAGGTACCGACAATCGTGGACTATTGATTAGAGAAAATGCCGCAAAGAAATGTTAACGGCCGATGTGAGATAGCCTGCCTTCCAGGAAAAGACAAAGGCCAATGTCCAGTGGACATTGGCCTTCCCGCTGCCATCTTTGCGGAAATGCTATTTCGGCATACGCCTAAAACTTCTCCGAGACGGCCTCAGTGGTCGAGCCGCTTCCCTGTGTCGGTTATTCGACTCAGGATATGGCTGCTCGACGATTACCTCCGCCGTCTCGGATGCAATTCAATCAGGCCTTGCAGGTCAAGTATTGCCTTAGGCCACCCACGCCCACGACTGCGATTGCCATCAATGCAAGGGTGGAGCCCGTATCTGGAACTGACGGAGGATTGATGGCGGTAATTTTGCCGATAAGGCTTGCTGAGGCCGTCTCACCCTCCAAGACGGAGAAATGGTCCATATTGCTGAAGTCGTCCACCGACCAAAATGCCAATTCTAAAGTGTAATCGATGCCGTCAACGTTAAAGGACGTCGTCGGAAGATTGGGTGAGAAAAATACCGAGTCGGCACTCGCTATCGGGTCAGCCGTGTTAGGCGTGTTAATCAACTGGAAATTGAAATCAAAAATCCTAGTGAGCCCGTCCGGATTGGTGAATGCGAGGGAGGTCCGAAAGTCTGCCAAGTAGGCCTCGGTGCCCGACAAGACTGTGCCATTGAAATACGAGAGACCGCCAAGCCAGAAAGCTTGGTCGGGCGCTACGCCAGCGAAGTTCGTCCCACCAAAGTAGAGCCAACTCGGCCAAGTCCCGCCGACGCCTGTACCCCAGGTAAGAAAATTGGTTCCGTTCCCCGTTGTAACCAAACCGGATCCCCCTGCCGGGTTAAGAAAGATGCCCGACGACGTGCCGTCGAACGTTATCGCCCCTGCCTTTGGAACCCAGGCGATGCAGGCTGCAATTGTGGCAATGCAAATGCCTCGAGCCAAATGTGTGAGCGGTAAGCTTGGGTCATTCGCGACGCTACACTGTCGTGCGCCGAAATACGTTCCGAAGTTACGATTATTCAATTTTTTCATTTCTGGTTTATTACTGGTTATATTGTTGTTTTACGGGAATCTGGGTAGAGTCCGTGTCTGTAAAAAAGCCTGTATGACGCAGCTTGGCCCCGAGCGGGTTTTCGATGAATACGACTGACTGCGTCCGGCGAGTTGTTCTCGCACCGCACCACTAGCTCAATTGGCTAGTCGACGACCTTTGCCTTCAAACTACTACTCTTTCTCATGACCTTGTGATGCTTTCCCACGTAGATGATACGCCCAGGCCGTTCGGCCTTGCGCAAAATTTTTGAAAGTAGCAGCTTGTCGGACTTACGACGCGGGCCGCTACCTAAAGGAAGAAGGATGAAGGATGAAGGTGTCCTGACGGTCGGCGCTACGTAAAGGGAGAAGGAAGAAGGATGAAGTTGGAAACTTCCGCTATCGCGCTATCGCCCGCGTCTGGCTCTGCGCTTCCAAATGACCCGCGCGAAGGCGTCGTGGGCATGAATGCTCTCCTGGTTTACGGCCTGCACAGTGAAGCCAGCAATTCGCGTATCCTCTTTCAACAGCACTGCGACGTTACGCACGAGGTCTTCGACAAATACGGGATTATCGTGAGCCTGCATGGTGACATGGCGCTCGTCAGAGCGCTTGAGCAGGGCGTACACGGGCGCTGAGGCCGATCTCTCGGCAATCTCGACGAGTTCTTCAATCCAGATCCAAGCCCAGCCTTCCTTCGTCATAGTCGGGCGTACTTCGATCGTGACATGACCGCGTTGGTTGTGCGCCCCGTAGTCGCTTATCTCCTTGCTGCAGGGGCAGAGCGTCGTGACAGGCACCACGACGCGCAGCGACACATCATCCTTCCTGCCATTGCAGGATATGGAAAAGGTGCACTGACAGCACACCTTCGCACGGGCGCCGCTGACCGGCGCGGCCTTGTCGATAAAGTGCGGGAATGACAATTCCATGTGGGCGCTCTCCGCAACCAGTCGCCTCTTGAGATCATGGAGAATCGCCGGCAAACTGCGCAGGGTAATTTCTCCTTCGTGCTTTGCCAGGACTTCGAGGAACCGGCTCATGTGAGTGCCCTTGAAGTGATGCGGAAGGTGCACCGACATCGAAATGTCAGCCACAGTGGCCAGTGGCCTCCCGCCCCGGCTCTTCACACTGATCGGGTAGCGAAGATTGGTAATGCCGACCTGATCGATAGCGATGCCACGGGTGTCCGCGGTGCTTTGTACGTCTTTCATGTTTGATTCAGGCGGCGAGCGCGCGAGGAGACTGTTGGAATTTTTCAATAGTCTCCTAGGGAGAATAATACTCCGCCCACGACGAGGCTGTTTCCCAAACCTTGACCGACACGAGCCTGACTTTCCCGTCGAGGGGGTAGCTCTTATCCAGCCTCGCAGAGTAATCGATGAGTCTTTTGGCGAACGTCTGAAAGATCACTCGCGCCATGACCTCTGTGGTCGGGTCCTCATTTTCGAAAGAGATAATCCTGTCTCCATAGCGCGCACGCAATTCCGGGTAGGCCGGGTCGGCGGTATTGACGCATATCGCATGATCCAAAACTTCAAGATAATCGCCGATGACTTCCTTCACGACCAAAAAGTCGCACACCATTTCGTTTCGATTGAGATGTTCAGCCTCAAGGACGAACTCCACTTTGCGCGTATGACCATGCGGAAATTTGCACTTGCCGGGATGCTTCGACAGCATGTGGCCGCTTTCGATATCGATGGTCTTGCAAACGCGATATGGCATTTTCGTCAACAAATCGACCTTCCGCGTCGAGGCAAGTGCAATTTTGCTTTCCAATGATCCCGTGGAAGCAATCCAGTCCCGGGAGTGATCTTCAAGACGGGGACGTGCACGTGTGGCGCGTGGAACTGGATGTGCCCGATCCCGCGCTTTGCAGGCTTCGCGGGATGCTTTCGGAGGAGGAAATGCAGCGTTCCGAACGCTTTCGCTTTCCGGTTTTGCAGCGCCGCTTTGCGGCTGGGCGCGGAGCCTTGCGGGCGATCCTTGCAGGCTACCTGTCCATGGAACCGGAGCGGCTGAAGTTCGGGTACTCTGCTTACGGAAAGCCTTTTCTGCTGAATTCACCTGCCAACATCCAGTTCAATCTCTCGCACTCCGGCGGTCTCATGGCGGCGGCGGTTTGCCGGGACTGGCCCATCGGGGTGGACATTGAAAAACACGATCCTCGATTCCACGCGATGGAAATCGCAGAGAGGTTCTTTTGCGAGCATGAGAAGGCAGAGATTGCCAGGCAGGACGGAGAGGCTCGTCTCGAGGCGTTCTTTCAACTTTGGACGGCAAAAGAGGCGTTCCTGAAGGCCACATCGCTGGGGCTGGCGTTGGAGCTTTCCAAGTTCGAGATTGGTCTAAGCCCCTTGCGCATACTTGCACTGGACGATGCGGCGAAAATTCATGGTGGAAGATGGAACCTCGTCGCTTTCCGGCCTCGTAAGGACTACAGCGGTGCCGTTGCCGTTGCCGGACAGCCCTTGCGGCTGGACTACCGGGACTTTGATCTAGGAGACTGTTGAAAAACCCACGCATGTCACGCGTGAGCTATTTGGGGCAGATATCGGTGGAGGGACGAAGGAGCATCCCCTGAAGGGGCTGTAACTGAGGAGCGACGCCGAGAGATGCCCCAAAGAGCTCACGCCCTCCGGGTTGCGCCAATTTTCGGCCCTCGCTATGTCGCCAAGCTTGCCCGTAGCGCTGCGGCTACGCTCCGCGCTTGGCTCCTTGCGATCTTCCGAAAATTGACGGCAACGTGGCATGCGTGAGTTTTTCAACAGCCTCCTAAGGTAAAATCAACACTGAAGGATCGCCGCCGCCACGCCGCTCCGCGTTGAATAACGAGCCGTAAATCAAGCATACAGAAAATGCGACAATTGGAAATCAACAGCTTCGTCTCGTTCACGCTGGCCATTATCCTGCTCTTCATCGGCAAGGTCGCGCTGAATCGTTCGGAAATCTTGCGCAAATACAGCATCCCTGAGCCAGTGATCGGAGGGTTCCTTGCA
Source organism: Terrimicrobiaceae bacterium (assembly GCA_045403045.1). GTDB lineage: Bacteria > Verrucomicrobiota > Verrucomicrobiia > Chthoniobacterales > Terrimicrobiaceae > DASTFP01. The sequence goes on from JAXIPG010000190.1 coordinate 10,178, forward strand.
GGAATCGTGGTGGCTATAATCTATTCTGTCTTCTCGCCGGGATCGTGATCAGCAATGTCGGGCGGCGACTGCTGCCCAATCTCAAGTGGTCGGGAGAAAAACAGGGCTTGGCGCTCATTTCAGACATTGCCCTGGGCATGTTTCTCGTCATGGCACTGATGAGCTTGAAGCTCTGGGAACTGAAGGGTGCTGTGGTCTTCCTTACCGTGGTGATCACGCTCCAGGTACTGATGGCTGCGCTCTTTGCCGTCTTTGTGGTGTTCAGGGCACTGGGGAAAGACTACGAAGCGTCCGTGGTCGCTGCTGGATTTACCGGCATAACCCTTGGGACCACCGCCACCGCCATCGTCACCATGACGGCGGTAACCAAGCAATATGGCGCAGCCCACCGTGCGTTCCTGCTGGTGCCTCTAGTCGGCGGCTTTTTCATCGATATTATCAACGCGGTGGCGATTAATTTCCTTGCGAATCTCTAGAGCAAATGCCGAAAGAAATTTCCAAATGGCCGAGGCGAACTGGCCTGTCTGCCAGGAAGAGCCAATGTCCATAGACCTTGGCCTTGTGCCTCTGACACCGCAGACAGGCCATTACGCCCGGGCCGCCTCCCAAGCACTTCTGAAAGAATTGCTTGGGAAAGGGCTGGCGCGCGGATGGGGAGAAGGGGCCCCATCCCCTTCAAGGGTCGCTGGCTGTGTTGCGTCGGCA
>JAXIPG010000099.1:0-7348 GCA_045403045.1 Terrimicrobiaceae bacterium
CGATCAGCTCGATCTCCTCCCGGCCAATCCGGCGTCCCTGAACGATGCGGGCCGCAAACATTCCCGGCTCCTAAACCCTGGCGATCCCGGAAGCCAGCAAAATCTTACACCAAACTCAAAAATGGGGCGCTAAACACATACTGAGAGTGCTTAAGACGGAGGAGGAGGGTTTCTGCATGGCTCAAGAACGAATTGCACAGCTGACAAACCGCTAGAAACTGCGGATCGCCGGTTGATTATTTCGCGAAGAGTCCGTATTCGGTATTGGACCATGAAAAAGCTGTTAACTCTGGGTGTGTCCGCGCTTCTCGCCGTGAGCTTTGATGCCTGCAAGAAAAAAGGTGGCGATGCCTACGCGGGAATCGACGGAGACTACGTCACCGGCACGCCACTTCCCGACCGCCTCGAGAGTGCGAACTTTTTTGGAAGCAACGTGACGCGCGGTCAGTTTTCGCCGGTGTATTTCGCTTACGACAGCATTTCGGTATCCGGCTCGGAGTTAGACAAGGTCCAACAGGTGGCATCGGCGATGAAATCAATGAGCCAGACACTCGTTATCGCGGGCTTCACCGACGAGCGCGGCACCGAGGAGTATAATCGCGGGCTCGGTGAGAAGCGTGCGCAAACGGTGCGCGACGCCCTGATTTCGCGAGGCGTAAGCGGCGGCCGCATCCAGACCGTGAGCTTTGGCGAGGAAATGCCGGCAGACCCGGGAAACAACGAATCTGCCTGGGCCAAGAACCGGCGCGCGGAATTCGGCGTGGTTAAGTAGCACTGCGTGCGCGTGCCGTTGCTGGATCTCACCCGCCAGCGCGAGCGGGTGCGAGAAGCCGTCGAGACGCGGGCGAGTGCCGTCTTTGACAGCCAGCAATTCATTCTAGGGCGGACCGTCGAGGAGTTTGAAGGGGCCTTTTGCGAGTTCATCGGCTGCGCGCATGCGGTTGGCATGTCCTCAGGCACCGATGCTCAACTTGCGATTCTCATGGCGATGGGAATCGGTCCCGGCGACGCCCTCATCACGACGCCGTACACGTTTTTTGCGACTGCGGGCTGCATTCATCGAGTCGGCGCTGAGCCGGTTTTTGTGGACATCAGGCCCGACACCTTTCACATGGATCCCGAAAGACTGCAACACTGCCTGGGGCATCTTGCGCGCGGCGCCGATGGCCAATTGCTCACCCCTCGCGGCAACCGCGTTCGCGCGGTGATACCCATTCATCTTTTTGGAGCCTGCTGCGCGATGGACGCACTCTACGAGGCGGTTATGCCTTATCACTTGCCGGTCATCGAAGATGCTGCTCAGGCCTTCGGAGCGGAATATCCCGCGGCTGGCGGCGCGCGGCGCGCGGGAACGCTTGGCGACGCCGCGTTCTTCAGCTTTTTTCCAACAAAGAATCTTGGCGGAGCGGGTGATGGCGGTATGGCGATCTGCCGCAGCCAGGAACTCGCGTACAAGCTGCGCCTTCTGCGCAATCATGGAATGGAAAGGCGCCATTTTCACAGGATCGTCGGAGGAAATTTTCGCCTCGATGCGCTCCAGGCGGCCGTCCTTCATGCCAAGCTTCCGTTTGTCGAAGAGTGGAACGCCGCACGACGGCGAAACGCCACCCTTTATCACGCGGCGCTCTCAGATTTGTCTGATCTGCTCAAATTGCCGGCCGAGCCGTGGAAAGACACCCGCGTGACAAATCATCACACCTGGCACCAATATGTCGTTCGTGCCGAGCGTCGCGACGAATTGCTGCGCCATCTCGAACAGGAGCAAATTGGCCATGCAGTTTACTATCCAGTTCCCCTGCACCGGCAGGAGTGCTTTTCTTATCTCGGCCATAACGAGGGAGACTTCCCGGAGTCGGAGCACGCCGCCAGCGAGACGGTCGCCCTGCCGATTTTTCCTGAATTGCGGGAGGAAGAGATCAGTGCCGTCGTTGAAGCGGTACGCGGCTTCTATCTGCGCTAAGCTTAGTCAAAGTCAGACGCAACGACTACCCAAGGGGGCCTGAAAACGCAGCTTGACGTTTTCTTCCCGTTCCGCCATGCACTGCGAGTTCGGCCGATCCCCTTGTGGAGCGGCTGCCTGCCAACCATGAGATTTTGCCGATATTTTGCTGTGTTCATGGCCGTTTTCGCGGCCTGTGCACCGCTCCGGGCCCAGGCCCCGGGGCCCATTGTAAGGGATATTGCGGTGGAATATGTCGGGCCTCCAGCCATCTCAAAGGAGCGGGTGCTTGACAACATGGCGACGAGACTTGGCCAGCCCTATAGCGAACGCGCGGCGGAGGCCGATATCCGCTCGCTTTATGCGACGGGCGGCGTAGCAAACGTTCGGATTTTTGCCGAGCCCTTCGCCGATGGCGTAAAAGTCACAGTTCTCCTACAGGGCCGGCCTGTCATCGACGAGATTTTGATCGTAGGTGCCGAACGGATCCCCATGAGACGCGTGCGTCGTGAAGTCGGCTCAAAAGTTGGCGAAGTGCTCACCGAGGAGCGGCTCGAAGATGATCGCCAGAAAATCCTCAAAATTTATCAGGATCGAAACTATTCGGACGTGGACGTACAGTATCGCGTGGAGGAGATCCCGGGGACCAACCGCGTTCGAGTAACCTTCCAGATTTCCGAGGGTCCACGCCTCTTCGTCCGCCGCATCGTCTTCATCGGCAACGACAGCGTACTGCGCCGAGACATCATCAAGGTGATGAAGACGCGCCCGTGGAACCTCCTCTCCTTCATCAACAAGAGCGGGCGACTACTGCCCGCCCAGATTGAGGAGGATCGCGCCGCTATTCGGACGCTTTATCAGAATCGGGGCTTCGCCGATGTGGAGATTACGGACGTTCAGACGCAACCGCTCGAGAAAGGAGTCGAGTTGGTCATTACGATTCGCGAGGGCATCCAATACCGCGTCAACACCGTTAAGTTAGAGGGCGTCAATGTTGTTCCAACCGATGAGATCAGGACGCGATTGACGATGAAAGACGGATCGCTCTTCACGCCGAAGGGTATGGGCGACGACCTGAAGACGTTGCGGGATTTTTATGGAACGAGGGGTTATGTGGACATGATTGCTGTGCCCGAAATTCTCCCGGCTGGCCCAGGTGCAGTCGATGTCACCTACCGGGTGGACGAGGGAGTGCAGTCCTATGTCAATCTCGTCAATATTCAGGGCAACAACCGGACGAAAGACCGCGTCATCCGCCGCGAGTTGGCTGTGAAGCCAGGAGACGTTTTCGATACAACGCTCGTGAACGTGAGCCGCCAGCGACTGGAGAATCTGAATTACTTCTCTCGGGTGGAAATGGCGCCTGCCGACACGATTGTTCCGGGCCGAAAAGACCTCAACGTTATCGTGGAAGAAAAGCGCACGGGCTCGTTCAACTTTGGCGCGGGCTTCAGCACGATCGATAGTCTGGTGGGGTTTGCGGAACTGCAACAGTCGAATTTCGACTTGTTCAACTGGCCGAGTTTCGTGGGCGGTGGTCAGAGATTCCGGATTCGCGGGCAATATGGTTTGCAACGCAAGGACTTTGTCGTCTCACTGACCGAGCCGTGGTTCCTCGGCTACAAGCTTTCTATGGGCGTGGAAGGTTACTACCGCGAGGCAAACTTTCTCTCGGATGTCTATGATCAAACCAACTACGGAGTGGCCATTCAAGCCCGGAAGCAACTTTGGCGCTCTCTCTCCGGCCGGCTGGAATACCGGATCGAGGGCATCCGCATCTTTAACGTCGATGACGCTAATGCGGGCCAGGTAATTCAGGACTCTGCGGGGACTTTCACGAAGAGCGCAATCACGGCTGCGCTCGTCTGGGACACGCGCGACAGCCTATTTCTGACTCGCAAGGGTGAGCAGATAGAGTTGACTACTTTCATCGCAGGTGGCGGGCTCGGGGGAGACGTGCAGGATTATGGCATCTCGCTTGAAGGCACAAAATATTTCCTCCTCCCATGGGATATTATCTTCCTCCTCAAGGGCGAACTGGCAGTCGTCGATTCTTGGGGCGATAGCGACAACGTGCCCATCTTCGATCGACTCTACCTCGGCGGCGCGAACAACCTCCGTGGCTTCGACTATCGCGAAGTCGGGCCGGTAGATGAATTTAACAATCCAATCGGCGGCAGCTCTCTGGGCTATTTTACTTTCGAAGTGACATTCCCGGTTATCCCGCGCGTACGGTTCGCAGCCTTTAGCGATTTCGGCTTCGTAAACCCAACTGCTTATGACTTTAGCACTTCGAGCCTGAATGCCGACATCGGCATTGGAATGCGTCTCGACCTGCCAATTGGTCCGCTCCGCTTTGACTTCGGCTACCCAATTATTTACGAAAGTTTCAATGGCCCTCCCGGCAAATTCAATTTCAATATCGGGTACCAATTTTGAACGGTCTGACCTCAAACTGGTTCAATTTGAATCCTGCGTTCCTTGTGCTCTAATAACCCATAACATGCGTAAACTCATCGTCTCCACTCTACTCTCCGCGGTCGCGCTCTGCGCCGCTTCCACCGCCGCTAATGCCCAACTCAAGCTGGGTACTGTGGATATGAACAAAGTGTTCACCGCGTATTTTAAGACGAAGGATGCGGAGGACAAGATCAACGACGCGCGTGCAGCGGCCAAGAAGGAACTCGACGACCGCCTGGAAACGCTCAAGAAGGCGATGGACGAGATCAACAAAACGAACCAGGACATTGAGAAGCCCGAATTGAGCAAAGATGGCAAGGAGAAGCTGGCCAAGCAGCGCGACGAAAAGGTCCAGGAGGCCAGGAACCTTGATCGAGAGATCGCTGAGTTTCGCCAGACCCGCGAGCGCCAGCTTCAGGAGCAGTTTATGCGCATGCGAAAGGATATCATCGACGACATCATGAAGGTCGTGAACGAGAAGGTGAAGGCCGCCGGCTATGACTTGGTGCTCGATAAGACGGGCGTCAGCATGGGGCAAGTTCCGGTGGTGCTTTATTCCCGCGCCGATCTTGATTTCAGCAATGAGATCATTTCGAGCCTGAATAAGAACGCCCCGAAGCCACCCTCTGCGGCGAACTGACGCATGAGGCTTCGCGAAGCCGCAGAGCGTGTCGGCGGCTGGGTGGCTCCAGAGGACTGCGAAAAGCCCATTCTGGGGGTTGCCTCGCTCGACGACGCAGAACAGGGTGATCTCTCGTTTTACGGAAATCCCAAGTATCTCAAGGCGCTGAGGAAATCCCGGGCCACGGCAGTGCTCGTGCCGCATGGTTTCGCAGAGGAAGTGTCAGCCGCGCGGGTGTGGGTGGACAATCCCGCGGAAGCTTTTGCCAGGCTGCTTGAGGTATTTGCGCCGCCGCCGGTCGGCTTCAAGCCCGGCATTCATCCGACTGCCGAGGTCGCGTCCGATGCCGAGATCGGCGCGGACGTGACGATCCAGGCCTTTACTGTCATTGAGAGTGGTGCGCGAATCGGCGCCCGGACAATTGTGGGTCCGCATAGCTACATCGGCCACCATGCGGTATTGGGCGACGACTGCTACGTCTATCCGCGTGTGACGATTCGCGAACGCTCCGTGATTGCCAGCCGGGTTATCCTGCATTCGGGCGCGGTGATAGGGTCCGATGGCTTTGGCTACGAGCTTCGCGATGGGCGGCAGCAAAAGATTCCGCAAACTGGCATCGTGCAAATCGACGACGATGTCGAGATCGGGGCTAACTCGACAGTGGATCGCGCGCGCTTCGGACGGACGTGGATTCAGGAGGGCGTCAAGATCGACAACCTCGTGCAGATTGCTCACAATGTCACGATTGGCCGGCACAGCGTCATCTGCGCGCATGTCGGTATCTCGGGCAGCGTGCGGATAGGCAGCTATGTCACGCTGGCCGGAAAGGTGGGCGTCAACGGGCACATTGAAATTGGCGACGGCGCCATTGTCACCGCCATGGCAGGGATCACGAAGAGTGTGCCGCCTCGCGAGATTCTCGTCGGTCTTCCGGCGAAGCCGATGCGCGAGTATAAGGAAAACTACGTGCTGCTGCGTAACATTCGCAAGCTTTACGAGCGGGTGAAAAAGCTCGAAGAAAAACAGTAGAACGAGCTTGGGTCCGGTTCTATGGTCTGAGGATGTCCACGCAGCCAATGAACAAGGCCGAGCGGATCGAAGCCTATGTGAAATCTTTCGATCTCGCGGCGGAAGGATTTGATCCTTGCTATCTGGCTTACTTCGTCTGCTTCAACACCCAGGAGTACTATGAAGCGCATGATGTGCTTGAGCACTTGTGGTTGCAGCGTGAGGACGAAAATCATGCCTTCTTCAAGGGACTCATCCAGCTTGCGGGTGCATTCGTCCATTTGAAAAAGCAAAGCGTTCGTCCCTGGCACCCGACCGACGGAAGGCGCATGCACCCCGCGGTAAGGCTATTTGCTCTGGCCAGAAAAAATCTTTCGCCTTATGCACCGCAGCATATGGGTTTGGATGTTTCCGAGGTGCTCGGGCTGGCGGCGGACCACGTCTCGCGCATCGAAGCGTCTGGCTTTTCGAAGAATCCCTGGCATCCCGATACTGCGCCGAAACTCGAACTCCGTTATGCTTCCGAAGGGTAATACGCGCCCTGCATTGGATCATTGAAGGGCCTGCGGGGAACGAGTAGAGTAGGCGGGAAGCGACGGATTGAGAAGCCGTGCGGCTAATGACCGTCTGCTCCCCGCCCCTCATCAAACCGTGCATGCGGTTTTCCGCACACGGCTTTCCGGGTCCCATTCGTTCGTTTGGCCTTTGGCATCATGGCGCCTTCCACGCAGCCGTGGCCGGCATCCTCCAGAGTCCGTAGGCTTCATGCCAGCCGTTGATCCGTGTAGTGGCCGTACAGGGCGCGAGTGCAGGCGTGTTTGCGCCACACCCATCGGCGTAGACGATTGCATACCCAGTACTGCACCTTGCCAAACACTCGTGTGTTGTTCCCATAGTGAAAGTATCCGCACCAACCGCGAAGCACTGCGTTGGTCTCGCTCACCACACCGGCGATTGAACGACATTCGGTGTAGTGGTTGAGAATTTCGCATAGCCGCCCGCGCAGAGCCGCACAGCTTCCTGTCTCGGGTTCGACGTGCAGGTAAGCCCGGCCGCGTCTGCTACGCCGGCCGTTCAAGCGGAATCCCAGGAATCTGATTCCTTCCCGGTAAATGTTGACCTGTCGTGTCTTGCGCTCGTTGAGCGCGAGCCCTTTCCCGGCCAGCCATTGCTTGCAAACACGACCCCCGTGCCTGCCCTTCCTCTCTCCCATCGGCCTTCGCGGTAAAGTTAGCCGCTCGGCTGCTTCTACGGTTGTAAACCTTTCGAGGCTCATTGGATGCGGTTCATTTTCATTGCGGCCTGCCTGTTCAATCCGC
>JAXIPG010000276.1:0-17120 GCA_045403045.1 Terrimicrobiaceae bacterium
GCGTCTTGGATGGCACACCGATGCCACCGAAGAGACGCAGTATATCATCGCCGGCAACGGCGAGTTGCAAATGGAAGACGGTACCACTCATCCAGTCTGCGCCGGTAGCGTTTTTGTCCTTCCGACGCCGGTAAGGCACGATCTCGTCAACGTCGGCACGGAGACGTTGCGGGCGGTCGCCTTCTTTGCGGCAGCAATGTTCACTCAAACCTTTGACAACGTGATGCTGCCGCCGAAGACTCACATCCTCGGCACGCCTAATCGCAACGGCTAACAAGTCAGCCTGCTCGGGCTTTTCGGGCCAGGCGTAAAACTTGGCTGCGCTCGTTCAAAATAACGTCTGCGCACATTCGTCGAATGACAGGTATCGAGATCATCGTGGGCATTGGATTTGGCCTTATGAAATGCGCGTAGGCAATCCGGAAGACTATCTCTTCCGAAACACCGATCCGCGTGGCTCCCTGCGCGCCAATGTGCGAAATGCCGCCGTGCGCTGTCTGAGCAATATGCCTCTGCAAAGTCCCCTCGAAGACCGCCACGGAATGAGCCGCCGCGTCCGCGAGCAGGTATCGCGGAAATCCGAGGCTTGGGGATTCCATCTTGGCTCTGTCTACATTCGCAAGGTACACTTTCGGGACGATCAAATGATTCACCAGATCGAGCAAAAGGTGGTCAACCGGCTGCGGCAAGTCACCTCAGCGATCCGTCAACAGGGGGCGAACCAGGTAGCGATAATCAAAAGCGGCGCGGAGCGCACGGCCGCCGCGGAATTTGCCCACGCCTCGGCCGTCCGTCCCTACCTCGTCGGAAAAGCCATTCAGGAAATCGCGAAGGACAGGGAAATCCTCAACACGGTCTTCGAGATTCTCGAAACGGAAAAGATGCTCGATGGCGACGTCGAATTGACTCTTGTTCCGCGTGACAATCTCTTCGCCAAATTTTTGGCCGCAGGGGATGGCTCCCTGCCTCTTGCTCCTGCGCCCAGCAGCCCGTAGGACTCAGCAACCGAGCGGAGATTACGTGCCAAAGATTCTTGGTGTTTTTTCTCCGCGAAGCGGAGTTTCAGCAGCCTGTCTGAAAGTGGGGGTTCATTGTTTCGGGGATTTCTCGTGCTTTAAGTCCGGCTTCATTCCGAGTCCGACAGGCTGCTAGTAGCAAAGCGGCAATTTTCCCGCTACGGTTGGGTGTGATCGAGTCCGCCGCACGCAACATCGTCCGACGTCTGCGAGACGCCGGCCACGAGGCGCTCTTTGCCGGGGGCTGCGTTCGCGATTCCTTGATGGGCAAGGCGCCCCATGATTTCGACATCGCGACGTCCGCCCGCCCCGAGCAGGTGCAGGCGCTCTTCCCGCGCACCGTTCCCGTCGGAGTGCAGTTCGGAGTTATTCTCGTGGTCGAGCGCGGCACGGAGTATCAAGTCGCGACCTTCCGCTCCGACGGCGCTTACCTTGACGGCCGTCACCCCCAAAGTGTGACGTTTACCACTGCCGAGGGGGACGCGCGGCGCCGGGATTTTACCATCAACGGACTGTTTTACGATCCTATTAAAGAGAGAGTGCTCGACTTTGTGGGGGGGCGCAAGGATCTGGAGACGCGCACCCTGCGCGCCATTGGAAATCCCGCCGATCGCTTTGCAGAAGACAAACTTCGCCTGCTGCGCGGCATACGCTTTGCTTCCACGCTCGGATTCGAAATTGAGGCCGCGACCTGGGATGCGATTCGTGCGGGCGCACCCGCCATCCGCGAAGTCAGCGCCGAACGCATCCGCGATGAGCTCGTGAAGATTTTTTCCTCTCCTCATAGAGTGCGCGGCTTCGACTTGCTCGACGCGAGCGGGCTCATGGCCGAAATCCTGCCCGAGATCTCGTCTCTCAAGGGCTGCGAGCAGCCGCCGGACTTTCATCCTGAGGGCGACGTCTTTGTCCATACGCGCCTCATGCTCTCCCTCCTTCCTGAGCACGTCTCGGTGCCTCTCGTTTTCGCAGTGCTCTTCCACGATCTGGGCAAGCCGCCGACGAGGGAGCGCGATGCAATGGGACGAATTCGCTTCAGTGGACACGAGTCGGTGAGCGCTCGCATGACAGAGGAGATCATGAGACGGCTGCGATTCTCCAACGAGGAAATCGAGGCCACGGTCGAAATGGTGCAAAATCACATGGTGTTCAAGGACGTCCAGAACATGCGCGTGGCGCGGCTCAAACGCTTTATGGCGCGCCCGACGTTTGACGACGAACTCGAACTACACCGCGTGGATTGCCTGGGAAGCCACGGCTTGCTGGACAATTACGAGTTCCTCAGGCGCCGCCGCGAAGAATTCGCCAGCGAACCCCTCATTCCGCCGCCACTTCTGACTGGTCACGATCTCATCGCGTTGGGCTGGAAACCAGGACCAAACTTCAAGGCCGTTCTTGACGCCACGCAGGTCCGCCAGCTCGAAGGCACATTGCGCACGCGGGAAGAGGCTCTCTCCTGGGTGACAAAAGAATATCCGAATCCCTCTCCGACTTAGACCAAACCCAGGGGAAACAGCGCGCTGGACTCCGGCAAATACCTGCGCGGTTCGCGACATTCCAGCGATACCCCGAATGGCGGGCCCCCAGCGGATTCCTCTTTCAACTGGAGAGATTCCTGATATAAGGACGTCCCTTGCAGTGCAGCAAACGCTTGCCTGCTACCATGTATTAGTTAATCTAATAAAAAATGTCAGCGTCCTCCGCCTCCACCCCTACCTCCCCAGGACTCGCGAACGCCTCGATCGCCTGGCTGTTTTCCTCGATCGGCAAGAAAACCGTCGTCGCCGTCACTGGCATCGTGCTTGTCCTTTTCGTCATCGGTCACATGCTGGGCAATCTAACCGTCTTTTTCGGGCCGGATATTATCAATGCGTACGCGATGCATCTCCGCGACCTCGGGCCGCTGCTATGGGTCGTGCGCCTTGTGATGCTTGCTACGGTCGTCGCCCACATCTGGTTCACCATGCTGGTATGGAAGGAAAATCTTGCTGCTCATCCGCAGAAGTATGCGGTTTTTGCGCCAATGAAGACGACGATCTTCGCCCGGACGATGCGGCTAACGGGCCTGGTCGTCCTGGCTTTTATTGCCTTTCACCTGGCGCACTTCACCTTGTTTCTTGTCAATCCCGCCTACGCCGGCTTCCACACCGACCTTCATGGGCAGCAAGTGCACGACGTCTATCGGATGGTCATCGTTGGATTTCGAAATCCGTTCGTCAGCCTATTCTACATCTTCTCCCTGGCGTTGGTGGCGTTTCACCTTAGTCATGGCATCGGAAGCCTGTTTCAGACCTTGGGGCTGACGGACAAGAACCTCCGTCCTATTTATGAGACAGGCGCGCCAATATTAGCTTGGGTTTTATTCGTCGGGTATATCTCGATCCCGATATCGGTTCTTTTCTTCGGTCTTGGAAACGGAATTGTACAATGACGCTCGACGCTCACATCCCTGCCGGTCCACTCGAAAAAAAGTGGACCACCTACAAAAATAACGCCAAAATCATCAGTCCCGCGAATAAGCGAAAGCACAAGCTTATTATCGTGGGCAGCGGCTTGGCCGGCGCGTCCGCCGCCGCAACGCTGGGCGAACAGGGCTTCAACATCGAGTGCTTTTGCTACCAGGATAGCGCGCGCCGCGCGCACTCTATCGCCGCACAGGGCGGAATTAACGCCGCAAAAAACTATCAAAACGACGGCGACAGCGTCTATCGTCTTTTCTACGACACCATAAAGGGCGGCGATTTTCGAGCCCGCGAAGCAAATGTTTACCGGCTTGCCGAAGTCAGCGCGCTGATCATCGACCAATGTGTCGCGCAGGGGGTTCCCTTCGCGCGCGAATACGGCGGGCTCCTTGCAAACCGCTCCTTCGGCGGCGCGCAGGTTTCGCGAACCTTCTATGCTCGAGGTCAGACCGGCCAGCAACTTCTCCTAGGCACCTACCAAGCTTTGAGCGCCCAGATTACCGCGGGTCAGGTCAAGATGTTTCCCCGCACGGAAATGCTGGATCTCGTAGTGGTCGATGGCCACGCAAAAGGCATCGTCGTCCGAGACATGGTAACCGGAGAAATTCGCAGCCATGCGGGCGATGCGGTGCTGCTTTGCACCGGAGGATATGGCAACGTTTTCTATCTCTCCACGAATGCCAAAGGATGCAACGTCACGGCTACCTATCGCGCCCATAAGCGCGGCGCGCTGTTTGGGAACCCGTGCTACACGCAAATCCATCCCACCTGCATCCCAGTCAGCGGTGACTATCAGTCGAAACTCACCTTGATGAGCGAATCCCTGCGCAACGACGGGCGCGTTTGGGCGCCAAAGCGAAAGGAAGATTGCAGCAAACCTCCCCAGGAAATTCCCGAAGAGGCGCGCGATTACTTCCTCGAACGCAAATATCCCAGCTACGGCAACCTTGCACCGCGCGACATCTCATCGCGAAGCGCCAAGGAAGCTTGTGACGAAGGGCGCGGCGTAGGTCCCAGCGGGCTCGGAGTGTATCTGGATTTCGCCGACGCGATAAAGCGCCTTGGCCGGGCAGTCGTCGAAGAGCGCTACAGCAACCTTTTCGAGATGTATGAGAATATCACGGGCGAGAACGCCTATGAGCGTCCAATGCGCATTTACCCCGCGGTGCACTATACGATGGGCGGATTATGGGTGGACTACAACCTCATGAGCAACGTTCCCGGTCTGCACGTGCTGGGCGAGGCCAATTTCTCCGATCACGGAGCCAACCGCCTTGGCGCCTCGGCGCTGATGCAGGGTCTCGCCGATGGATACTTCGTCATTCCCTACACCGTCGGCAGCTATCTGGCGACGCAGTCCCCCCAGAAGCGACCACAAACAAGCGACCCCGCATTCCAGCAGACCGAAAAGGAAGCGCGCGAGCGCGTGCAACGTCTTCTCAACATCAAGGGAACCCGCAGTGTGGACAGTTTCCATCGCGAACTTGGCTTGCTTATGTGGGACAAGTGCGGCATGGCTCGCGACAAAGCGGGTCTCGAGGAAGCGATTGCGCGCATTCCAAAGCTCCGCGAGGAATTTTGGACCAACGTCAAGGTCCTGGGTGACGGGGAAAACATCAACCAATCGCTCGAGAAGGCCGGACGCGTCGCGGATTTTTTCGAATTTGGAGAACTCATGTGCCGGGACGCGCTGGACCGCAACGAATCGTGCGGCGGCCATTTCCGCACCGAATACCAAACGCCCGATGGCGAAGCTTTGCGTGACGACGAAAACTACGCCCATGTCTCCGCGTGGAAATACGAAGGCGAAGGCAAGGAACCCACCCGCATCAAGGAGCCGCTTGTCTATGAGCAAGTGAAACTGGCGACGAGAAGCTATAAGTGAGTTGATGGTTGAGAGTTGATGGTTGATGGAAGTCCGAAGAGGAAGCTTTATGTTTAACTTCGAGAAGCTTGAATCGTCGCATCGGGCTATTGATTTTGCCGAGCTCATTTATTCTTCGACGCGTGATTTTCCGCGCGACGAGATGTTTGGTCTTACAATGCAGATGCGGAGAGCGGCTGTGTCGGTTTCATCCAATCTCGCGGAGGGAAGTTCGCGGTCTTCCCGGACGGATTTCGCGCGATTTACGGAAATCGCCACCGGCTCGCTGTTCGAAGTCGTTTCACAAAGCGTCATCGCTAAGCGTCGGGGCTTTCTCAATGAGAGCGATTATCTCAAGACGTACCAGGACGCCGAACGGCTCGGAAGGATGCTAAGCGGTCTTCGCAGCTCCCTGCTTTCGAAATGACGAAGTCCATCAACCATCAACCATCAACCATCAACCATCAACCCTCAATGAACTTTACCTTAAAGATTTGGCGTCAAAACAGCCCGCAGGAAAGCGGTCGTTTTGAAGTCTATCCCGCCCTTGATATTCCTTCGGATGCTTCCTTTCTTGAGATGCTCGACATCGTCAACGAGAGCCTCATTGAGAAGAACGTCGAGCCCATCGCTTTCGACCACGATTGTCGCGAGGGCATCTGCGGCACGTGCAGCCTTACCATCAACGGGGTCCCTCATGGCCCAGGCAGGGGCACCACCTGCCAGCTCTACATGCGAAACTTTCAGGATCGCGACGTGATCACGATCGAGCCATTTCGGGCAGCGCCCTTTCCGGTCATGCGCGACTTGACCGTTGACCGAGCTGCTTTCGATCGCATCATTCAGGCGGGCGGGTTTATTACTGAACGCTGCGGCTCCGCTCCCGATGCCAACGCTCTCCCGATTCCGAAGACCATTGCTGACCTCGCGATGGACGCTGCCGCCTGTATCGGGTGCGGGGCATGCGCAGCCGCATGTCCGAACAGTTCGGCCATGCTCTTCGTCAGCGCGAAAACCGGTCATCTTGGCCTGCTTCCGCAAGGCAAAGCGGAAAAGAACCGCCGCATCCTCAAGATGGTTCGCACCATGGACAAGGAAGGGTTCGGCAATTGCTCGAACTATTATGCGTGTGAAGCCGTTTGCCCTGCGGGAATTCCCGCCACTTTCATCGCCCGACTGAACCGCGAGTATACCGCCGCCTCGGCGAAGGAAGCCGTCGGCGCTGCCTTGTAGTTCCGCAACTCCTCAGATCTCCGATTGCCCCCTCGGGGTAATTGCATTACGTCATCCCCCGATGATCCTGCTCCCTTCGGCCGCGCAGCGGCAGCAGCCCAATTGCCGCCTGGCGCCTCCCTCGCTGCTTAGTCATTCGCTGACTTTCTTGCAGGTCGCGGTGACTGTCGGCCTGCTCTGGTGGCTTTTTCACGACCCTCAGCGCCGCGCGGTGATGGGAGCCGCGCTCAAGATGGCGGATTGGCGCTGGATCGTGCTCGCCGTGGCGGCGGCCGGCATTTGCGAATTCTTTGGAATTCTCCGCTGGCAGCTATTCTTGTGCATGTTGCATATAGAAGTCCCGCTGCGTGAAACCTCGCGGCTATTCTTCATCGGCGCCTTCTTCAATCAGTTCCTGCCCGGGACCACAGGCGGCGACGTGGTGCGCGTGATCTTCCTCATGCGCGATCATCCGGAGAACAAGACGGAAGGATTTCTCAGCGTCGCCGTTGACCGCCTGCTCGCCGTGCTGGTGCTCGTGATCATGGGTCTTCTTTTTGCGTGGGCGCGGGATGATTGGTTCGCGCGCAGCTTCGCCGTCGGCAATCTGATGAAATGGTTTGCGATCGCGCTGTTCGTCATGGGCGCCGCGCTCGTCGCCTCGTTCGTGATCACAAGCCGGCATCTGGTCACGCTCCTGCCGCGAAAATTCCCTTTGCGAAAGCAAATCATCAAGCTTTCGAGGCTCTGGCAGCTTTGCCTTGAAAATCGCCGCGAGGCGCTGCTTGGGGCCATCTACACGGTGCCGATGCTCCTGGCTTATTTTTCAGCATTCTGCTTCGCCGCAAAGGCCTTCACTGACAAAGTGACATTTTGGGACATGACTTCCATCATGCCGCTGGTCACGGCAATCTCCTCGCTGCCGATCAGCCTCAACGGGATCGGTGTGCGCGAAGCGCTCTTCGAGGAATTGTTGGCAGAGTTATGCGGCGTCCCGCGGGGCACTGGGCTCCTGATCTCAATTGCCGGAATGACGGTTTATCTTCTCTGGGGTCTCGTCGGAGGGGTCTTTTATCTGGGGCGCATCACAAGACATTACCGGGTTTCAAGCGAAACCTCCGGGCAATAAATCGCGGCGGGCTCGACGTTCCACCAGTTCCCCGTACGCGCTCGTTCAGACATTGTGGTGAACGTGTACCGGTCGCTTAGGGCCCGCACGAGACGGGGCCGTCCGTGGGGAAATGGGTTTTCCTCGAGCAACCCCGGCACGGAAGGTGAGCCGTCAAGCAGTCGCTCCAGAAAATTGAGGAACCACGGGTTCTGTTCGACGCTTCCAAGCGCTGCGAACCACATCTGCCAGTCCAGCCGAGGCATGTAGGGAGCTACCCAACTGGGCGCGCGGCGCGGATCCCCCGGCTTGAAGCGGAAAACATACGCTTTCCAAGTCATCCCATCCTCCGATCCTTGAACGACGATTTCCCGGCGCTCCTTTGTCATCACCGCGAAAAGCCCGTAGCCATTGATTGTGCGAAATGGCGCAATCGATCCATAGGCGCCAATCAAGGGAGCCAACACCGGAATCGGTCGACGAAACGATGCGGCCAGTGGCACCAGGCTTAGCAAAAAGATGACAATCGCCACGGCAAGAAGGAACGGCTTCGGCACGAAACGCGTTGGTCCACCGCGAGTAGGATGAGGAGCCCACCTTCCCAGCGCCCATTTCCTCCAAACCGCGTCATCCACAGCCAGCAGGCACAACGCGAGGGTCAGAAGGTTGAAGAATCCATAGTTACCGGTCAGCGCGATCAAAAATTGAAGCGCCCCGATGCCGCCCGCCGCGACGAGTCGCGGACGCCTGGGGGCGAAGAGAAAAAACGGGAGCCCAAGTTCGACAAAGAACATCACGCACACGCTCATCACCTGCCACCAGCCGGGCAATTGCTGGGCGAACCATGCGACCGGCGTCGGAAGTGGTTGCGTGAAATAATGATAGTCGAGGGCCGTCCCGTTAATCCACGCAGGATCTCCACTTGTAAGCTTCACAACACCTGAGGCGAAAACCAAACGGAAGAGCAGCCAGATCAACAAGAACCGTGCGGGACGCGGAGGATTTCCTGCCTTCCCTAAACGCAAATTCAATGGAGAAAGAAAGATCCCAAGAAATCCCGCCTCGAGCAGCAAAATATCCCACTGGAACTGGTAAAAGATCTGTCCCGCTACGCTCAGGGAAAGGTAGTTCACCCATAAGAAAACGAGGCAAGGCAACGGGCCGATGCCAAGCATCAACACGACCGATGCTACGATCCCGGCGCCACACCATCCGTAAAGAGCTGTGTCACCCGCGCCCAGCCAACAGACACTTGGAAATTGCCAATACGCCTCGGCGCCAAGGATCTCTCTCGCTTTGCGGAAAAACTCCGCTGCGGGAAGAATACCGCGTTCCCCGTTCAAGCCGCCGAACTGCACCCAATAGGAGACAAACGCCACCAGATAGACAAACCCAAGCAAGCGAAGAAAAATCCGTCCGGAAACCGCGTAGGTCGGCGGCCGCACGTCGGCACCCCAAAGCAATCGCGTCAGCCGGGAAAAGAGCATTCTATTCTGCGCCACCACGCGATAGGCAGCGTCTGTCGCGCGCGCAAACGCCGGCGTGTCCTTGTAAAGGGAAAGAAGCGTTCTCGCGCTCGCCGACACCGTGGCGAGCGCAGCAAGAATGGCCGGCGCTCCCGAAAACCGCTCTCCGTCGGCGCCGACCCACTGCACTGCTTCGGCAAATTCACCTCCGGAGATCTCCGGGAATTCCGGGGCCGCCTCCTGCGAGGTCACATAGTCCACCCGGTCACCCGTGCTCACTCGCCCGCGTTCGATCCACCGGCTGCAAAACCTGCACTCGCCGTCATAGATGAGGGTTGGCTTCGCCATCAACGCCCAACGCTCAACGTTGAACGTCCAACATTCAACGCTGAACGCTCAACTCCCAACATTCAACGCTCAACGCTGAACATTCAATCCAAAAGCCGCGAGCGGCTTGTCGGACTGGAAAGCAGTTGATCGAAAAGGCCGCTTCGCCGAGCCGACAATTTCGGATTTCAGCCAACTCTCCTTTCAAGTGCGACGAACTGCCAAAAAATTGAGCGTTGAGCGTTGAGCGTTTGAAAGTTGAAGGCTCTCCTTCAGTCCGACAAACTGCTGAAAACTTGGACGTTGAAGGTTGAGCGTTGAAAGTTGAAAGTCCACCTCCGTGACTTTACTCGACCGGCTCGAAAGCCATCTTTCCCGTTTCGCCATCCCTCACTTGATCCGCTACGTGGTCGCCCTCAATGCGCTCGTCTTCATTCTCGTGAGTCTGGATCCAAAATATATCTCCGCGCTTGTTCTCGACCGAGAGGCCATCCTCCAGGGACAAATCTGGAGGCTGGTGAGCTGGATCTTTATCCCTGACACCCTTAGCCCGATCTGGGTCATCTTCTATCTCATGGTCGTCTGGTGGACGGGCGATCTCCTCGAGGCGACCTGGGGCGCCTTTCGCCTCAATGCCTACTACTTTTTGGGAATGTTCTTCTGCGTAGCTTCCGCCCTCATCTTTGGAGCCTCCGGCGGCAACGTGTTTCTCAACCTCTCGCTGTTCCTCGCGGTTGCCACCCTTGCGCCAAATCTCGAAATTCTCTTCCTCCTGATTATCCCGCTTAAACTCAAATGGGTTGCACTAATCAGCCTGCTCTGGCCTGCATACATTCTCGTCACAGGTTCCCTGCCCGTCAAAATGATTGTCATCATGTGCCTGGGCAACTACCTGATTTTCTTTGGACCGTCTTTTTTGAGGCGGTCACGCGAAAAACGTGAAACTCGGCAGCGCCGGGAAAAATTCGAAGCCTCCAAGGACAATTCTCCAACTCTCCATCGCTGCGAGGCCTGCGGCATCACCGAAGCCACGGACCCCCACGCCGACTTTCGCGTGGCAACCGACGGGAAAGAATACTGCACAAAACATCTGCCTAACCAAGAGATCAAAAGCTGACGTTCGATCTTCACCACTGCGCAATCACACCATTGCTTTCGTCTCGTTCCAACAGGCCGCTACCGAAAGACCAGGTTGCAAATGACGACCGAGGCGATGACGCCCGCCAGATCGGCAATTAGGCCGGCAGCGACCGCGTGGCGTGTCTGCCGGATCGCGACTGAGCCGAAATAAACTGCGATCACGTAAAACGTCGTCTCGGTGCTGCCCATGACGGTGCCCCCCATTTTGGCGATCAAGCTGTCTGGGCCGTGAGCTTTCACCAATTCGGCGAAGATGCCATTTGAGCCGCTCCCGCTAAGCGGTCGCATGAGCGCGAGCGGCAGGAGTTCCGGCGGGAACCGCAGAGGCTGGAAGATCGGGGAAAGCACACGGGCCAGGAGATCCACTCCCCCGGCCGCCCGAAACATCCCGACGGCGACAAGGATCGCCACAAGAAAGGGAATAATACGAATTGCGACTTGAAAGCCTTCCTTCGCGCCCTCGACAAACTCTTCATAGACGGGAACGCGCCTTGCCGCAGCGTAAAGTGGAAACATCGTGAGAATAAAGGGAATTGCCAGGAGGGAAATCGCTTCCACACTGCGGGCCAGCCAGTGCTTGCCGGACCACTCCGGCGGAAAGGCGAATCGATTAGCAACGGACAGGAAGCTTCGCACGGAATTGGCCAGGCTCTCGAAGGCGGTGGGAAAAAACGCCATTGTGACGAAAAGCGCGGCGAAGACGCAAAGCGTCAGCAGCAAGAGTATTTTCCAAGTACCGGCCAGGGGTGCCGCGCGGCCTTCTTCAGGCGTTTGTTCCTCGGAAAGTGTTGGTTCGTCTTTGGTTATTTTTGCTTTTGGAAGCGCAAAATAGGGCAGCCTCTCGAGGGATTTGACGGCGATGATTCCAGCGGCTGTCGAGCAGATGGTCGCCATGAATGCCGTTCCGATGATGGAAGTCGGGTTGGCGGCGCCCGCGGCGGAAAGGATTCCGACAGTCGTAGCGGGAATGAGTTGGATCGAGCTCGTGTTGATTGCGAGGAACGTGCACATGGCGTTCGTTGCGACGCCGGGCCGCGGGTTCAGCTTCTCGATGTCCTGCATGGCGCGCAGTCCGAGTGGCGTCGCGGCGTTGGCCAAGCCAAGCATGTTGGCTGCCATGTTCATCACCATCGAGCCCATCGCAGGATGGTTGGCCGGAACGTCTGGAAACAACCAGCGCATGATCGGCCGCAGGGCGCCTGCGAGGAGGTTAACGAGACCCGACTTTTCGGCCAGGCGCATCACGCCAAGCCACAAGGCCATGATTCCGGCAAGCGGCAACGCCAGCGTCATGACGGCCGTTTTGCAGGCATCGAAGGCGGCGGCTGTCACCTCGCCGAGCTGGCCCGACGCCGCGCCGAGCAGGACAGCCAGCACGACAAGTCCAAGCCAGATCCAGTTGAGCATGGAGGGCAGTTTGTCTCACGCAAATGCCCGGCGGCGCAAAGCAATTTTGTCCTTCATCTCTGCGCTTGTCCCCGACTTCACGCAGGACCAACGGTGAAGACAAGCAAATGCCGCGTCCCCGCCATTGTCATTTAGAGCAAATGCCGAAAGAAATTTCCAAATGGCCGAGCCGCACGCTCATTCAAGCCTCGAAGAGCGAGGCTACTTCATCCGGTCAAATGTCTGCTGAAGAATGGCTTGATCGCTGACCGCGCTGAATCTTGCCTGCGCTTCGGAGATCCATTTGCTCTCGAGAGCATTCTTGGTCGGACGATCAATTTCAAAGAAGACGCCGAAAACGCCCGGAAAAGGCAGGCCGGCGAGCCTGTAAGCGGCAATTTCGTCAGTAACGTCATGGCGTGCCTCATCCTCCGGCGAATTGTCCCACTTTCTCTCATCGATGAGGCTGAAAGCGCCCCCTTTGCGCGGATTGCCTGCATCGAAGGCACCAGGGAAGAACTCGACACATTCCGAGAGCACCTCCACCACCGAGAAGCCATCGTGGTCCATCGCCCGTTCAATCATTTGCATCATGTGGTTGATCTGCGTGGCATGCGTGCGGGCGATGAACGTTGCGCCCGCAGCGACCAATTTCTTGATCGGATTTACCGGCTGGTCGATGGCGCCGCCAGGATCGGTTTTCGAGCGGTAACCGATCGGCGATGTGGGCGAGGTCTGCTTTTTCGTCAGGCCATAGACGAAGTTATCCATGATCACGTAAGTGAGACTGACGTTCTTGCGGGCTCCGTGTTCGAGGTGGTTGCCGCCGATGGAGAAGCCGTCACCGTCACCGCCGAACAGGAACACGTGCAAATCCGGACGAGAGAGGCTGACGCCGGAGGCCAGCGGTACAGCGCGCCCATGGATGAAGTGCGCGCCGTGAGTGTTGACGAAATACGGAAAACGCGAGGAGCATCCAATGCCGGCCAGGGTGACTATGCTTTCCTGCGGAAGTTGGCGCTTCTCGAGAACCTTGTAGAAGGCGGCCAGGACAGCAAAATCTCCGCAACCCGGGCACCAGGTCGGATGATCGGCCGTGAGCGCTTTCTTGGTGAGTTTTTCTCGTTCCTCGACAGCAATGGTGGCATTCATTTCAAGACTCCTTCCAAAATTTCACGGACGCGGAAGGTCAGTCCGTCGGTCTTGGTGAAGCTCCAGATTTTCGGGTTGCAGTATCTCGCCCGAAGAATCGTGGCGAGCTGCCCGTAGCCATACATTCCCGCATCATTCATTTCGATGACGATGACGCGCTTGAAGCGATCGAAAATCTCGTTCAACCCGTTGGGCAGAGGGTGCAGGTGGTGGAGATGGAGCGCTGAGAGACTTTCGCCTCGTTCTCGAGCCCGATTGACGGCTTCGTGAATTGGACCAAATGTCGAGCCCCAGCCGACCAGGAGAGCCTCGCCTTCCGGATCACCGTGGACCTTTGGGACTGGGATCTCTTCGGCAAGCATTTGAAGTTTGCGGCGTCGTTTGGCGGTCATCGCGGCATGCAGCTTGGGACTGCCCGTCGGATGTCCCATTTCGTCGTGCTCGAGGCCGGTCACGACTGGGTACTTTCCGTCAAGCATGCGCGTTCCGGGCGGAGCATGTTGTGTTCGGTGATCAAGCGCGTAGGGTTTGAAGTCTGGGTCCCGCGGGGCAAGATTGGGTTTCGGATCCTGCATCAATTTCTTGAGGTCCGGTTCGTCGAAAGCCTCGATGCGTGTGGCGAGCGACGAATCGCTGAGGATGATGACGGGAGTGCTGTATTTGCGGGCGATCCGCGCCGCCTCGAGCGCAGTGTAGAAGCAGTCCTCCACGGTTGCGGCTGCAAGGACGGCGCGCGGACTGTCGCCGTGGCCGCCGAAAATGGCCTGATAGAGATCGCTCTGCTCGACATTGGTGGGCAAACCCGTGCTGGGTCCGCCCCGTTGGACGTTGACGACAATGAGCGGGATTTCGGCCATCGAGGCCCAGCCGATGGCTTCAGTTTTAAGGGAGATGCCCGGTCCGGCGCTTCCTGTCACGGCCAAATGGCCGCCGTAGGAAAAGCCGAGCGCCAGAGAAACCGCGCCGAGCTCGTCTTCGGCCTGCACAAAGAGACCGCCGTATTTTGGGAGTTCGCTTCGCAGGATTTCCATGATGGAAGACCAGGGCGTGATCGGATAGCCCGCCCCGTAACGCACACCGGCTGCGATCAAACCGTAGGCTAGCGCCTGGTTTCCATCCATTGTGACTTGGACGCGGCCGGTCGGGGATTCAAGGCCAGGCTCAAAGCGGTAAAGCCGGGAAAGCACGTTGCCAACGGGATAGGCAAAGCCGGCCTGGAAGGCCATGAGTGCGGTATTGGCGACATCCCCGGATTTTCCGCTAAACCGTTCGGCAATCAGCCTTTTAAGCTTGCCGGTGTCGAGCTGGAAGATCCTAGCCAGGAGGCCCAACACGAAGATGTTCTTGCCTTTGTCTTTTGCAGACCCTCCCAGCGCTTCGATGGTGAGGCCGGTAATCGGCACGCCGACATGAACGAAATTCTTTTTGTTAGGGTCC
Source organism: Terrimicrobiaceae bacterium (assembly GCA_045403045.1). Lineage (GTDB taxonomy): Bacteria > Verrucomicrobiota > Verrucomicrobiia > Chthoniobacterales > Terrimicrobiaceae > DASTFP01. Next base: position 14,568 of record JAXIPG010000276.1, read on the forward strand.
GGCTGGACGTTGTCGGAGTCATAAAGCAACACGCCGCCGTCCCGAAGGAAGTGAATGTGGTCCTCGTAGCTGTGCTGGTGGAAAGCGACGAGGAAGTCCGCCTCGTCTCCCGCCGAAAGAACTTCTCCCGATCCGATACGCACCTGGAAGATTGAAGGTCCTCCCGAAATGGTGGACGGAATGGTCATGTAGGTCATTACGTCCTGAGCGCTGCGGCCTGCCAGCCTCGCGAGCAGGGCGCCAGCCGACTGAATGCCGTCCTGAGAGTTTCCCGCGAGCCGGATGACGGCATCACGGATGTGTTCGGGCCTTAAATCCGCGCGCATCCCTCCAGCATCAGAGGACGGCACGTCTTGCAAAACAGAGAGAGGACTCACGATAAAAGCCTAATTAACTATCGTCCTATCGGCCGGTTGTCAACGTGCAGCGGCAATCCGAGTGCAATCCGAGCACGGCCAAAAATACGGCGATAGACCCGAAAACTGGCTCAAGGCTGATCAAACTTTCGTGCACCTTGCTTCCTCGTCTGTATCAGGTGGCAACCTCCCGGCGGCTTCGCTCGATGATGAGGTCGAACTTTGCCGCCTGCCCGCGAATGGAGCGCAGCGATCGTGTCACGCAGTGCCCCGCCGGACGTCGATCAACTGGCGCACCAGTGGTTTGAGCTCGGGCATATCCTCCGTGCTCGGACTAAGATTTCTTCGCCTTGAAATTTGTGAGCCAAAGCTGAAAACTCTTCCCATGACCAGCACCGTAACCGTCAAAGGACAGACCGTAGTCCCTAAAGCCTTGCGGGAGCGTTTCGCCCTTGAGCCGGGTATGACGCTCGATTGGCGGGCTGAGGGTGATGTCATTCGCGTGGTGAAAATTCCATCGTCGAGTGATTCTGGGCAAATCGCGTCCTAATCCAGTCCTAATCCGAAAGTCTTGAATTGGCTGCTGGCCCACGAGGCCGCCTGTGCGATACCAAGCGCAGCTTTGGCTGATGGCCGCTGGGCCACGTCGCCAAAAACTCTTGTCTGAAATCGAAGCATTCGTGAGTAGAGCTTGAATTAGTCCATCCATCCAGCGCGAAGGTAACGAAGAGGCTTGCTATGCCGTTACGGTGATGCAAAACTGATCCAATATTCGCAAGAAAACCTCGCGTGCTGTCACCAGAGTCACCGTGAGAATGCTTCCCCACAAGAGCAAGACCAAGGAACGAAGGTTTCTTTGGTATGGATCGTTCGGGATGGAGTGGAGAAATACATTCAAAAGCAAACAGCGTAACCGAACAAGGCAGGACAGCGTTTGTCCCTCGCCCGTGATATGAGAGTAGATGAGAAAACTTGGTCAAGCTCTGCGCCGGTCTGCGGAGGATCGACGGTAGACTTTAGCGTGAAAGTCTGCCCGCGGTATGCCCACAATTTTCGATAACATTACCACGGCATTTCTCGAAAACGCCTCGAAAAATGGCCTTCGGGATGCGCTGATGGTAGCCAGCCGCGGCGACTTCTGCGTCGGCTATTTCAATCTGCGCGGATGGCGTCATATCGATGATGTGGTCGAAACATGGGAGTCGGATGGCATGCCGCCTTGCCGCCTGCTTGTCGGCATGCAGCGCTTGCCCCAAGAGGAGATGTCGCTGCTCTTCGGCAACGACGCAGACGACGAGCGCATCGACAACAAGACGGCTGCTCGATTGAAACGAGAAGCCGCTCAGGAGTTTCGGGAGCAACTTACGATCGGTTTGCCGTCAGCCGCCGATGAGGCGGGACTTCGACGCCTGGCAAAGCAACTGCGTGAGAGACGTCTCGCCGTGAAGCTATTTCTACGTCATCCCCTGCACGCGAAGCTCTACCTTGCCCATCGGAATGACAGCTTCAATCCCGTCATCGGATTCGTCGGCAGCAGCAATCTTACAATGTCCGGCCTGCGCGGTCAGGGGGAACTCAACGTCGATGTGCTGGAACTCGATGCCGGCAACAAGCTCATGAAGTGGTTCGAAGACCGCTGGAATGACTCCCGCTGCCTGGATATCACCGAGGACCTGATCGCCGTCATCGAAGAGAGCTGGGCCAGCGACCGCCTGATCCCGCCATTTCATATCTACCTCAAGATTGCCTGGCATCTCTCGCAGGACGCCCGCGATGGGATCAAAGAGTTCCGAATTCCGCACGATGTGGCTGCCGACCTGATGTCTTTTCAGGCCAAGGCGGTCCAACTCGCCTGCCGATACCTTAATAAGCGCGGCGGCGTACTCGTCGGTGACGTGGTCGGCCTTGGAAAAACTCGTATCGCTTCAGCCATCGCACGCGTGATGGGAGATGATCAGATGCTCGAAACACTGATCCTCTGTCCAAAGAATCTTGTGCCCATGTGGGAAGACTACGCCCACCGGTTTCGGCTGAGAGCGCCGAGGGTGCTCTCGCAGAGCCGTGCGCAAAGGGAGCTACCCAATCTCCCCCGTTACCGGCTTGTAATCATCGACGAATCGCACAACTTCCGAAATCGCGAGGGGAAGATCTACCAGGCAATCCGCGAATATATTGAGCGGAATGATGCGAAGGTCGT
>JAXIPG010000220.1:0-6353 GCA_045403045.1 Terrimicrobiaceae bacterium
CACGATTCCGACGTTGTCGACTCCCATCGCCTGGATCGCGAGCAACGTGTTTGCGACATTGCTGAAGAACATGTGGGTCCGCGGCTCCTTGAACTTGCATTCGATCCCGAACTGCATTTCGGGGGCAGAAGCGGCCACTTCACGCACGCCTTCGACCGAGTAGCGCCAGAGGAGTTCGTAGTCAGCCTGGAAGGGATAGTCATAACCATCCTGCCCGGGCCAGAACTTGACGTACTTGGCGCCGAGCTCTCGGGCAATACGGATGGCGCGCTTGTAGAGCTCGATCGCCTCGCTGCGCAGGTGCGAATCGGGGTTCGTCAGCGCACCCTTCTGAAACTTGCGGCTGTAGCTCGCCGGCGTGATCGCATGGCAACGGAGCCCATTGCGCTCGAGCGCCGCGCGGACCTGATCGACCGTCACCCCCTCGTCGAAGGGATAGTTGATGTCGAGGGCTACCAGGTCGCCGACTTGTCCAGCCCTATCAATTGCTTCCAGCACGCTGACTGGGGGGCCGTAGGCATCGGTTGCATAGCGATCGACGAACTGTCCGAACATCCACAGTCCCGCTCCAAAGGTAAGTATTTTTTCACTGTTCATGTCAGTTTGAGTTGCTTAATGTTAAAGAGATGGCGCTGGCACCCTTGGCCTGAGTTCGCGTTCCGTTTGGCATAGTCATGCTTTCTTATCGGTTACGTGCCCCTCAGCCACCATTATTCGTATACTCCGTGATAATATCCAGCCCCTCGATGGAGGGCGTCTCTTTTCCTTCCCTCTTCCGAGTGAAGATCGCGAGTTTAGCGAAGAAATCCTCTAGAATAAACCGTGTATCCACCGAAGTGTAGACCTTGATCGGACGGTTCTTACCGGTGTGCACGTAATTCATTTCGCTGTTGAACTCAGGGGCTGGTCGCCATTCTGACCAACCGCTCTCTGGATACATGATCACCCCGACTATAGGAGAGTCACCTAGCGAACGATGCTCGATCGCCTCGGGATGATATTCTTCGTTCCAAGCGATCAGTTGCTCAACCAGATACTTGCCCAGCGGTCCCTTGTCGTAAACCTTTTCGGCCAGTTCCGCGTAGCTTACCGGCAGTAATTTGTAAAGCATGCTTGGGACTTGCCACACTTCTACTTTTGAATGGAAGACAACGTTCGCAGAGTTTATGTCGTTCCAGAGGTTATACTCGAATCCGCCTACGGGCCAGACTCCTCCGCCGATCCACACGACTCGCACGTTGCGCTCGGCGATCGAAGGCTCCAATAGCAGCGCGGACGCCATATCCGTTAAGGGTCCCAGGAACGCCACATGCAATGGACGCGGATCATCTTTCAAGGCCTCTTCGATTATGAATCGAGCTCCTGGCGAATCGACAGGCGTCTCTTCATCCGGCAGCGCAGTCGGCGCGCCCGCATGAACAGGAATCTGCCCAGTCAGCTTCATCAAATCCAATATCTTCAGGACCTCGTCGTGACTCATTTGCTGGCTGGTCTTGAACCGTTTATCTCCAAAGTGCGCTGAAATAATTCCATGGAGATCAAACATCGGCGTAAGTATTGCGTGAACAATTGCAAACTGGTCGTCCGCCTCATTCTTGGCGTCGGTATTGACAATGAGGCGTACTCTTCTCAATGGTCTGGATGATGATTGCATAGGGTAAGATTTATTTGACCGCACCCGCCATTCCACTCACGAAATAGCGTTGGAAGAACAGGAAGACGAGAACCAGCGGCACCAAGGAAATGAGCACTGCGGCGGCGAGTTGGTTATACTCCGTCGAAAACTGAGTGCTGAAGTTCACAAGACCCAGCGGCAGCGTGCGCAATTCGTCGGAGCGCAAAAAGATCTGTGCAAGGATGAATTCGTTCCACGTCGCAACACCATCAAGGATGCAGAGCGAGAGGACCGCCGGCATTGCCAGCGGCAGCGCGATCTGGAAGAATATCCGGAGATACGAGCATCCATCGATCTTTGCAGCCTCTATCAAAGCTGTGGGAATGGTCCGAAAGAATCCCCGCATCACCAAGACCCCGAACGGAACCCCGAAACCTAGGTAGAGCAAAGTTAACCCTGTTCGTGTGTCAATAAGGTTCAGAAAATTCATTAGCAGCGTAAGGGGCACAAGAGCCATTTGGATAGGGACGATCAAGCCGATCAGAATGAAGGTGAACACCTTGCTAGCCCACCTGAAGGGCATAAGAGTCAATGCAAATGCCGCCATTGCTTCTATAATGACTCCAAGGGGGACCTTGATCGACGCGATTATGACACTATTCCAGAAGTAACTCTTAACTCCAGTATCCCATGCATCGCTGAAATTTGACCAGGCAATCGACTTGGGAATCGACAGTGCGCCGTGGATGGCAAAGTCGCCTGCGCTCTTAAGTGCGGTAAAAATGAGCATGATAATCGGGCCAAACCAAAGAATAGCCGCCATCCCCAAGGCGATATAGAAAATGAGAGCCTTGGACCGTTCCAGCCGGTCGCGCATGCTAGCTGTCGCAGCGTTCATTAGTTTTTCCCCATCATCCGAATGTACGGAATCGCAAATATCAACGTTAACAGAAAAAGAATAACGGCAATTGCCGTGCCCTGGCCAACAGAATTATAATTGTATGTGAGGAAATACATCCAAGTGCTGAGAACCTGCGTCTTGTTGGCGGGTCCGCCGTAGGTCATAGCGTAGATGATATCGTACACTTTGAGCGAATTGATCGCGGTGATCGCCAGCACGATGAGAGTTGTCTCGCGTAAGAGCGGAAAAGTAATTAAGAGGAATCTTCGAACGGGCCCAGCTCCGTCGACCTGAGCCGCTTCCAAAACCTCTGGATTAATCGTTTGAAGTCCAGCGAGGAACAGGAGCATCGGTAGTCCCGCCGCGTTCCACGCCGCGGCAAGCATCACTGCGTAAAGGGCGAAATTTGGGTCCGCTAGCCAATTATGCTGCAGCGCCTTTAGGCCGAGTACGCCCAGAATTTGATTGATTAGACCAATATCCGGGAGATAAATCCAATTCCATATCAGGCCCACCACGGCTAACGAGAGGATCGCAGGGAAATAGAACACGCTGCGAAAGATGTTGCTGCCGCGGAATTTCCGATTCAATAATACTGCCAAGCCCAGTCCGATGCTGGTAGGCAGTAATAGTGCCGCGACAAGCCAGATCGCATTGTTTCGCAATGCGATCCAGAACACTTGATCGGTCAGCAAAAGACTGATGTAATTTTGAGACCCCACGAACTGCTTGGTCGGCGAAACGCCATCCCATTTGAAAAAGCTCAAATAAGCCGAGTAAGCCATCGGATAGACGACCACAACGACGTATATTGTCAGAGCAGGTGCGAGAAAGGCCCACGGGAGAAGCCAGGCAAAATTCTTGCGCGCACTCCTCACCTGCAATTCTCCCACCGCCGGGGAGTTCCGAACAGCATCCATGGATCGGAGGTTTCGTCGAAAACCTTCCTACTTGTTGGCGGCCTTGTAAGCCTCGACAGCCTTCTGAATCTGCGCGGCGGCAGCTTCAGGAGTTATCGTTCCTAGTACCACGGAGTCCTGGGCCTGAAAGAAGGCATTGACGAGCTCCTGTGGCAAGGCCTGGTCTGTCGGCAGATAGAGTTGAGCTTCACCCTGAATCCACCTCGTCATTTTGATCCCTGTTGGACGATCCTCCGGCGGCAGAAATCCGAGCACAGCGCGCGGCGTGCCCAGTGCCTTTGAGGCGGCTGTCTTCGCCACTTCAGGTTGACTTATGTAGGCAGCAAACAACAGCGCAGCCTGTTGAACCTCAGGTGGTGACTTCGACGAGATCTGGAGCTGCTCCTGAAATCCGCAAACCCTCACAGGCGTCTGATCGGCTGGAGCAATAATAGGCACAAAGTCATTGCTGTCCAAACCCGACTTGATAATATTCTCTTCTTCGATCCACGGTCCCTGAAAAATCGTTCCTGCCTTGTTCTGGTAGAGAAGTGGAAGCGCCTGGTTGGGATCGAGCGAAATGAATCCGTCGTTAAAATAGCCCTTGTCCACCCATTCTTTAAGCTTCGCAAATGCCTGGATGACCGGCGGCGAATTATAGGATTCCTCCAATGCGAAGAGCTTGTCGTGCGTAGCGGGACCGGCGAAGTGTTCGATGAGAAAATCGGTGGTGCGCATTGTCATCCAACTAAACTTTCCTCCGCATGCGATGGGAGTTATTCCGTTCGACTTGAGGGTTTGGAAAGCTTTCTCCAAGTCATCGAACGTCTTTGGTTCCGGAATCCCATACTTTTCGAAAAGACTCTTCTTATAGAAGACAGTCATCGGTTTTACCCAGATCGGAACGCCGTAGAGCTTGCCTTTATAACGCGCCAGATCCAGCGCAATCGGACTGATACTCTTATCGAGGCCATATTTGGCGGCCAGCTCGGGAGTTATTTCCAATGCGTGCCCTCCGTCTATGAAGGGAGCGGCAAGACTTCCTCCCCAGTTAAACCACATGTCCGGCATTTTGCCGGAGGCCGAAGCAACGCGGAGTGCCTGCTTTAGCTCATCCGTACTATATTTGGTCCATTTAATGTCGATATTCGGATAAGCTTTAGCAAACTCGGCTATGACTTCCTTCCACCCCTGTGTGGCGATCGCCCAAAACTTTACCGTTACCTTCCCCTCGGGGGGCTTCGGCAAACCTTCCGGCGCCTGCGCATTTGCGCCGGGGATTGCGGGTGCGCCGCCCAACAGTGTCGCGGCTAGTATAAGAGGAAGTAAGGACTTAATGGGGTTCATAGAATCGTTCGTTTTAGTATCATTGTTTGATAAATCTTTTCTTGGTGCCGCGCCTCGATCGCTGCGCGTTTACCTCGCAGGAGGCAGCGCGCATTATTCATCCCGGGACTGGCGAACGTTCGAGCGCAGGACATGACCGATGGTGGGAGAATGGCCGCGACCCAAAAAAACTTCCATCCTGGAGAGAATAAATATGCATTGCTGAATAAAGATACTGCGGCTAAGTTGCCTGAGACTTTCGAGATGTCAAGGGCTTTTCAGAAAAAAATTGGCGTCGGGTGCAGATAAGAGGAAAGGAGCGGCTGATCTCTTGCCACCCTGGGTTTTTGGCTGTGCAGCCATCGGACGGACTGGACACAGCCTTTCGCGCGCGATTCAGGTTTCCGCTCGACGGTGCCGCAAGCGCATTTCTCTGCCCTTGGCGGATACCTCGAAACAAGAGGGCGCACTTTTGGAGATGACGAACTTGTGTTAGGGTAGTTAATTGAGCTATGTCCACCCTTCCTGAAACCCGACTGATCACTAAGGTCGCCACGCTTTATTACGAGCGAAAGCTGACCCAGATGGACATAGCAAAGCGCCTTGGCATCTCTCAGGTGACCGTATCACGTCTTCTGAAGCGTGCTGAGGAAAACCAGATTGTCCGAACAACCGTAATAAGCCCTCCCGGTGCATTTGTGGAGCTGGAGGATATCTTGGAGAAGAAGTTTGGATTGACTCAGGCAATAGTCGCGGAATCGCAGAGCGACACCGACGAATCGATACAGGCCGCAGTGGGCGGTGCTGCGGCCTACTTCCTGATGACGACTCTGAGCTCGGGTGAGGTTATTGGTGTTTCCTCGTGGAGCGCTTCCCTTTTGGCGATGGTTGATCAGATGCATCCGCTGCGCAAGGTCGAGCGCTGCAAGGTGGTTCAAGTGCTGGGAGGTCTTGGCAATCCGGCTGCCGAAGCCCACGCGAACCACTTGGTGACCCGTCTTGCACGCCTTGTGAACGGAGAGCCTTGTTTCCTGCCTGCACCCGGCGTTGTTGGTGCCGCGAGTTCGGTGAACGTCCTGTTGAAGGATCCGTATGTTCAACAGACGACTAGTCTCTTTAACAAACTCACGATTTCGCTTGTCGGCATCGGCTCGATTGAACCGTCCTCTTTGGTCGCAAGCAGCGGGAACGTGTTTTCGAGGAAGGAGCTTCAGGAAATTCGCAGTCGCGGCGCTGTGGGAGATATCTGCCTGAGATTCTATGACGCAAACGGTCAAGAAATCCGGGATCCGGCCGGCAATCGGGTGATTGGAATCGACTTGGATACCCTCGCGCACATCCCTCGAGCGGTCGGAATCGCTGGAGGACATCGTAAGTATGCCGCAATACTCGGTGCTCTCCGAGGTAGGCGAATCAACATTTTGATCACCGATCAGTTCACGGCAGCAAAACTGGTAAAGTCATGAGCTGACCCTTTCGCTTGCTTCATGCACCAGACCGATTCTTCATCAGCTGATCAATCTCTACCGCAACCAGACAAACATCATCCGCGAAGTCTTTGGTAACTGCGAATTGTTGAATCTCGGCGAGAAGCTGATTGCAGAGCTCGTCG
>JAXIPG010000112.1:0-17617 GCA_045403045.1 Terrimicrobiaceae bacterium
CTCACAGGGCGACGGGGAAATCACCTTTTGCGGGGCAATAGAGATGGCCGGTTATCTGGATATTCGCGTGAATCTGATCAAAGGGGGCGTGGCGAAGTACGGAGTTACGAATCCAATTTTCGAACCGAGCCCGATCCAGCCGGACTATAAGAGGCATCTGATCTTTGAAGGGATCTCGGTAGACGAGGACGGCAAGCAGTATTATCTCGATGCGCACGTGGCGTATCGCCGGGCATGTCTGAACGCAATTGAGTATCTTAAGAAATTCGGGTACACGGGCGAGCAGGGGTATGCGATCCTGGGTACGGCTCCAGTCGAGGGACGCATCAGCGGTATCGTCGATATCCCGGCAACGCAGCAAAAAAAGGCGCGCACTCGAAATATCAGACGGGGCGGGCAGGCGGCCGGCCCTGGATGCTTGGGCATTAATCCGAAAAAACCGATTTCCGAAAAGGGACTCTTGATGACCCGAGGCGGTGCACACGATCGAGAGCTTTTGCCGATGGCTGAGTGCTCGGTCTGGGCGCAGCACCCTGGTCGCCGCTTGGCGGTGGTTTCCTGACCGGCAAATATCGTTCGAGTGAAGAGGGACGGCTGGAGGGGCTTGACGTGCTGGTTCATACCGAGAAGAAATCGCAAGTAGATTTCTGGGCCAGAGGGAGCAGTCGATGCATTTGACACAAGATCATTGATGCAATAGCATCAAATGCATGAGAACCACGCTCGATGTGGAAGACGACGTGCTGCAAGCAGCCAAAGAAATCGCTGCGAAGGAGCGGACCACGGCGGGGGCAGTGATTTCACGGTTGGCCCGGCTTGGATTGCGTGCGGCCCCCGGAAAGAGCGAGGTCATCCTTAAGAATGGCGTCCCCGTATTCCCCGCCCGTGACGGCGAGATCGTCACGTTGGAGCACGTCCAGAAACTCATGGACGAAGAGGGAGTCTGATGCGTGCCCTTCTGGATGTCAACGTCCTGATCGCGCTGCTGGATGCGACGCACAGCTTTCACGCCCGCGCGCATGTGTGGTGGGCCGCGGAAGCAGCGGAAGGCTGGGCCAGCTGTCCGCTCACCGAGAATGGGGTGGCCCGGATCATTGCCCGTCCGGCGTACTCAATATCTCGACGCTTTACCGTTGAGGAAGTGGTCAGCGCACTCGCTCAATTCGCCGCGGGCAGCGACCATGAATTCTGGCCGGACTCGCTGACTGTTCGGAATGCGGCGATCTTTGCCACCGAACGGATTCACGCCAGTCGACAACTGAGCGATCTCTATTTGCTGGCCATGGCGGCGGAGCACGGCGGCAGACTTGTGACGTTCGACCAAGGCATCCCGCTCTCCGCCGTAAAAACGGCGGCTGCAGGATGCCTGTGTGTGCTGTGAGTCAAAAGAAAAAGGCATCCGGCGACAACAACTCTGTCACGACACGATTCATCGAGTTGTTCCTGCGCGCTGCGAAGGAAAAGCTGGAAGCCTTCGCACCAGCGACCGCGCAAAAGAACATCAACCGAAAACTATATGAAACTGAAGAGATTCCGCGTCCAAATGTTCAAATGCATTCTCGATTCAGGATGGGTCAATGTCACAGACCTTACGGTCCTTGTCGGCAAGAACGAAGCAGGAAAAACCTCGCTATTGAAGGCGCTGCAGAAGTTCAATCCCTTTACGCCCGAGCCATATTCAATGGCGCGTGAATGGCCCCGCGGGCATCGCGGCGAACGTTCAGACAGCCAAGTCGCTTGCCACGCGGAATTTCGCCTCGACGCAGCTGACACAACCGCGCTTGCGAATCTCACAACAGAGAACATGATGGCCGAGAGCCTCACGGTTACCCGCGATTACGCCGGGCGTATTGAGGTGTTATTTCCAGAAGGAATCTTCCCGGATCGTCTGCACCCGAATGATGTGGACCAGAGTTGCAGCGAACTGCCGTCACCTCCTGCCGAAGTAGCGCGAAAGTTCCTCGACATTGCTCAGAAGTGCAGAAAGGAGGCTGTTCGGTTAGCAAATGAAGGCCGTTTCTCGGAACTCGAGTCGTTGGCTACGCAACAGGAGCATGAACTTGCCACGGTTAGTCCGAGCGATCCCCACAACAGCAACGAGACAAATTTCCGCACTCAATACGCTCAAAAGTTAGGAGTGGTCGCCGCCAAACTGCGCGCGACGTCGTCTATGCAGAAGAAAGCCCACGAATGCGTGATTAATCGCCTTCCGACCTTCGTGTATATGGACGAATATCGGACATTCCGTGGAACTGCTTACTTGGATCAGGTCAAACAGCGATTCGATATGGGTAAGCCGACCGAAGACGACCAAACCCTCATTACTATCTTGAATCTAGCAGAGCTCAATCTAACGAGCGAGGTGACAAAGGCTGAACAGGGGGACCGCGAGGAACGGCAATATGATCTCAGCGACGCGGTGGCGACGCTCAATCGAAAGATCGAAAACCACTGGAAGCAGCTACGTTACGAAGTGGATTTTCGGGCGGACGGGCATCAGTTCATGACGTTTGTCCGCGGGTTAAACGATAAGGCTTTGATCAGGCTTGAGGAACGATCCCGCGGCTTCCAATGGTTCTTTTCGTTCGATCTCATGCTGATGCACGAGACCAAAGGCACGCTAAAGGACTGCGTGATTCTCTTGGACGAGCCGGGCTTGCATCTTCATCCGGACGCTCAAGTCGATCTCCTCGAGCGCTTGGCATCATACGCCGAGGGTAACACCCTTATCTACTCAACTCACTTGCCATTTATGATCGAGCCGAATGCGCCCGAGCGCATACGGATTATCGGCGAGACGGACGCAGGCACAGTCGTAACCGAAAGCCTTATCGAAACAGATCCGAGCGCCAAACTGGTCCTTCAAGCTGCGCTGGGTATCCAAGGATGCGCCAGCTTCTTAGTCGCCGATCAGAACCTCGTTGTGGAAGGCGTCGATGACTACTGGATTCTAACCGCCCTCTCTAACCTGTTTCGCAAAGCAGGAGAGGCTGGCCTGCCGATCGACGTTCTGGTTACTGCCGCTGGCGGTGCGTCGGAGGTGACCTACATCGCAACTTTCATGGTCGGTCAGAATCTTAGTGTCTTTGCACTATACGATTCCGATTCCGCAGGAGAGACTGCAAAAGGCAAGCTCATCAAGAACTGGTTGACGCGTTACGCTGGACGCAAGGCGGTCGCTTTCAGCTTAGGAGAGATTCTGGGCACAAGAGGTAAGGAATGTTCAATAGAAGACCTTTTTCCGGAGAATTTTTACATCAAGCGGGTTCACGAGGTTTATTCGAAGCAGTTGGCTGCCGCCGGCGCTGATCTCGAGGAGCTGCCAGCTGGCGATCAGCTTTCAAAACGCTTAGAAGCTACCTTTGCAGCGGCCGGTGTGAAGTATAACAAAGGCTCTGTCTGTAAGGTCCTGTGCCGAGATCTTCGCGAGATGAAAAATCTTAGGGAGTTACCCTCTGACACGGCTGAAAAGGCAAAAGCGATATTCGCGGCAATTGAAAAGGAATTTTCAAACTTTTCAAAGCGATGAGTTCCGCCCAAATCGTCCAGAAGCTCTGGTACTACTGTAACATCCTGCGGGACGACTGCCATATGGCGAGTACGTCGAGCAACTGACTTAGCTGCTTTTCCTCAAGATGGCGGATGAGCAGAGCCGGCCATGTTCGTCTATTCCCATCCCGAGATCGCGACTTTGCCGATGGTTCGACCGCTCTCGCTCTTCGCATGCGCGGCGCGCATGTTCGCGGCATTGATCGGCGTGAGCGTCTCCGTGAGCGTCGTGCGCAAGGCGCCGGCGTCCACAAAACCCGCGACTTCGTTGAGCAGCGCGCCCTGCTCCGCCATGTCGGGCGTCTGAAACATCGAGCGGGTGAACATGAATTCCCACCCGAATGAGGCGCTCTTGCTCTTGAGTAAGCCGATCTCCACGGGATGATCGTTCTCCACAATAGACACGATGCGGCCCTGTGGCTTGATCAACTCGGCCATCACCGTCCAGTAGGCGTCGGTATTGTTGAAGTTCGCGATGTAGTTCACTTCCTTGTGCCCGATCGCCGTCATTTGCCCGGGCAGCGGCCGGCGATAATCCACCACGTGATCCGCACCCAATCCCTTCACCCAATCCTGGGAGTCGGGGCGGGAAGCGGTGGCGATGACCGTGAGTCCGCTCCGCTTCGCCAGTTGAATGGTCATCGAGCCGACGCCGCCCGCTCCGCCAAGAATCAGCACCGAACGGCCCCCGTTGTCCGCCGAGCGGTTCACGGCCAGTCGGTCGAATAACGATTCCCAGGCAGTAATCGTCGTGAGCGGGAGCGCCGCTGCCTCGGCAAAAGAAAGCGTGCGCGGTTTGCGTCCGACGATGCGTTCGTCCACGAGGTGATACTGCGAATTCGTGCCGGGGCGGGTTATGTCGCCGGCATAATATACCTCGTCGCCGGGTTTGAAGGCCGTCACCTCCGGCCCGACGCTTTCGACCATGCCTGCGGCATCCCAGCCCAGCACGCGTGGCGCGGATTCGACTTTCGGCTTGGGCGCGCGCACCTTCGTATCGACCGGGTTCACGGAGACAGCCTCGACGCGCACGAGAAGGTCCCGCCCCTTCGGCTCGGGCTTTGGCAGTTCGACATCGACGAGCGATTCCGGATCGGTAAAGGGAAGGTAACGGGTAAGGGCTACGGCTTTCATGGTTCGATGGGATTTGGGTTGAATTAGCTAAGCTTCATCAGCCAGGAGGGAGCGTAGAGTGCGCCATCGCTGTTGTCGATTTGCATTTCGGTGTTCAGCGTGCGGGACACCGGATCGAGCGCTTCGATGGTTCGAACGTGAGTCGGATTCTGTACCACACGATCCGTAGTGTCTAAGCCGCCGAGAATTTCTGATTTTGTGCCGAAGTCGCGCCCCAGAGTCACCGGCTTCACATGGACTTTATCTGATGAATCGACGACCAAGACCCGAGGACCTTTCGAATCAATCAGGATCGAATTATCCGGTACCAGGAGTGCCGGGGTCGGGTTTTTTAGTGCGAACTTCGCGTGTGCGTACATGCCATCAAACAGGCGACCGTCCGGATTGGGAACGTCGATTTCGAGCAGCAATGTACGCGATGCCTGATCGAATGCTCCTGCGTCTCGAGCCACCTTACCCGCAAAGGCCTGACCTGGAAATTCATCCACGATGATCGTGGCAGGTGTACCTGGCTTCACACTAGTGACGTCCGCCTGAGGGACATTCACAAACACGCGCACCGGATCGGAAGCTAATCTCAAGTTGGCCATGCTGTTCATCGGCGCGTCCATGGTCGCCTCGTTGGGAGATTACCACACGCTCGTCGCGATCCATCGTCCGCTGGGCATCATGATCCTGGTTCTGGCCGCCATTCGATTCGTAAACCGGATGTGCACGACACTGCCGCCGTTCCCGCCCACCATGTCCCGTCAGGAACGATTCATAGCTTCGTCATCCGAGAAGTTGCTCTACGCTTTGATGTTCGCTCTGCCGCTCGTCGGCTGGGGCATGTTGTCGGCGGGCCATTACCCGATCGTGATGTTCGGGTCGTTTCATCTCCCGGCGATTCTTCCCGCGAATCCGATGCTTTACGCCGCGCTGCGCAAGACGCACACGATTCTCGCTTACCTGCTATTCCTGACGTTTCTGGCCCACCTCGCCGCCGTGCTGTTCCATACGCTGATCGTTCGCGATCGCCTCCTGGACCGTATGGCCATTTGGCGAATGCGCTCCCGCAAGACCAAATGTCAAAGGTGATTAGCCTGGTCTCTGATAAACCCCTCCCACAATGTGCAGAAAGGTGACATTTACTCTGTTACAGCCCTCTTTCCAGGATGAGAGGGGTGATTGTTGGCGAGGCAGTAGGAAAAGAAGGGGAGGGGAGCGCAGCCGTGAGTGAGGGTTGAGGTTTCCTCGATTTTGCGGGCTGGACTGTGATAAAGAAAAGGACAGCCATGAACAGCAACAGGAGCGGTCGGCGTTACGACCGGGAGTTTAAGAACAATGCCGTCGCGCTGGTGCGCGGTGGGCGCACAATCACCGAGGTGGCCCGCGATTTGGGCGTCTCCAAATGGTCGCTGGGGCACTGGGTGCGGCGGGCCGAGGAGGGCCAGATGCTCAGCGAACCAAAGACGCTGGCTTTAGAGACGCCCGAGCAACGCGAATTGCGCCGCTTGCGGCAGGAACTGGAGTATGTGAGCCGACAGCGTGACATTTTAAAAAAAGCCTTGGGCATCTTGTCGGCGGAGATGCCACCGCACGCTTCACGGTGATGGAAAAGCTAGAGCATCAATATGGCGCCGCTCTGAGTGAGGCCTTCGATGTCAGCGAAAGCGGCTTTGCCGCGCCGACCTTGCGGCGGTTTCTGAGCCGGGTGCTCATAGGGGTCTCTTTTTCTTGTCGCTTTTGTTCCTCTTTGCCATCGGACACGTCATGACCTGAGAAAGGCTAGGAGATCCGCGTTAACCCGGTCCTTCAGCGTCGTGCACATGCCGTGTGGCGCGCCCTCGTAAACCTGGAGCGTCGCGTTCCTAATCAGTTTGGCCGAAAGCAGGGCCGAGGCGGCGATCGGCACGATCTGGTCGTCGTCACCGTGAAGAACCAGTGTCGGCACGTCGAATTTCTTCAGATCCTCGGTCAGATCCGTCTCGGAAAACGCCTTGATGCAAAAGTAGGAGGCAGGGAAGCCTGCCATCATCCCCTGCAGCCAGAAGGACTCGCGCACGCCTTCCGGCGAGCGCCGCCAGCAGCGGCAGGAAGGGGATCGCGTCGATTGCGCGCCAGGTGAGGAAGCCGCCGGTGACGGCGCCGACGCCATAGGCCAGGAACATGAAGATCTTTCATGCGGACTAATCCGACTGTGGTTTCACGAGACTGATTCTGTGATGTCAGCGCTGAAAATATTCAAGCAGGCTGCAGCATCGATGCTGCCGGTCGTGAATGAAGATCAATCCGCACCCTCTCGTAGACGCGGTGCAACAAGCCAAGTCCGGACATCCCGGCACGCCGATGGCGCTCGCGCCGTTGGTCTATACGATCTGGAACGCGCCCTCGGCCTGCGGCTCCTCGCCGCATGCTCCTGCAAAGAAAAGAGAGCGATGAGGTACAAAACGGTATTGCCATGGCAGCCCTCACCACAAGAAATCGCAGCATGACGAAGCAATTAGACCAACGAGAATCATTCGGATGAAATCCTCACATTCGCGTAGGGTTCGCGATCGAATCCGCTCTCTCCCGTCCAGATGAGCCTAGAAATCAGGCCGGAAAACCCCAAGCTGACGCGATTCCATTTGATGCCGTCCGAGGACGAGCAGACCACTCCGGGGGCATTCGCGGTCGCGCTCATTTGGCTGCCCGACCACGCCAATTGCGAAAGATCGATGCATTCACCACCGGGGTCCGTCGTGTTTTCGTCCACGTCACGCCGTCGCTTGAAACCAGAACGCTTCCGAGTGCTCCGGTAGCAACGAGATGAGAGGCGGTCCATATCACGCAGCAGCGCGTTGTGACCGTCGGGCGCGGATTGACAGTTTCCCACTCCGCCGCAACGCAAAGCGTCTGGCAACCATAATTTATCGCGAATGGGCAACCGTGACATGTCGGGCAACCGTGGCATTGCACAACCTTTTCCTTCGTGCCATCAATCCACAAAATGTTGAAATTGCTTGGCAGGCAGACCCTTTACATTATTTCCGGACTTGGCGATTTCGCTCTATTTACCGGGACGTCGTTCAGTTCTGCGGTGAAATCCAGAAGGCTGGCGCGGCGGATCGCCCGCGCTGTTTATGAGCAGGGCGCGCTCTGTTTGCCTGTGGTCTTAATTGTGGGCATGTTTACTGGTTTGGTGCTGGGATTGCAAGGTTACTACGTCCTCAATCGCTTTGGTTCGGAAGGTTTGTTGGGGGCGCTGGTTTCGCTCAGTCTGGTGCGGGAAATGGCACCGGTGCTGGCTGCTCTGGTGCTTGTGGGGCAGGCGGGTTCCGCCCTGGCGGCAGAACTTGGCATTCAGCGCAACACGGAGCAGATCGTGGCGCTGGAGACGATGGGGGTGAGCAGTCATGGTTACCTGGTGGCCCCTCGTTTGATTGCTGCTCTTCTGGTTTTTCCGATTCAAACGGCGCTTTTCGTGGCGATTGGATTGTGGGGCGGCAGTCTGTCCGGCTCTCTGCTGCTCGGCGTGGAGCCAGGAATTTACTGGTCGTCGGTGGAGCGGGCTGTGGAATCGCAGGATGTGAGGGAATGTTTCATGAAAGCGGCCACATTTGGCCTTTTGACCATCAGCGTTTGTGCATATCACGGCTTCAACGCGCATCGCTGTCGCTCGGCAACAGGCGCCCGGGCCGTGAGCGCGTCCACCACTCGGGCAGTGGTGCATTCCAGCATCATCGTCCTGGCGGCCGACTACGTCATTACCTCATTTATGGTCTGATCATGCGCACCGTCAAACAAGATCTACTGCTTCATGTCGAAGACCTGCACAAGCGCTTCGACGACCATGTTGTTCTGGCGGGAGTCGGACTCGATGTGCTGCGCGGCAGCGTTTTTACCGTGGTTGGCCCCAGCGGAGCCGGCAAGTCTGTGTTCCTTAAGTGCCTGGCAGACGTCATGCAGCCTGATGCAGGACAGATCAGCTTTGACGGACGTCCTCTTAGTTTCACCGATCCTGCAGCACGCGCGGAGTTTCGTCGGCGTTGCAGTTTCCTCTTTCAAAGCAACGCCCTCTTCGATTCGTTGACGGCTTTGGAGAATGTGGCGCTCCCGCTTGAACAGACGACAGACCTCACAGACAATGAGATTCGTGAGCGCAGCCTCGAAGCTTTGCGACAACTTGAAATTGATGATCATGGCGATCGCTACCCCAGCCAGCTTTCCGGCGGCATGCAAAAGCGTCTCGCGCTTGCCCGTGCGATCGTTACCCGTCCGGAACTCGTATTTTTCGACGAACCGACCGCCAGCCTTGATCCGCTGCGCCGCAACGCCGTTTTTGCCATGATCGCCAAATACCAGCGCCAGTTCAGTTTTACGGCGCTCATAGTGACCCACGACGTGGTCGAGGCGCTGGTCGCCAGTGACCGTGTCGCGCTCCTTGACCAAGGCCGGATTTGCTTTGAAGGCACTCCTGCCGAATTCTCCGCTTCCACCCTCCCCGTTGTGTGCGGTTTCCGCGACAGTGCCGATGCACTTGGCAGCTCCCTTGCAGCTATCCGTCGTGGGGAGAACATTCAATCCGACGACTCATGAACCACACCAGGCTTGAGCTTCTTGTTGGAATCTTTGTGCTGCTGGGAATCGCTGCGGTTGCCTACCTTACGATGAAACTCGGCACGGGATCGCTGATCGGTGGCGACACCTATCTCGTTGAGGCCCGCTTTGCCAATGCCGGTGGCTTACACAGCGGCAGCAGCGTGCTTGTGGCAGGCGTGACCGTGGGACGTGTGGACGCGGTGCGAGTAGACCCTGCGGATTACAGCGCCATCGCAACGCTTCGAATCCTGAGCGGGCTCCGACTTCCGACGGATTCCATGGCCTCCATCAAAACCACCGGACTGATCGGCGACAAGTATGTATTCCTTTCTCCAGGGGCGGATGAAACTTATTTAGAGCCCGGAACAAGAATCACGATGACGGAATCGTCTATCGATCTTGAGTCCTTGATCGGCAAGATGGCTTTCGGCAGTGCCGATAAGGAAACAGACGAAAAACCCGCACCGTGAATCTACGCCCGCTCCTCGTACTCGCCCCCTTGATCCTGCTACACGGCACGGCCTCCGCATCGACTGCCGAAGCGGAAAGGCGCCTGCAAATTGCGGTGAATGAGGTCCTCACCGTCGCCGATCGCGCCTCCAGTGGCAGCGCGTTGACGGGGAGCTTGCGCCCTGTTTTGCAAAAGTATATCAGCTTTGATGCCATGACCCGCCGGGCCGTCGGCCCGGGATGGCGCCAGTTTACGGAGGATCAGCAAAAGAAGGCTACTCAACTCTTCACAACATTGATCATCCGCACCTACAGCAGCAAGCTCACTCTAGGCGAGCATCCGGTCATCAAATTCAAAGCTGCGTCAGCTCCCGCACCCGGTCGTGTGGAGGTGCCTACCACCCTGCTTTATCAGGGCAGTCAATACAATGTTACTTATCGCATGGAGGAGGCCGAGGGCTGGCGTATTACCGATGTGGTGATCGAAGGAGTGAGCCTGATTGCAAACTACAGGACCCAATTTGATGCTCAATTTAAGAAAGGTGGCTCGAACGCAGTAATTAGCGCGTTATCTCAATCTGTGGCCCACCCGCAATGAAACGCCACGCATCTCTCCTGCCCCTTCTTCTTGTGGTGTCGTCAGTCCCGCTCTTGACCAGCTGCACTTCCATCTCCCGGAAGCAGCCAGACCCCTCTTTTTCTGCCGCAGTCCGGGACAATAGACTCGAGGGTGAGTCAGTCAAAGCTGAGGAACACGACTTGGATGAATACGACACAGCGTCGGTCGCCGACCCTTTGGAGCCCCTCAACCGTGCCACCTTCTGGCTCAACGATGGGGTCTACACCATAGTTTTGCGCCCCATTTCCAAGGTCTATGAGAAAGTGTTGCCCAAACCGGTGCGCGAGGGGATCGACAACGCATTCGAGAACGTGAAGTTCCCTGTTCGTCTGGTTAACAACGCATTGCAGGGGAATTTCAAGCGCGCGGGGCAGGAGACTGGGAAGTTTTTGGTAAACACCGTCATCGGTTTTGGAGGCATCGTGCGCCAGTCCGACCGCTTCCCGTCGCTGGCCGATGTGCCTGCTGCGGACACCGGTCAGACATTCGCCAAATGGGGCATCGGTCACGGCGCATACATTGTGCTGCCTTTGCTGGGGCCGAATAGCCTGCGTGACACCGTTGGATTGGCAGGGGATTATGTTTTAAACCCGGTGAATTGGGTGACAATCTTGTATGGTGGCCACGCTTGGACCATTGCGATTCCCTCTACTAATACCCTGCGCGCCCTGCCCGACCAGCTTGGTAAATACGATTCGGCCACGAAAAACGCCTTGGACCGCTATCTTGCAGCACGCAGTTCCTACATCCAATATCGTCACGAGGCCGCTTTGAAGTAGATCTATAGCCGAAGCAACAGAGCCGCCATGTCACTCATTCACTCACCGCTTGCAGAACCGACGGAGAGCGTCACCATGTGTTAAAAATCCGCCGGAAATCCGATGGTGATTACCGGCTCCGGGGTGTCCCCTGGTCCGATATCGAGAATCAAGGTTTGGTATTTTTTGGTTGTGCCCTCGATGTGAAGGATCACTTCAAAGGCAATGCGAGAGCAGCCCGGTTTCGCTCTACGAGCGGAGAGGTAGGGATCCAAAGCCAGTACGCGCAAAAGCGATTTCCTATCAGTCAGTTCAAGTGCTCTTGCCGCCTCCGGCTTCATGGCGGCTTGCCTGTCTTAACTCCCAGTTGATCGAGAAACTGATCACGGTTCGGATCGCGACGATCGCGCCGAGGATCGCGAGGTCAGCGAGTGTTGGTGTCAGCACCGTGTGGACGATATCGGCCGCGATCAGGAACTCGAGGCCGAGCAGGAGATAGTACCCGAGGTGATGCCGCAGGTCTTCACGTTCGACGAGACTATCCCGTCCGGTGAGGCTCGCCCATTCAAGACGCACGAGGCGCAACGCCGAGAAGAACGCCCCACAGAATCACAGTCACGCCGATCACACCGATCGCCAGACTGATGTGCTCGACAATCTTAGGCATAGTTAATCCGCTTACACGGCAATCGCATCAGGAGCGATATTTTTTTCCCGGAACACACCCCGGCGCTTCGCACCACCCCCGTTTCGACGGGCTCAAAGCCCCGAGCTTGTCGAGGGGCTCTCAAGAGGAGAGCGGACGAGCGCTTCCCGGTCTCGGTCTCTACGGTGTGCCTGTATTGGCGCCCGGAACGCGGAACGTACTTTAAGCGGCATCGAGGAACGCGGAGCGCGAATTTCGCAGGGCTGTTGGAGCGGTTCGGACGGCAAGACGTAGTCGCAATTGAAGCTGATGTGGTCCCAGTCGAGCGGAGCGATGTGAGCGAGCAGCTTGTCGGGTAGGGTTTCGTCTTGGGCGCGAAGCTCGGCCGCGCCGCCAGTATCGGTATAGTGCCTCGAAGCCGCTCTGTTACTGGTCAAGGGCGGCGTCGCCCATCAAGGCGGCCCGCCAAACCGGGCTCGGACGCTCTACGCTCTACCGCGCCATCCAAGCGCGGGATTTGCCTGAGCCCTTAGCGTACGGTTTGGAACAGATTCTGCGATGACCATAAATAGACAGCGACGGACAAGCCCGAATCTCAGAATGCGAAATTTCCTCCATTCTTTCCGTTGCGGCCGGTTCCATGTCTTCTTTATGGTAAGCTTTCATGGACGCGGTTCTCCAGGTGCGTCTGTTGGGAGGTTTTCAGCTTCATTGGTGCGGACGTTTGCTTGCTGGGTTTAAAGCTGCCCGCTTGCAAGTGCTTCTCGCCTATGTCTTGCTCCATCGGCAGGCGCCTATTGAACGTTCGAAAATGGCGTTTTTGCTCTGGCCCGATTCGACCGAGGCCCAGGCCTCAAAGAAGCGGTGACGCTGCCAGGCCTCGCGCAGCAATTCAGGATGCCAGTCTCCCGCCGGAAGTTCCCTGCTGCGCCTTGCCTCTGCTGTTGCGGAGCGCGATCTTTCCAGCGCTGAAGCTGTGGCCTTGTATGAGCAGACACAGGGTTGGCCGCTCTTCGTGGTAGAAACAATACGCGCAGCGTCCCTGATGGCGCCAGGCCAGGGGACGGCCGCGCAAGCCGCAACTGCCGGGGAGACGGCGGGGCTGCCGCCCAAGGTGCACGCTGTCATTTCGCGCCGGCTGGCGAGCCTCCCGCACCGTCCGCGCGAATTCGCCGAATGGTGCGCAGCCTATGGTCGCGCCTTTCGCCTTGATCTCATTCGCAACGCCATTTCGTGCCCGGAAGCGGACGCCGCCATCTGCCTCGATGAATTGCGTGGCATTGTGCGGCAATCGGGCCAGGCCACCTTCGATTTTACCCACGACATTATTCGCGAAGTGGCCTATGCTGAAATTAGCCCGGCGCGGCGGCTGCGTCTTCACCGGCGGCTGGCGGAAACCCTCATAGCGTCTGGAGAGGCGATCCCGGCGGAGACCGCCTATCACTTAGATCGGGCGGGAGATCTCGCCGGCGCGCTCCGCGAATATCAGCTTGCCGGCGAAGAGGCCGTGCGATTGTGCGCCAACAGGCGTGCCATGCACTTGCTCGGCGCGCTCTCGCCCTGCTGGCCGAATCCCCCGCCGGTCCGAGCGCGATGCCACCGAACTCCGTCTGCTCTCGACGCTTGGTGTGGCTGCGGTGGCGGTCGATGGGTACGGCGCTGCGGAAGTATACCGCATCTACTCCCGCGCTCATGCCCTGGCGGGCCAAACAGATTG
This sequence comes from Terrimicrobiaceae bacterium, assembly GCA_045403045.1. GTDB lineage: Bacteria > Verrucomicrobiota > Verrucomicrobiia > Chthoniobacterales > Terrimicrobiaceae > DASTFP01. The sequence continues at coordinate 13,437 of JAXIPG010000112.1, forward strand.
GCGCCTGCGCGCCCCGGTGCTCCGGGCACTGTCGATTGCCCATCTGGTGCGCGGACATCTGGACCTGGCCGAGCGGCACGGGGAGGAACTGCTCGAACTGGCCGGCCAGACCGCCGATCGCGTTGTCGATACCGAGGCCCACTATGTCCTTGGGGTGACCGCATTTTGGCGGGGGAATTTTGCTTTGGCGCGGAAGCATCTCGAGTATGCCCTGGTGGCCTGCGCGCCCGAACCTTCGTCGTTGCACCTTGCGCTTTACGCTCAGGACCCCGCAGTAATCTGCGGATCGCGGCTGGCTTATGCTCTCTGGTTCCTTGGGTTGACAGAATCGGCGTCGGCCGAGGCCCAACGCGCTATCAGCCGTGCTCGGAGAATCGGGCATCCCTTTAGCCTTGCCTACGCCTTGAACTTCGCCGCCTGGCTGGCTGACGATCAAGGCAATTCTATGCAAGCTCGCACTCTGGCCGGTGAGCTTGCTGCTATAGCAGACGACAAGGAACTTGGTCACCTGCGTCCCATGAGCCGCATCCTTCTTGGATACTTCGATGCTTTGGAAGGCTCAGCGGACTCTATCGTCCGCATCGAAGAGGGTATTCGCGCCTATCTGACGACTGAGCAGAAGCTCTATCATCCCTATGCCCTGGCCCTGCTGGCACGCGCCCAAGCGCGCCTGGGACGCTCCACTCTTGCCACCCTCGATGAGGCCCTGGCCGCAGCCAACCGCACCGGAGAACAGTTCTATTCGGCCGAGCTGCTGCGTCTGAAAGGAGAGTGCCTCTTGCCATCGCCCACCGCCGCGGCTGAACTTTTTTCTCAATCCGTCGTGCTCGCCCGGGCGCAGGGTTCCCCAATTCTCGAGCTGCGGGCTCTGATGTCCCTGGAAAGGCTGGTTCCCTCGCCCAAGGCGCGCAAGCCATCGCTTCTTTGCTCTCGCATTCTCCCGAGCAACCCGACACGCGAGACCTCGCCAAAGCGGAGACCATCTTGAAATAATTTTCTCTGCGAACGCTCGCGCGAACGCTTTGCGAACGCTCCGTGTGCAATGGTTGACCCGAAAACCAATGATAAGTTCAACCCAATTGCCGCCGTCGAATATGAACACCACTCTGGAAGTCCCCGGTCTCGAATCCGAAATCGACCGTCTTGCCCGCGTCTTCCATGGACAGGTGCTGCATCCGCAAGACCCCGCTTATGAATCCGCACGTCGCGTCTGGAACGGTATGATTGATCGCCGGCCCGCTGTGATTACGCGCTGCGCCGACGAAGAGGACGTCCGCAATGCGGTGCGCTTTGCGCGCCGTCTTGGCCTCGTGGTTGCGGTCAAGGGGGGCGGTCACAACATAGCCGGCAACGCGACTTGCGACGGAGGCTTGATGATCGATCTCTCACTGATGCGCGGCGTGAAAGTCGATCCCGAACGTCGCGTAGCCATCGTCGAAGGCGGATGTCTCCTTGCCGATCTCGATAATTCAGCCCAATCCTGGGGCCTGGCGACGCCTGCAGGAATTGTTTCCACCACCGGAATCGGCGGTCTCACTCTCGGCGGCGGCTTTGGCTGGCTCAGCCGAAAGTTTGGCCTCACCATCGATTCCCTGCTCTCGGCCCGCCTCGTGACCGCCACCGGGGACGGCATTAACGCTGCACCCTCCGAAAATGAGGATCTTTTTTGGGCGATCCGCGGCGGCGGCGGAAATTTCGGCGTTGCCACTGCTTTCGAGTTCCGCCTGCATCCAGTGGGACCGCAGGTGTTTTGCGGCATGATCATTCGGCCTTTCGAGCAGGCGCAGGACTACCTTCGCTTCCACCGTGCGTTTGTGCGGACCCTTCCCGACGATCTCACCGTCTGGATGGTCATTCGCCGGGCGCCGCCGCTTCCCTTCTTGCCTCCTGCAGTCCACGGACGCCTGGTCGTTGCGCTGCCCTTCGTCTATCTCGGCGATCCGGTCGAGGGAGAGCGATTGATCGAGCCCATTCGCAAGTTTGGAGTTTCCCACGGAGAAGCGTTCGGCCTCGACCGGTTTGTCGGGTGGCAAACAGCCTTTGATGGACTGAATGCTCCGGGGGCGCATAATTACTGGAAGTCGCATTATCTCGGGGACCTCAACGACGCGGCGATCATGGCCATCCTGAATTACGCGCAGCGCCTCCCCTCTCCCCATTGTGAGATTTTCATCCCGCACATGGAAGGTGCAGTGCGCAACGTTTCCGCGCTTGAGACGGCCTATCCGCACCGGGACGCTCCGTTCGTGCTCAACATCCATGCCCGATGGGAGGACGAAGCGGATAGCGAAGCTTGCATGGCATGGGCGCGCGGTCTTTTCGATGCCACCCGGGGCGCATCCACCGGTGGTGTCTACGTCAACTTCCTCAGCGACGAAGGCGAAGATCGCGTCCGCGCCGCATACCCTGGTGGCGCATTCGAGCGCCTGGCGCAACTTAAGAGCCGGTACGACCCCGACAACTTTTTCAGTCTGAATCAAAACATCCGCCCTTCCGTCCTGCCGCGCAAAGCCACGGGCGAAAGGTAGCCCACCTTTCTTGCCAATCGCGCGGCTCGCCTCTGCTCCGCGGATAAGCAAATGCAAAAATAGATTTTCCGAAATTTATGACAAAGAGCACACCCAAGACCAGGTCCCCAGCAAACGGGGACGAAGGCATCGGATTCGAAACAGCGGTCCTTCTTGCGTCAGTTAGTCCGTTAAGCATCGTCACAATGGGCACATTTCCGTCGAGCCTAATTGCATGGGGCCGAATGAGGCGTCAGCATTTCGATGACTCCCTCAGTCTGGAAGCGAATAAAAATCCCCTCAATGCAACCGAAGAACTCGAATCGCCACAGCAAAGCAAGGCGACTGCGCTCGTTGAGCAAATCGAGACAACGCAGTATGGCCGCGGGCCGCGGCGACTAGCACCCGTCGCCTAGCCCGCCGCAGCCAGGAGAGCGTTGAATAGAATTTTATTTCAAAGCGCAGTTATCCAAAATGGCTACAGGCCAGACGACGAATCGCAGGGACGCAATTACTTGCGCATCATCAACCAAACCATTGCAAATAACCCCAAGATTTTTGGAGACGTTAAATTCCCAGACAGTTTAAATACAGAAGCGCAAGGGGTGTTGGGAAGCATCCGAAATCCATCCCTCTGTCCTCGCCCGGATTGCAGAACAGCTCGGCAACGATAACGGACCGATAGCTGACGAGGCTTGGCAAGGTCGGACCGGCAAACGCCACCGAGCTGAGATCCGGGTAATATTCGGCTTTCGCGAGCCGACTCTGAGCCACCGCCACGGCGATCTTCGCACGTCTGCTGCGTTTTCTGATAAACCCCTCCATCAATGTGCAGAAAGGCGACATTTACTGTTCCAGGCCTCCTTGCAGGATGAGAACGCTTGATTGCTGGCGAGGCAGTAGGAAAAAGAAGGGCAGGGGAGCGTGATGGCGGAGGATTCGCTTCTTGAGCGGGTCACCGCGGCCGCCGAAGAACGCCAGCTTTCGCACAATTCACTCATCGCCTACCGGCGCACCTGGCTCAAAATAATCGCATGATATGGTTGTCGTTCAGTCAAGTGGGCAGTCCTGTAGATCGTTTTTTATCACGCGATAGCTAGCGTTCACACTTGCCAAGGAGATTTTCGTCGTGGACTCCATCATCCTTGCTGCTGGCGGAGCCCTTGCGGTTCCCGGAGTGCACAAGCTGTCCCAGCGTTCCAGGAACGCATGGAGACCGCGAGTTGGTCGAGGTTTAGTCCTCTGACTGGCCTGCGTACTTTGGCGGGCATGGTTCGTTCAACTGGGCTGTGCGGAGCCCTGTGGCCAAACCCGAGGCCCTACTTGTCAAAGCCATTTGATCCGCGCGAGTCAGAATTCGATCCACCGCACTGAGCCCGGCGATCAGGTCCTCATAGACGGCGCCGTCAACCTCGTCAATCTCATCGAGGGGCAAAGGCCGGGCCAGGCGGATACGCGAATCCGAGGCTCTGCCCACTGGCCAAATGGCGAAGCCTCCTCGAAGCCATACACTGATCGTGTATCGAGCACTCGCTCGATGGGATTCGAGAGTGGAGCCCCATTGGCGGAGGAGCTGCCCGTGCGCCGAGAATTCCTGAATTCGGTTGGCCGTGACCGCCTAGGTGTAGGCGTAGAGATCGGAACGGGGAAACGGTTTGTTCATGGCCAGACGCA
>JAXIPG010000279.1:0-3515 GCA_045403045.1 Terrimicrobiaceae bacterium
CATTGTGGATGAACCCACGCGCGGAGTCGATGTCGGAGCAAAGGCCGCGATCCATGCCCTTATTGACAACCTGGCTAGTCAGGGACTTGCCGTCATTTTGATTTCTTCGGAGCTCCCGGAGGTGATAAACCTCTCAACGCGGATCCTTGTCATGCGCGACGGCAGGATCGCCGGAGAACTCTCGCGCCACGAGGCCACGCAAGAAGGAGTCCTGCGGTTGATGGCCGGTGTAACCACCGCCAAGGCCGCGTGATGCTACGGACCAACAGTTGCTTGTAAGGACCTGCTTGGCGTCGAGCAGCTTCGACTCGAAGACACCCCCCGGCATCAGCGATGCTGGCTACAAGTTGTAGCCGGGTTCGATGACCCCGGATCTTCGGAAATTCCAGAGATGTCCGGGCAGCTTTGCAAAAATGAGCTTCAAGCCCGATTGTCTCCTGCACATACTCTCCAATCAACATCTTATGAAAGCTATCTACCTTGTTGCGAACGGCGACCTTCGGATCGACGCTAACCGGAACTGTGAGGCCGCCCAAGCGGCCATGGAAAAGAAGCTTGTCGCAGCGATCGAAAGCGAGGGAGCAAACGTACAGCGTGCCCACCCGTTCGATCCCGAAAAAAAACACGGTTTCATCGACAGCCAGAAATATGGCATGGAAGTCTTCAAGAAAATCCCGGTCGACTCGCCGCTGATCGTTGCCGAATCGGTCTGGCAATACACCCATCACGTCCTGCACGGTCTTGTCTCGCATCGCGGACCGATCCTGACGCTCGCGAACTGGAGCGGCACGTGGCCAGGACTCGTTGGTCTCCTCAACCTCAACGGTTCGCTGATCAAGGCGGGTGTCAAATATAGCAGCCTGTGGAGTGAAAACTTTGACGACGCGTTTTTCCGAAAGGGCATTCAAAAGTGGCTTAAGACGGGCAAGATCAAACACGACATGTCCCATGTCCGGCGCTTGGCGGACTTCAAGATTCCCAATGCAAGCGAGAAAGCGGGCAGAAAGCTCGCGAGCGCCCTCAAGAAGGAAAAGGCCATCATGGGCATTTTCGATGAAGGATGCATGGGAATGTATAACGCCATCGTTCCCGACGAACTCCTGCACCCCACGGGGATCTTCAAAGAGCGGCTCAGCCAGTCCTCACTTTATGCAAAAATGCTCACCGTCCAGGACGACGAGGCGCGTGCGGTTTACGATTGGTATCTTAGCAAGGGGCTTACGTTCCACTTTGGCGAGAACGAGGAATCCGATCTCACCCAGGCGCAAGTGCTTCAGCAGTGTAAGATGTATATTGCAGCGGTGCGCATCGCCGATGAGTTCGGGTGCGCAACGATCGGCATTCAATACCAGCAGGGCCTCAAAGATCTCTGCCCGGCCTCCGACCTGGTCGAAGGCACTTTGAATAACGTGGACCGGCCTCCGGTCTTCCGCGAAGGAACCCGTGAGGAACTCTACAAAGGCCAAGCGCTTCCGCACTTCAACGAAGTCGATGAATGCTCCGGAATTGACGGGCTTGTGACGGACCGCCTGTGGCGCCAGCTTGGATTCTCGCCTGAAAACACCCTGCACGACCTGCGATGGGGCCGGCAATTTACCGGCAAGGTCGATGGCAAGAAGCTCGATGCGTACGTTTGGGTGTTTCTCATTTCGGGCGCAGCGCCTCCAGAGCACTTTATCGGCGGCTGGAAGGGCGCCGACAGCATGCGCCAGCCGCCGATGTACTGGCGCCTCGGGGGCGGCACGCTTCGCGGAATCAGCAAGCCTGGCTGGATCGTCTGGAGCCGGGTGGACGTCTCAGACGGGGGACTGAATTTCGACACCGGACTGGCAGAGGTTGTAAAGCTACCCGCCGAAGAAACTGAGGAGCGCTGGCGGCTGACCACGCAGGAGTGGCCAATCATGCATGCAGTGCTCCAGGGAATTACTCGCGACCAGATGATGGCGCGGCACAAAGCAAACCACATCCAGGTTGCCTACGCGCCCGACAAAGGTGCGGCGCGGCGCGCATTGTTCGCAAAAGCCGCCGCGATGGACGAGCTCGGCATAAACGTTTCCCTCTGCGGAGAGGTTTGAAAAATGAGCGACCCTGCAGAAACTAGGCGGCTGCTTGTCACCCTGTCGCGCGATTTGGGATCCGAACACCGCGGGCTCGCGATTCTCGGCGAAGGAAATGCCTCAGCGAGACTCAGCGACGAGACCTTCATCGTCAAGGCAAGCGGAAGCAGCCTCGGAGCGCTTACCGACGCGGACGTGACCGAGTGCCGTTTCGAGCCGCTCTTGGCGATGCTTGATCGGAACGATCTCAGCGACAACGACGTCGACGACGGGCTTTTCGCCTGCCGCGTGGATCCCTCAGCCAAGAAGCCGTCTGTCGAGGCTCTCTTCCACGCCTATCTGCTGAGCCTCCCTGACATCAGTTTCGTAGGCCACACCCACCCTATCCACATCAACCAGATTCTCTGTTCACCACGTGCGCACGAACTCGCCACAAAGAAGCTCTTCCCTGACGATATCGTCTGCTGCGGACCGGCGTCCGTGTTCGTCCCTTATACTGATCCCGGGTTGCTGCTCTCCCAAATCATCCGTCGCGAAACGACGCAGTTCATCGAGGACTTGGGCATTCCACCGCGCGTGATCCTGCTCGAAAACCACGGCATCATCACCCTCGGACGCTCGCCCGACGCCGTGAAGGCGGCAATGTTCATGGCGGAAAAGGCGGCGCAAATCTTCGCCGGCGCCGCCGCTCTCGGAGGACCGCAATTCCTGTCCGACGAAGATATCAGCCGGATCGCCGGCCGGCCTGACGAACACTACCGTCAAAAGGTGCTCAAACTCTAACGTGCAAACTTCTTAGCATACTGCGTTTGACCCCTCATCCGTTTCGGAGACGTGTTTTGGGACTGGTATCCGGAATTTCGATACCGATTTCGTCCTGACGCTTCCAAATCCCTTGCGCCTTAGTCGGCAATATCGAATCCCGACGGCATTGGGGTGAAGGCCTCAAAGCGGCAGTGAAGGTTGACGCTCTCAACTTCTGCTGAAAGTCAGGGAAGCCCTCGCAAGCGAGAACTTGGGAACTTGGTGTTCGCAAAAACCCTAATCCAAGTCGATTTTATTAGTTGACATGTTATATGATGACATTATTATATTGTAACATCTTAACAAGACATATGACAAGAACACTTCAGGTCAGCCTGCATCTTCGGTGTTTACTGCGGGACTGGAAAGTTGGCTGGCACGTTCGGGGCATCTGGAGGGCAATCCGGAGCGAAGCAATATGAGGACGCCTAGACTCGCAAGGGCGAGAAACCTTTGTCCGAAACCAAGAATGGCATGAGAAATGCTTTTGCGAGAACCGCTTTGGAGAGGAACACCACAAATAGAAAGGACCACTGATTTATGCTCAGCCTAATCCCACAACTTTGGCACTGCACTATGTGTGAATGGTCAGGAGATATTCCGACCCATTACGTTAGGCAGCATTTCGATATGGGTGTTCGCCGGCAAGAGCTC
>JAXIPG010000237.1:0-6104 GCA_045403045.1 Terrimicrobiaceae bacterium
TGGGTGCGATACTTCCTAACTCACATTCGGCGTCCACAAGATCGCTAGGTTACCGCCTATGAAATCCTCTTGTCCAGAACAGCGATTTGAAGAATTGAACCGGGAACGCCGCGGCGGGCGGGTTGGCAATCGACCCAAGCGTGCCTCCTTCGCCCTGCTCGCCGCCGTCTGCGGGTTCCTTATTCTCAACGGCTGCGCGGCCTTCGAGATTAGGACGAAGATAACGGCGCTTTCGGAAAGCGGTTTCTTGGCTCGAAGCCCGGAGACGCCAAAGCAGCGTGAAACTTACGCAGCGCTGCCTCCTTATGAGCTGCTCCGGGGCGTTATGAAAGGGAATGTCTTCTACGCCTACAGAGACGAGAAGAACGGTGTTGTTTACATCGGCAGTGAGGAGAACTATCAGCGTTACATGGAAAGGGTACGAAGGCTCGTCGCTTTCTATGAAACGACGGAGGCGAAAATGGTGGCCCACGATATGGACAACGACCTCCAATGGCGCTGGCATGGCTCGTGGGACGATTTCGGGGCGTTCAACCCGCGAGATTGATAAGGAAGGCGGACCTGCGGAGGGCTTTCGTAAGGCAGTTTGTCGGACGGGGCGGCTTCGCTCACCCAGACGGCTTCCGAAGATTTGAGTGGCTTTCGCCTTCAGCCGGACAAACTGCTGTGGAATGGCGAATAACGAGTTTGGTAGGCAGCTTGCGCCGAAGCGGTCCGTTACCATCCAGCAACGATGATATAGCTAAATGCCCCTTCTCCCTCAGGGGCTGATTTGTAGTGGTTAGTTGCGGCGTAATGAGCTTTGCCGCTGGAATATCATCGAAGCCAACCACTGAAAGATCTTCTGGAACGCGGAGTTGATGTCTTCGCGCAGTCTCAATCACACCGATTGCCAACCGGTCGCTCGCTGCCAGAATCGCGGTGGGTTGAGGGTTCAGCTTAAGGAGATTCTCCGCTGCAATTCTACCCTCTTCTTCGACGCTGCGGGGACATTCCCAAATTTTTGCAGAGGAATTTGATCCGTTCCGGCCGACAACATCCAGGTATCCTTCGATCCGGCGCCGGCTCAGTTCAAAGCACGCGTTTTTCAAACGCTCCGGCTCCACAAATCCGCGGTATCCATCACTACCCAGCCTCAGGCTCACAATGGCGAATCTTTTGTGGCCGAGAGTCTTGAGATGTTGTGCGCACGCACGCGATGCCGCACGGTCGTCGATCCCGACAAAAGGAATGTTTGGAATGATTGGCTGATCCACGACGACTGTCGGCAATGCTCGATCTGCGACCATCTGGAGCGTGCTGTCATTGTTAGGCATTGAATAGATGATGAGACCATCGATGGCTGCGGCCTGTACGCTTCGAGAGGACGATTCACCCCCTTGCACAAGCAGTAAGCCGAGACCGCGCTCCGCACAGGCCTCGGCCACTCCGGCAAGAAAGGACGCAGCGGCCTGATCTTCAAACGCGTGGGGCATGGGATCGGTCCACACTACGGCGATGGCCCGGGCGAAACCGGTCCGGAGCATCCGCGCGGCCGGATTCGGACCAGGATAGCTCATGGAGCGCGCCGCTGCCACGATCGTTTCGCGAAGCTTGGGGGAGAGCTGATCGGGTCTATTGAAGGCGTTCGAAACGGTCGTATGAGAGACGCCAACAGCGTTGGCCACGTCCTTCAAGGTGCCGCGAGCCCTCAGCGATGGTTTCATTTTATGGAGAACGTAGCCCCTTTCCGTTAACAAATAAATTTATTCTTGACGCATAAAGATCTTCTCGCTCTGATCTCGGTAGTCACGATACATTCGACTATGAGTACCCCCGTTCTCCTCCCAAAATTGCCTCGTACAAATTCCCTGAAATCGTCCATGAGCCAACGTTTTGTCCCCTGGATTTGTTCGTTCTTCCTGGTCATCTCCCTTTCCCCGGCCGTGTTCGGCCAGGGTGCCACAATCCGGTTCGCCGGCGATTCTGATGTCGGCGAAGGGGGACGTTATTCGAGAGCAGCGGCTGAAGAATGGGCCAAGAAAACAGGAAACAAAATCGAATACATCAGCCGGCCCCAGGACGCTTCAGCAACCCTTCAGCAGTTTCAACAGTATTGGGCGGCGAAGAGTGCCGATATCGACGTCTATATGGTGGATGTCATCTGGCAAGGCATCCTCGCCCCGCACGCCGTTGACCTGAAGAAGTATTTCAAGGAGGACGAACTCAGTAAAAACTTCCCGCGCATCATCGAGAACAACACCGTCGGCGGCAAGCTTGCCTCACTGCCGTGGTTTACGGATGCAGGAATACTCTACTATCGCACAGATCTTCTCGAAAAATATGGCTACAAGGGGCCACCGAAGACTTGGGAAGAACTCACCGAAATGGCGAAAAAGATCCAGGACGGTGAACGCGCGGCCGGCAAACCGGATTTTCAAGGCTTCGTGTTTCAGGGAAAAGCAAGCGAATCCGTGACCTGCGATGCCATCGAATGGATTTACAGCTTTAACGGTGGCTCCATCGTTGAACCGGATAAGAAGGTCACCATCAACAATCCGGAGGCCATAAAGGCGCTTGAGACCGCGAAAGGCTGGGTAGGAACGATCTCACCCAAAGGTGTCACCACCTACGGCGAAGAAGAAGCGCGGAATGTTTGGCAGGCTGGAAATGCGGCCTTCATGCGCAACTGGCCATATGCCTACGCGTTGGGCAACGATCCAAAGAGCGCGATTGCCGGAAAATTCGACGTCACGGTCCTGCCGAAGGGCGGCGACAACGGTAAGAACGCCGCCGCCCTGGGTGGCTGGAATTTGATGGTTTCGGCCTATTCAAAGGCTCCTGATGCTGCGGTAGATCTGGTTCGTTACCTCGCCTCGGAAGAGCAACAGAAGAAACGCGCGATCGGGCTGAGTTACCTGCCGACCCTGCCAGCTCTGTATAGTGATGCTGATGTCCTTGCGAAAAATCCGTATTATAAAAACATGCTGGACGTTCTGCAAAATGTCGTGGCTCGTCCTTCAACGGCTACCGGCGCCGATTACAATCAGCTTTCAACCGCCTTTTTTCAAAGTGTGAATAAAGTGCTTACGGGCGGCGAAACACCGAAGAACGCGGTCTTGCAAGTCGAGAAGGTCGCCAAACGAATCGTCCGCTAAGCCTCATCCGGGAAGACACTAAGAGTGGCCCGAGAAATTGATCTTTACGAGCGCCAAAGGCGGTTAGCGTGGTATCTGATCGTCCCAGCAGTACTCGTTGTGCTTCTGGTAATCGGGTTCCCGCTATTCCAGGTCATCTGGTACTCTTTTATTAAATATAAACTTGACGGGGTCACCCCGTCAACCTTTGTCGGATTTGACAACTACGTGTTTGTTTTCTCTGACCCGGACTGGTGGCGTGCGGTCTGGAATACGCTGATATTCACCTTCTTCTCGGTCACGATTGAAGCCGTTCTAGGTCTCGCGGTGGCGCTGGTGGCAAATACCAAGTTCAAGGGCAGGACATTCTTCCGTGTTGCCATCCTGATCCCCTGGGCCATCCCAACAGTCGTTTCGTCGATGATCTGGAAATGGATGTTCAACGACATTTATGGGGTCGTAAATCTCTTGCTGACAAACTTCCACATCCTCCCGGAAAAGATCGCGTGGCTCGCTATTCCCGAGACGGCCATTCCGATTATTATCGCCGTTGACGTCTGGAAGACGACCCCGTTCATGGCCCTCCTAATACTCGCCGGGTTGCAGATGATTCCGGGGGATATGTATGAGGCGGGTGCTATCGACGGAGCCACCGGGATTCGCAAATTCTTTTTTCTAACGCTTCCGTTCGTGATGCCAACGCTGCTTGTGGCCCTCATCTTTCGAACCCTCGATGCACTGCGAGTGTTCGACATCTTTTACATCATGGTTGGGGGCGCGGGAGACATGGCAACCATGGCCACTTACAATCGGTTGCAACTGATAGACTTTTTGGACGCGGGCGTCGGTTCCGCGACCTCTGTCATTATTCTCCTGTTCATCATGGTGTTCGTGGTGCTCTATACGCGAGTCAGCAAGACCAGCTTCCAATGAAAGACCAAGATTCCAAGTCGATGGTACTTAAAGGGTTGTTTGTCCTGTTGGTTGTCGTGATTCTTATATTCAATCTGTTCCCAGCCATCTACGCGCTCGTTTCGTCGTTCCGGCCTAGCCAAGAGCTCTTCTCAACGGAAGTTATTCCCAGATCTCTGACGCTCGATCACTATCTGGCTGTCTTCAAGGATCCCCGTTTCGTTATGAGCCTCGTTAACTCCATCATCATTGCCGGATCCACTGTCCTGATCGCCCTTGGACTCGGGAGCCTGTGTGCCTATGCTCTCGGCCGGCTTCCTTTTCGTTACAAAGGGTCGGTGCTTTACCTGGTGCTGACGATGACGATGTTCCCGCAGATCGCGGTCCTTTCGGGGTTGTTCGTGATGCTGAAGACACTGGGACTTTTCAATACACGCCCAGGTCTCGTGATGACTTATTTGATTTTCACGATGCCGTTTACAATCTGGGTGATGACGCAGTATTTTCGCAGCCTCCCGAAGGAACTCGAGGAAGCGGCCTACGTTGACGGTGCGTCGCCTCTCACAGTATTTTGGGAAGTCTTACTTCCCCTAACGGTACCAGGGATGATCTCCACGGGACTCTTGGCCTTCATTGGCGCTTGGAACGAATTCTTGTTTGCGCTCACGTTTACCGTGACCGATACTATGAAAACAGTTCCGGTCGTGATTTCACAATTCAGCGGCACGAGCTCTTACGAGCAACCGTGGGGATCCATCATGGCGGCCTCGATGGTAGTCACGATTCCTTTGGTGATCCTGGTGATGTTCTTCCAGCATCGGATCGTGGCGGGCCTCACCGCGGGAGCTGTGAAGGGTTAAAGAGCCGCGTAAATGAAAGTAACAGTCTATAAACCTTCTTTCGCCCAATGAAAACAAAAGAAGATGCTTCTGTAAAAATCAAAGATCTGGTTAAAACCTACACGGATGATCGCGGGCGCCCGACGTTTACGGCGGTCAAGAACATCAGCCTAGACATCAAAAACGGCGAATTCATGGTCTTGGTTGGACCTTCAGGTTGCGGCAAATCGACCACACTCCGGATGGTCGCCGGACTCGAAAAGATCTCGAGTGGGACCATTTCGATCGGAGACAAAGTCGTTAACGATCTCGAGCCGAAGGATCGCGGGATTTCGATGGTGTTCCAGAGCTATGCGCTCTATCCGCACATGAACCTCTTCGACAACATGGCGTTTGGCCTCAAGTTGGCGAAGAAGACAAAGGAATTCATCGCGGATACCGTCGGGAAAACTTCGAAAGCCCTTGGCCTCGATCATATGTTGCAGCGGAAGCCGGGAGCCCTGTCGGGCGGTCAACGTCAGCGAGTGGCGCTCGGCCGGGCAATCGTGCGGGATCCGAAGGTATTCCTTTTCGATGAGCCTCTGTCCAACCTGGATGCCAAGATGCGTGTTCAGATGCGCACGGAGATCTCGCGGCTTCACGTGGAACTCGGTTCCACCATGATCTACGTTACTCACGATCAGGTCGAAGCAATGACGATGGGTGACCGTATTTGCGTCATGCGGGATGGCCTTATCATGCAGGTAGCCGATCCACTGGCCCTCTTCCGCCAACCGGAGAACATGTTTGTCGCGGGCTTCATCGGCAGTCCGCCGATGAACCTCGTTAAGGGCAAGGTTCAAAAGCGCGATGGCGGTCTGTTTTTTGTCGAGACCGCTGAGTCCAATTCCCTAACGCTTCCGATACGGGGTCGCCTCGAAGCCGTTGCCGGCAAATACGCCGATAAAGAGGTCGTATTTGGCGTTCGCCCTGAGCAGATCGGCACTGAGCCGAAGCCAGATGGCTCCAGTACGCCAGTTACTCTGACCGTCGAGATCGCCGAGCCAATGGGTTCGGAATCGATTGTATACCTAAAGATAGGTTCAGGTAGCATAATCGCCCGTATTCAAGGCGACCATATCTTCCATTTGGGCGAACAGGTGGACGCCCAATTCGAGCTGGATAAGGTTACCCTGTTCGATCCCAAAACCGAAGACGTGCTCAAATAGTCGCAAGCAGAGGGCGCCTGAGCGCTTGT
>JAXIPG010000158.1:0-18816 GCA_045403045.1 Terrimicrobiaceae bacterium
TGGATTTCCTTTTGGAATAAAGTCCATCCTGACCCGCTCGCAGTGAATTTGATTCGGAGGCTCCGGCAGAAGTACAAGAGCAACTATTTCTATATTTACCTGCTCAAGACGAAGTCGTTGGTGGTGCTCGATCTCGACGGAATCACGCGCGTGCTCGATCACTCGCCGACACCTTACGCCGCGGATCCGGATCTGAAGCGCCGGGGAATGTCGCACTTCCAGCCGAATGCTTTGACCATTTCACGTGGTGCTGAATGGAAAGATCGGCGTCAATTCAACGAGGCGGTGCTCGCCTCCAGTCAGCGAGTTCATCCGAATGCGGATCAATTCCTGAGAGCGATTGATCAGGCGACGGAACGGTTGACCGCCAATGCGGGCCAATACCTGGTATGGGATCACTTCGACCATTTATTTAAGCGGGTCACGCTGGAGATCATTTTCGGTCATGAGGCGCGGGACGACACCGCGCTTGCCGAGCGGCTCACCGCGATGATGCGGGAAAGCAACCGCGTATTTCTCCTCGGCAAGTCGAAAGAATTCGACTTGTTCTACGAAAGAATCCGTCACTACTTGGAGTCTGCGCAAACCGGCAGTCTGGCAGCCATATGCAAGCATGCCCCTTCGACCGCACAGACAAAGGCCGAAAATCAAATACCGCACTGGATGTTCGCGATGATGGAGACGCTGGCTACAAATACCATGCGGGCATTGGCGCTAATCGTTTCTCACCCTAATGTTGAAGGTCGCGTCCGGCAAGAGATCCAGGAGAATGGTGCGCAGACACCGGAAGGAATTGATCGACTGAGCCTTCTTGAGGGGTGCATCCAGGAGGCAATGCGTCTTTGGCCCACCACGCCAATGCTAATGCGGCAAACAGTGCAAGGCGATGTCCTTGGTGGCAACACCATTCCGAGCGGCACGCAAGTGGTGATTCTGAATGGTTTTAATCACCGTGACTGGGAGACCAATCCTGACGCTGGTAACTTTTGTCCCGATTTCTGGCTCGATAAGCGTTCAGACTACAGGTTCAACCACCTGAGCAATGGTACGCAGGTTTGTGCCGGCAAAAGTCTCGCGTTGTTCATCGCCAAAGCAGTTATCGGCACTCTGCTCGTGCGCGGACGCTACGTGTTGATTAGGCCCAAGTTCAATAGCCTGAAGGCGCTGCCGTTTCAATACGATGATTTCTGCACTCGCTTCGAATACTTTCGGCCGTTCCACGCACCATGAACGCCGACGCAAAATGGTGCCCGTTTCGCCCCGGCGCGAATGAATTGGAAAGCATTGGCAAAGACGTCGCCGAAGTGAAAAAAATCCAGCAGACGATTCTCGCAAAGAGCAAGCAGGTCCATTTCCCCGATCGCGTGGCGCACCAGTATCAAATCGCCGGCAGCAAAGTCCTGCTCAAGATCGCCGAAGCGCTTCCCGTACCGCTGCAAAATGTTGGCCTGTTTCAACCCGGCGCGGAGTATACCCGCATCGGCCGCATCTCAACGGGCCTTGGAACGCCACATATCGAGACCAATCCCGACTTTCTCGGGCTCATGGCGGCCTTCCAATCCCGGGAAGGCCGCCGGATCGATTTTCTCGGCATTAACGATCCCACGCCTCCAACCGATAATCACAGGGATTTTATCAACGTCCTCCATGCCACCGGAGAATCCGCAGGAGCTGAGGTCCCATTCGTTGGGGATTTGGGGGCTTACGATGCTCCAAACCTGATCGCCGAGCAAACGGCCTTCGGCCTCGCGCTCAAAGATCGCATGGGATGGATCAAGGCGGGGAAAACCCTGTCTCATCTGACGAAGCAAACACTGCGCACGTTTCATTCCAGCACCGCCTATCAAACCTATTGGACCGGAATTGAGGAGATCGGCGGCACGGCCGGCAAGTTTACGTTTGCCCCGGCCCAGAATGAGAACCGCCGTCCGGAATTTCGCCCCGGCGAGCGCCATCTTTCGGAAGAATGGAAAATGCGACAACGCTCCGGCGATGTGGAGTTCCGGCTCCATTGGATTCCATTCTTGAATGAAGGCAAGACGCCAACCAAAACACTTACCGATCGCTGGGAGGAAGATCATAAGCAGCTGGCAGGCACTGTCATATTCCCGCAGTCGGACCCTGATTCCGAAGAAGCTATTCTCTTTGGAATTCTGGCCACTGAAATGGGCGCAAATCCGGGCAACTGGATTCACGATAAGGAGGACACCATCCGGGAGCCCGCGACCGAGTTCGGAATCGCTCGCAAACTTGCCTACCAGATGAGTCAGGCCGGGAGAGGCGCGCTGGAGCCGGACTATTATCAGACCGTTTTCGAGACGGGCAGGATCGGCCCGGACCTTGCGAAAGAACTGAGACGGCGCCGGGATTCCAAAGTAAGGATCGGGCACATAAGCTGTGCTCCTTGAACTATGAATTTTTGGCCCCGGCGAAGTAGCGTAGAGCGCGAAGGCTTGGAAGAAAGAAATACGCCCCGCCTTGCACAGTGACAAATTGCTGCAGTCCGGAAACACGGTGCCGCAAGCCTTCTTTCGGAATGTTGAAATCGCTGGTAACCGGGCAGCCCGGTATCGGTTCGCGATTGCCGAGCAACGGATCGCTCTCTCCCGTCAAGCCGGAGAACTTCGTGCTCGCAATCCACGCGTTCTGCAAGAATTCAAATTGACGCAAGATGTTCGCGTTGAGACAGATGAAGTGCAATCCGCGCTCCAGATCGTCCCGCGCTGCTGGAGCGAGCGCTTTCGCAGTTGGCAGACAGGGGCCGTATTCGCGGCCGCGCCGCAGAATGCGATGAAAACGAACGGAGGACATTAGATCGTCCCGGAAGCCCTTCGGGCCGAAGCCTAGCATTGTGATGATTTTTGCGAGGAGTCCGGTCGGCCGCCCTGGAAAATCCGTATTGCGTGGATTGACCCGCCGCACGTGCGCACCAAACGGGCAGCGGATGCCCGCGGGATCTCCATCGTACGTGAATTGATTCTGCCGAATCTCATCTGGATCTGGTCCAATGCCAGGGATAGGTTTTTGCTGAATCGGCACCAAAGGATCGCCCTCTTTGGTGCGGCCGACCATCGCCGCCGCAAGCTTTTCGACGTCCGCGGCATCGCCACCCGCATGCTCGCTGAGAGACTGCCAAAAGCCCCTGACATGCTGATGCAACTGGCGCATCACGAGATACGTTCCGTTCCGGCCGACATCTCTTTTCTCAGGTGCGTCTTCCGCCGGAAGCAACCTGGCGCTCGCAGCATCGGCATCGACTAACGGCCGATCGGTATATTTCCCGTATTCATTGCGATACCCCAGCAAGAACTCACCGAGCGCAGCGATGTTGCCATAGTCACGTTGAAAACCGAATAGGGATTGGAACTTGAAAATGGGAAGGCGCGGGATGCTTACGCGCCGTTGCTGCCAATCGATTTGCGGTTGACTAATTCCGTCGGCGAAACCGAAGGGTTCAATCCCATCAAGATCCGACGTGTAAAGCCACTTCACGTCGAACGCTTCATTCCATACGCTTCCGGTGGAATCTTGCACGAAGCCATCGAGGAGTTCGGATTTCGCGAAGAACATCACTACGAGATGTGGGACGTTACCGGGACCTCCCCATGTCCATTCCGAAGGCGCATTATTTTCTACGTCCCCTAGACGCCGCGAACGGTTTGGTTCTGTCATCCCCGCGACAAACTCGTGGGAAAAGCTGTTGATTACGGATTCGGATACGCCAAGCGCTTTGAGGCCTTCCGCCGTGAAAGCGACTTGCATAGCGGTGGAGGGCGGCGGCTTCATTGCAACGGCGCTGGTTATCGATGCGGGTAGCAACCAAGATCGCGCGGCATCAACGTTCTTGATTCGCGCGAGAGCATACCGGGCTCCCTTCAGCTTCCCATAGCCGAAGCGCACCAACCCTTGCACGTCGCTGTAATTGAGTTCGCTACTCATTATAAAAGGGCCACCCAGTCGCGGGCCTCTTGATCGCTTAGAGACGATGACTCCAAACCCCGCCGGATCCGGATGTTTCGCTCCAAATCGACTGCGGTCAAACCCGGGTAGGCCTTATACCACACTTGTGTCGGTATTGTGTGGCGGCGCAGGAATTCCTTGTATTTGAGCTCGTCGGCGCATCCATCGAAAATGAGAAAATTGGTTCTGGGGTAGCCGATGCCGTTGCTGAAAACGACATTGAGACCAAAGCCCACCTTGTTGATGAAATCGTCCATGTAGCTCTCGAGGCTTCCATCATAGTCGCTGAAAAACACCATCCGCTTCTTGTCGTCGAGAAACACCCAACGCGCGAAATGGATGGTGCGTATGCGAGCCAATCGACCGCGATTAAAGATATGCCGCGCAAAGTAGTCCACGAGTCGAAGAACGAAGATCGCCGTCCAGAGACGCACGGTGCCGGGTTTTATGCTTCCCATCACGCTGAACTGATTGGTGACGTCGTGATCTTCCAAGCTCGCCAGTCCGTCGGAGTGTGCCTGGTCCACGCGGAAACAGAGCTCGGGATCCGTTTTCTCCAGGCGGCGAACGCGAATGAGGAAGATCAACGAGACAGGGATGAGGATGGGCGACGCGAGGAGAGTCAACAAGGGAGGTCCAATCAAACGCAGCAAATTATCGATTCGCCATCTCAGTGGAGTCGGGCGCTCCGCAGAAAGCGTGAGGCGTCCGGCGGACTTCTCCGCACTTACGAAGCGCCGCAAAGCAGCGTGAATCTCCCTCGGCGACAAACCCGCAAAAGCAGCTGCACTGCTCTGCACGTACTGTTCGAGCGCCTCACGCAATGCCGCGTCTTCACGAATACGGCGGACCGTCCGCCCCAGCCAATTCGTGTAAGCGGCAACCGGAAAGCGGCTATTTCTTTTCATCCAGCCGACGAGATCGGTATCGGGTGCGAGGCCCTTGCAACAGGAAAAAATCGCGCGCAGTCCCGTCGATGCTCGCGTCGCCACATCTTTAAGAAAAGTATCTGGATCGCCATCGAGAGTGCCGAGGAACGCGAGATAAAGCGGATAATCGCGACGAGGCAAACCATGGGCAAGAACGTCATCGAGCGAATTGTCTTTCAGGATGGCAAATCTTGCGAAGTGCAGCGTGTCGAATTGTCCAAACGGTACGAGTGCGTTCTTTGCGTTCACGCGTCCGGGCGCCTCGTTCATTGATTCGAGCAATCCCCGCAGCTCCGCCTCGCGCTGCGGATTGATTGTCCCAAGGACCATGAAAGTTGACTGCGGAGTCATGGCGCTTAGTCGAAGACCTCGTCTCCCGTCGGTTCGTAGTGGGACGCGACATTCATCCTCTGCCGCAGCCGCGAAAGTTCAAAATACATGCGGCGCCGGGCGCGGCTCTGATTGCCTAATGGGCGATGCTCTGGAATGCAATGCCAAGGATTGTAAGTAAGGCGTTTTGCGAACTCCATTTGCGCTGCAGAGTTGAACTTCTGCTGTGGCAGGCGCAGTGTGGCTACCGACACACGAGGCGAAAGCTTCTCGGGCCAGAGAACGGCGTTATTCTCAATTGGCATAAGATGAGGATCGGTTTGCAGCTGCACGCGAAAATCCAACTCGACCTCTCCTTCAAGCGCGGCCACCATTGCATCGCGCAGATAGTCATTGGGAGGGCGAAAAGGAAGCCGTGGTACTGGAGTCCGCTTCTCCGATTTCGGCCAAACTGAGTATTGCATTGCCTGGCCTTCTCCAAGCAGATACGGCACACAACTGAAGTAGGGAGCTTCAAAGGGACTGCTCTGCGTCTTGATCCACAGAGACTGCATGATGAGGTCCAGTACGTGCGGGCGATGAAAGTTGAGAAAATAGAAGATTTGCGCGTTTTTGACGCTCTCGATCTGGAGCTGGGCGTTTGCCTTAGTATCCGGGGTCACGAATGTGGGTGTAGAAACCCCGAACATATCTTGCGTGAACTTCTCGTCATCCAGCAGCTTCGGCCCGGGTACTCCCATTAGTTTGATGCTAATGCTCATGAAGCCCACATCTTCGATATCGGGCGTGATGTAAGGGCCAGGTCCCGAAAATCGCACCCAGGCGCGGTATGTCGTGGGTTGCGCGAAGATGCCGTGCCGGAATTTCGCCGGGAGACCATCGTGAACAACAAGCTCCCCGCGCACAATGCCATGCGTCTTTGTGTTCCCGCCTCGCTCGAACGCTCCGGGCTTCCAGAGCAAATTCATCTGCTTTGTGAAGCTCGAGACGATTGAGTCGAGGTACTTCTCTTCATCAGGCATCGGCTTCTCCTCTGCGAGTCTTAGGCGTTCGTTTCGGCGTTTAATGTTGATCAACGCCGTTGTGAACTTTGCAATCGGATCGCGAACCGTGGCATCGAACGTTGGGCGGAAAAAGGGATCAAAACGGCGCTCAAATAGGAGCAGGAAGGTAAAGAGATCGTTCAGACGATCCAGGAACACGGAACCGGTATTGGCTCGCGGCGCTGAGCGACTTGGGTTCGAGCTCAAGGCTGAAAAAGGATTAAAGGTTCCTTCATGGGAGGCGCATTCGAAGTCAAAGCGATATACAAAAGCCGGCTAACTTCAAGATTTAGGAAATTCCAGGGCGAAGTCTATGGTGCGTTTCTTGCCCCAATAGACGATGCCAAGATAGAAGCGGGGTTCGATCTCCCGAATCTCGTCGCGCACCTTTTTCGCGATTAACGAGGTTTGCGAGTAATCGAGGACGATACACTCCTTGCCATCGAACCAGCTCTTGTCTTTGTAAACATTGGCCTCAATCGCTTTATGGCCAAGGAGAAAGATCTTGTTTTTCAGGACGCCGCGATCCGGATTCTTTGGATCACGCTCGAAGACCTTGCCCTTCCAGATTTTGATCCGGACGATGTCGGCGATGATGTTCGTGACGACGGTTCCCGGAAGGACCAGCGCCGTGCCCTTTGCTTCGCCGTTTGGAATCGGCCCGGCCGGCTTCTGGCGGAACAAATCGTCAAGTTCTTGCTGCGTCTTTTTTTTGAGTTCAGCGATAGTCATAACTGTGCGGTCTGCGTGCTGCGGAGGTTTGGTAGGTTGGGATCGGGTAAAACGCGCTACGGCGGGCGTCGTCACATGGTCTTTAGGAACTCGATCAGCGCCAGTTTGTCCTCATCGGGGAGGGTGTCGCCGAAATAATGGCCTTTGTCTTCGATGAAGTCGGGGCACTTGTTGGATGCGAGCAGTTCAGGAACAAGCTTGATTAGCTCGGCGGTGGAGGCTTCCGGCGAGAGGTTCAGCCCGTGAATTTTAGCTAGCGCCTTGGCGATCTTCACTTTGAGCACAACCAGTTGTTTGAAGTCCGGCTCACAGCTGGCCAGGAGATTGATCGGAGTACCTTTCGGGATAGGTCCGATGCGTATCCAGCCATCGGCATCCGCCAGCGCGCGAAGCGGAAGAGGCACGAATTCCTTGCGGAGGCTGAGCGCACATTCGTTTTGGGTCCGCCAGATCGAATCCTTACCGAGCCGCTTTTCGGGCCAGAGCAGTTTCTGGACGGCATCGTCGAAGGCTTTTAGGCGTCCCTCCACGGAAGGGTCGCCGGTAAACTCCCCAAGAGCGTTGTTGTTGAAGAACGGCGCCGAACTCCAGATGCTGACGAGCGATGGAACGCGATAATAACCGGGACCGCCTCCCTTGGGCTTGAATTTGATCCGATGGTTCTCGTCGAAGGGATTGTACCATTCCTGTTCCTCAACTTTGGGCAAATCCTTATAGGTTTGGGATGAGAAGTTGTCCCAGACATGCCCGGCCTGAGCGTTCGTGCCTAAGGCTCGCGACGAATTTGTCTCGATCTTCGAGATCGGATAGCGTCGGTCTGTCGAGAGGAAGTTGTCCTCGAGAAAATCGGACTTGACAACTTCCGTGCGAAACCACGCCCGGCCTTCACCGGAGTGCGGATCGATGTTCGGCGGCGGTTGTTTGCTCGAATGGCACCCCGCGCAGCCCTCTGCGAAGACGATCTTGCCGCGCGTCATTATCGCATCGTCTTCAGTGATATGGTTGCTGCCGCCGGGCGCGTCCTTGAGGTGAAATGGGTGGAGCCTGCGGAAGAAGGCTGCGATGTCATCAACGCGCTCCTCCGTAGCGCGCCAGAAGACGGAATTCTTTTGAGCATAAGCGACTTCGAACGGTTGCTGCGGCACTAGACCGATTAGGCGATTGTGGAGCGTAAGCCAGTATTCCGAGAACATCCCGATATTGACGTAAACGCGTATCGTGGCACCTCTCACGCCTACCGAATCCGCGCCATCCTTCAAGATATGCGGAACGGGCATTGAAGCCTTCTCGCCGGGCAACGCGAGCGTGCCACCGGCCATTTTCTCAGTCGCGGCAATCCTTTCCCGCTCAGCGAGGAGAAAGATTGCATTGATCGCGTTCGGATTATTGTTGTGATCCGTCGCAATGCGCGAGGTATCGGAAGTGCCGCGCGGTTGCGCCTCGATCATTTCATAAAAGAGGCCCCCTTTTTGGACATTGGAGGCGAAGACCCTTCCCTCACTGATGTATTGGTTGCCGATGGCAGAGGCAAGATTCTCCCACTTCGGACTTTCGGGATCCGCTGGCGGATTGACCGGGTTGGGCGCAATGTGGCACGAACCACACGAAACACCGACGCGATACGGGCGAACGAGCTTGTTGTCGTTGTAGTATTTCGGGTCGTTCATAAAGCGCTCGCCGTCCCATTTCTTGCGAGCAGCTTCGTCGAAATCCGGATTCGGAAAGAGGCGGAACCCAAGGACGCCTGTGGGCTTTCCATAGGTCTTCTCGTCGATCCCCGCTGGCTCCGGCTCGGTCGGTTCGTCGAGCCAGAGACCGTATTCGTCAGCCTTCGATGGCGCCTGGAAGCCGGGCTGATTGACGAGTCCAAGAGTCTTGAACCGTTCTCCGCGCGGGTATTTGCGGTTGTCGAGCATCTTGAGGACATCCATAAGGCCGAAGCTGTTCCGCGCCACGCCATCCCAAAAGTGCTGGTTGCCAGCGGTCCACAGATTCCACGTATTGCGGCCCCGGATCTCTTCCTCACTTAATTCTCCGACGATAGCCCCCTGATCCATCGGTTTGAAGACATCTGCCGTGATCTTTGGGAAATCCGCAGGCGTTTTCCCGGCAGCCTTTGCTTCGTCAACGATCGGTTTGCTCCAGGAACTTGTCACGATAGTGAGGAAAAATGCCAGACCGCACGATCCGGCGAGGAAATTTCGAGAATTCTTCATGCCACACGGTTGTTTGAACGACTTTCCACGCACCATTACCCTGACAGAGCGCTAGCGAGTTGGGCTCCAGAAAGCAAGCGTTTTTGCACGCAAGTGATCAAAGTCGCTGGCGACGAAGATGAATTTCTGAATGCTAAGAAAAGCGAGAATGCATTCGAGCGACGGGTTGCATTCCGGTAACGTTCTTAGAGCATTGCTAACGATATTTAGTATCAAGAACCTAAAGCATCTTGCTTGTTATTCCGGAGTTACGCGGGACACGTTACGCCCTAAGAATTAGGGCTTCCTTCGCCCAAAGGAGAAATGTGAGCATGCACCCAATGGGTGACTGCCTTCCCCTGATCGCGCAGTAGAAGTCCAAGGGAGGCACGATGGCATCGTTCGATTTTCCTCCCGCGACGCCAACTGGCGGCGAGGCATTCCGGATTACGACGGATATGTCATATCGCAAGAGGATCTGCCATCGGCTCTTCCGCTGTTGACGCTTGGACCTTGGAGGCGCCGCATGAGTCGCGCACGACAAGCTTGGTTGCGAGAAAGACGTCGCGGGTCGGCATCGCGGGACGGGCAAGCCGGTCGAGCATGACGCCCATTGCAGTCATTCCGATTTCCCGCGTCGGCTGGTGCACAGTGGTAAGCGGTACTGGCAGCAGGCTGGAATACGGGGCGTTGTCGATGCCAGCAATCCGCACCTGGTCCGGAATCCGGTATCCAAGCGCAAGCAGAGCATGCATAAGCTTGCCTGCAGCGTGGTCATTGGCGCAGATCAAGGCTTGCGGGAGTTCCCGCTCCATGAACTGCCTCACTGCCTCACGGTCGCCGACATCAAACCTGCGGACCAGATTGCGTTCGAACGGGATATCGTGGAAAAACAATGCCTCGCGGTATCCGGCGATTCGTGCCTCGACGGTCGAAGCCGAGTGTGGGCAAGCCACAAAAGCGATGCGGCGGGATCCGACTTGCAAGAGGTGCTCCGTGATAAGGTAACCGGCGCGACGATTGTCGATTCCAACGAGGTCGTAGCGGCTGCGATGCGGATACGGAAGATAGCAGCGGTCCAGCAGCACCATGGGGATGCGTGCTTTATCGAGGGCAACAGCGACCCGCCGGTTTGCCTGAGCATCCTCCGCTGCGAGCTCCAACGGGGCGAAAAATACCCCGGATACCCCCCGCTCAACATACTGCTGGCACAGACGCCAAGCCTGCTCATTTCGCGAAGGAGTCTCCTCGGCATAGCCCCAAAGCAGGGCGTGGCGTCCACCCTGCGAGGCATCGGCCATCCCTTGGCACATCGGCTCGAAAATGTCCGTCTGGCCGAGATTGGGTATCAGCAAACCGAAAGTCAGACCTGACGACTTCGCGGAACGCACGTAGGTTCCGGAACCCGCCCGCCTATCGATCAAATCTTGTTCTCGCAATTCGCGCACCGCTCGTCCGATCGTGATCCGAGAGGCCCCAAACCGCTTGACCAGATCCGCCTCACTTGGGAGCTTTTCCCCTGGACGGTACCTTCCCGACAAAATCTCCCTTCTCAGCGAATCGAAAACCTGTTGATACTTGGGCGCCACCTCATGAGAAGAGGAAATCATATCAATGTTGATATTACAGCTTGTCGCATTTTGCAAGCGTCATCCAGGAAGACGTTTACTTACGAGTACGTGTCCGCGCCTCACTCTAACGGCGACACATTGTGATTTGACAAGCATAACAGCTATGGTAGGGGTGGATATATCTTGCTGTTGGAAGAAAGTGTTGGAAGAAAGCGAAAATATGAATACGAAGAAAACGATCCGCTATCTGGTCGCAAGCGATTTCGACCAGACGCTAAGTTTTAACGACTCCGGCCATGTGCTTGGAGAAATTATTGGCGTCAAAGATTTTGAGGATAGAGTCAAGGCATTATCGTCGACCCACTTGGTG
Organism: Terrimicrobiaceae bacterium; assembly: GCA_045403045.1. Classification (GTDB taxonomy): domain Bacteria; phylum Verrucomicrobiota; class Verrucomicrobiia; order Chthoniobacterales; family Terrimicrobiaceae; genus DASTFP01. The sequence goes on from JAXIPG010000158.1 coordinate 11,131, forward strand.
CAATCGGGTGCGGAGTTGGCCTATCTTTTGCGGCACGATCCGGAATTTCAGGGTGTCCGGCGCGAACATTTGGTCGAAGCGGGTAAACGCGTCCGGCTGAAGGACAACGTCAAGTTGTTGGCCGAAATCCTAGCGGGAGAGCTGGGCCAGGCCCGCTTTCAGTTCGTCGTCATATCAGCGGGTCCGCGTGAAGTGGTGCAATCTGCCCTGGAAGGCATGGTACCCGCCGAGAATGTGTTCGGCACAGAGTTCGGCTATGACCCGTCCGGGCTGAGGATCGCCTCGGTCAAGCGGGTGCCAGCCGGCTATGGAAAAGTTGTTGTTCTTCAGGAACTTGAGCAGAAGTTCGGGACCCGTCCAGACCACACGGTCTACATTGGCGACGGCAGCTCGGATCTGTACGTGATGCACCATGTCAACAGCCGCGACGGACATACGATTGCGGTTTCGGAAGCAAAGGACATCGGCCGAATCGCAAAGCGGACCATATTAAGCGACAATGCGACGAGTGTTTTCGTACCGATTCTTGAGGATATCCTAAAATGGGATGCCGAGCAGATCCGTGAGTTCTTTGAGGCGTACGGCTTGTCCGTCCAGGGTTGGGACAAGATTCGTACGGATTGGCTGACGTTCCACAAGACTCCCGCGAAGCCGCGGGAAACCGTCCTCCCGGCAAAGTAGTCGCGCGAATCGGTGGAAGCTATCCTGGACGAGGCTGCCAGAGGATTGTCCTTTTTCAACGGAGTGCCCTTTTCGACCTGACTGTCGCGCATTCCGGCGATCGCGACAGAGCGCGGACTCAGCCACGCGGCCCCGGGCTTGCGCTTATACGACCTTGACTATCGTGATTGATTGCCGATACTAGCCTCTTTTCGATGGATAAGGCGTTGTGTCAAGCTGTGCCGAAAAGGTTTTGGGTCATTGACAGCCCCTTGGGGGAAAGAAGTGGGCCACACCCTTCTGATTGTGCTTGGCAGCTTGACGCCGCGCTGGTGCGCTTCTTCAAGCGCTTTTCGAATTCTTCAGCCGATTTCTCGACCAAACTGCTTTATGAGCTCTGATTCCAAATCCGCCAAACCGCCTAGTGCCAACGAAGGCATCAAGGCCGGATCCAACTTCCTACGCGGAACCATCGCCGAGGATCTGGCTGACAAGTCCACGGGGGCGATTTCCGAGAGCAACAGTCAGCTCACCAAATTCCACGGGCTGTATTTGCAGGACGATCGGGATCAGCGCTCTGCGCTAAAGAGAGCTGGCAAGGAGAAGGCCTTTGGCTTTATGCTTCGCCTGCGTCTGCCTGGCGGCAGGGCGACTCCCCAGCAATGGCTCGTTCTGGACAACCTCTCCGAGGAACTCGCCTCCCCGTCGCTCCGACTCACGACACGGCAGACCTTTCAATTTCACGGAATTTTGAAAGGGAACGTGAAGCCGCTCATTCAAGGCATGCACAAGGTCCTGCTGGACTCCATCGCGGCCTGCGGCGACGTCAACCGCAATGTGATGGCTTCGCCGAATCCCGAGCGCAACCCCATCCTTCGGCGAGTTCACGACGATGCCAAGGCGTGGAGCGAATTCGCGCTACCGAAAACCCGCGCCTATCATGAAATCTGGCTCGACGACGATCTCGTCGCAGGAGGCGAGCTGGAATCCGAGCCAATCTACGGGCCGACCTATTTGCCTCGTAAATTCAAGACGGCGTTTGCGGTACCTCCATCCAACGATGTGGATATCTTCACGCAGGATCTTGGTTTCATCGCCATCGTTGAGAACCAGCAGCTGGTGGGCTACAACGTCACCGCGGGTGGCGGGCTTGGCATGAACCATGGCAACGTCGAAACATTTCCCAGGCTTGCAGATGTCCTTGGCTTTATCCCAGCCGGCAAAGTCAATGCCATTGGAAAGGCCGTTATTGTCACACAGCGTGATTATGGCGATCGCACGAATCGGCGGCACGCCCGCCTTAAGTATACGATCGAGGATCGCGGAGTGGCCTGGTTCAAGTCCGAGGTCGAACGCCTTTCGGGCATCGTGTTCGCGCCTGCACGTCCCTTCCATTTTTCCACCATCGAGGATCCCCTCGGATGGCACGAATGTGCCGACGGCACCCGGTTTTACGGACTTCACATCCTCAGCGGCCGCATCAAGGATCTCCCCGGCTGGCCGATGAAGACCGCCTTGCGCGAAATCGCCCGGGTTCACACGGGTGATTTGCGTCTCACTCCCTCGCAGAACTTGAGCATCTCAGGCGTGACAGCCGCGCAAAAGCCCGTGGTTGAGGGCATCCTCGCCAGGCACGGTCTGGCTGGAGAGAACAAGCGCTCGGGGTTGCGTCTCAACGCCCTTTCTTGTGTAGCACTGCCGACCTGCGGTCTCGCCCTAACGGAAAGCGAGCGGGTGTTGCCCGACGTTCTCAGCAAGTTCGAAGCTGTGTTGGAAGAAGCCGGCCTGGCGGAGGACGCGATCAGTCTTCGCATTACCGGCTGCCCCAATGGGTGCGCTCGTCCGTTCCTCGCGGAGATCGGCTTTGTTGGCAGAGCCCCGAACAAATATGCGCTCTATCTTGGAGCCAGCTACAATGGCACGCGGCTCGGCCGCCTCGTATCGCCAAGCATCACGATCGACGATGCCTTGACGCTTCTCACGCCGGTGATTAAGCGGTATGCTATAGAGAGAGACGACGCTGAGGGCTTTGGTGACTACTGCGACCGTGTGATCCTTCCGGAGGACGCCACAATCCACAGCGTCGGCACACCAACTGAGGACCTCACTTTAACGCCCGCACTGAAAGGACTCCTGAGCAACTCGCAAAATGGAACGCCGAGCTCCGGCATGTCTCGCCGCTCGAAATCACCCGCTGGGCCGTTTCCCAGGCGGATGGACGCGCCATCGTCTCCACGAATTTCCGTCCTTACGAAGCTGTAATTCTGCATCTTGCCGTGCAGGTGCACCCGCGCATTCCGGTCCTTTGGGTGGATCACGGCTATAATCGGCCGGCCACTTACCGGCACGCCGAGGAGCTGCGTAGGCTGCTAAACTTGGACATTCGCTCCTATCTCCCTCGAATCAGCGCCGCGCACCGGGACACCATCTATGGACCGATTCCTTCGATTGAAGATGAGGAGGGACTCAAGGAATTCAGTGCTTTGATGAAACTTGAACCCTTCCAGCGAGGCATGAAAGAACTGGCGCCAAGAGTCTGGATCACGGCGCTGCGCAAGGTCCAAAACCCAAATCGGGCGGGACTCGATATCGTTTCGCTCGACTCCAACTTCGGGACCCTGAAGGTCAGCCCTGTGTTCTACCTGGACGACGCCGACATCGAGCAGTATTTGGAAAAGTATAGCCTCCCGAACGAGTGGGATTACTTCGACCCAGCCAAGGCAGACGAAAAGCGCGAGTGCGGTTTGCACGCGACATGGGGCGGAGAGGCCATAAGGGGTTGAATCCTTGCACCTCGATGCCATAGACAGCCAGGTTTGAGGATTCTCGCCTCGTTCGATGAGCAGTTATTATCTCGATCATCTGCAGTTTCTCGAAACGGAAGCCATCCACGTGATGCGCGAAGTCGCGGCCGAGTTTGAACGGCCCGCGCTGCTTTTCTCCGGGGGGAAGGATTCGATCTGCCTGCTTCGCCTCGCCGAAAAAGCGTTTCGCCCTTCGGAGCTTCCGACGCCGCTTCTGAACATCGATACGGGTCACCACTTCCCGGAGTTGAATGAGTTTCGCGACCGGCTTGCGCGGGAACTTGGGGCAAAGCTCATCGTGCGCACGGTCGATGAAGCCATCGAAAAGGGAATTGCTGTCCTTTCCCCTGGGCAGATTAGCCGTAACCATTTGCAGATTCCCACGCTGCTCGCGGCCATCGAGGAGTTCCGCTTCGATTGCTGCATCGGAGGAGCCCGTCGTGATGAAGAAAAGGCGCGCGCCAAGGAACGATTCTTCAGCTTTCGGGACTCCTTCGGCCAGTGGGATCCCAAGAACCAGCGGCCGGAAATTTGGAATCTTTACAACGCAAGGATCAACCCTGGCGAAAATATGCGGGTCTTTCCGCTGAGCAATTGGACCGAAATGGATGTGTGGGAATATGTCCGCAAGGAAAGACTCGAAGTTCCCAAGATCTACTTCAGCCACGAGCGGCGCTGCGTGCGCCGTAATGGCCAATGGCTGCCCGTCAACGATCTCGTGCCCCCCAAGCCCGGCGAGGAAGTCGAAGAACTTGTCGTTCGGGTGCGGACGATAGGCGATATCATCAGCACCGGTTGCGTCATTTCACCCGCCGACAACGTGGACGATATCATTGCCGAGATCGCGGTTGCCCGGGTTACCGAGCGCGGCTCCCGTGCCGACGACAAGGCATCCGAGGCGGCCATGGAAGACCGCAAGAAGGCCGGGTATTTTTAAGAACGATCGCGTATGACCGTTCCTCTTCATCACCCTGTCGATCTTCTTCGTTTCAACACCTGCGGTTCCGTAGATGACGGAAAATCGACGCTCATTGGCAGGCTGCTCTACGACTCCAAGTCGTTGATGGAGGATCAGCTCGAAGCGCTCGAGCGCTCCGCGGACATTACGGGCGGCGGCCAGATTAATCTCGCAAATCTTACCGATGGTCTTCGCGCGGAGCGCGAGCAGGGCATCACCATCGACGTCGCCTACAGATACTTTGCCACGCCGCGTCGCAAATTCATTATCGCGGACACACCCGGGCATGTTCAGTACACGCGGAACATGGTCACAGGCGCTTCGTCGGCAAATCTCTCGGTCATCCTCTTGGATGCCCGCCTGGGTGTCATCGAACAAAGCCGCCGCCACGCGTGCATCGCCTCGCTGCTCCGCATCCCGCACCTCGTCGTCGCGGTGAACAAGATGGATCTCGTCGACTGGAGCGAGGAGCGCTTCATCGAGATTCGCAACCAGTTCGAGGAATTTCTGCCCCGCCTCGACATGAAGGATGTCAAGTTCATCCCTGTCAGCGCTCTTCATGGCGACAATGTTGTCGATCCGTCGGCCCATACCCCGTGGTATCCGGGCCCGACCCTGCTGGGCCATCTCGAAAGCGTCCACATCGGCAGCGACTGGAACCTGAACGACTTTCGCCTGCCAGTGCAATGGGTGAACCGTCCGAACAATCCGCAGAATGCGGGCCTGCATGATTTCCGTGGCTTTAGCGGCCAAATCGCCGGCGGCATCGTTCGCGTTGGCCAGCAAGTGATGGTGCTGCCCAGCGGCTTCAGCAGCGCGGTGAGGGAAATCTGGACCCTTGACGGACTGCTGCAGGAAGCCTTCAGTCCGCAATCCGTCACCCTGGTGCTTGAGCACGATATCGACGTCAGCCGGGGCGACGTCATCGTGGACCCGAACGACCTCCCAGGGGCAAGCGCCGAGTTGCATGCGAAGGTTTGCTGGATGCACTCGCGTGCGCTCCAGCGCGGAAAAAAATACTTTCTCAAGCACACGACGCAAACTGTCCAGGCTGTCGTCACCGCGATCGAGCATCGCATCAATGTCTCCACGCTCGACCCGGAGCCTGAGACGCCCGAATTAGTGTTAAACGATATCGGAGAGATCCGCCTCAGGACTTCCAAGCCGCTCATTTTTGACGCCTATGCGGCCAATCGCCTGACCGGCTCCTTTATTCTCATAGAACAGGGCACGAACGCGACAGTCGGCGCCGGCATGCTCTTTCCGCCCACCGAGGTCGCCAAGCCGGAGTACAAGGATTTCGCGATTTGATGCGTTCCCGCTCGAAAACACGGGCACCACTCCGACACTGGGCAGATTCTTCCGGGAGGTCGGCAAACCCATCAATCCAGGAACATCTCCACTGCCACCGACGCCCGAGGACCTTCAGCATCTTGCGCGTGTTGCCGCCAAGTACCAGACTCGGGGCTCCGCATGAAGTATGACAAGGCGTTCAATGAGAAGAACGCCGCCGCTTTGGCCTCGCTCTTCACTGAGGACGCGCTTCTTGTAGCGCCTGAAGGACTGTTTTCCGGGCGCGGGGCGATAGAGAAGAGATACGCAGATGTGTTCCGGCGATCGCATTTGAGCGACTTTTTCGGCATGCGGAATCAGCTCAACGCTATCGGCAACGAGCTTTGCGCGGTCGGAGAATGGTGGGCTCTGCTTGCAGTGGCGCGCTCCTTGCCATCTCCACAGGGCGCAATAGTAGAATGGCGTGAAGGAGATGCTGGTGCGCTGCCCTTTGCGGAGGCCCTTTTTGACGTCGCCTTCTGTCAACTCGGCCTCCAGTACTTTCCCGATCGAAGCCAAGCCCTATGCGAGATGCACAGAGTGCTCAAGTCCAGTGGACGTCTTGTCGCATTGGTCTGGCGTGCGCTGGTCCATAGCCCAGGATTCGCGGCCCTTGCTAAGGCTCTCGAGCGGCACGTCAGCCCAGCAGCAAGAGCCGTCATGCAAGCCCCTTTTGTCTTTTGGGGATGCGACCGAGGAACTCCGCACACTGCTCTTGGAGGCGGGCTTCCATACTGTGCGCATACGCTCCGATGTGCGAATGGTTCGCTTTGCATCACCCGAGGCCTTCGTGCGCCATCAAGTGGCGGGATCACCCTTGGCTAGCCATGTGGCTCAAGTCGACGAGGCGGCTCGACGGGCGCTAGTTCGCGAGGTGAGCGCAGCGATGCAGGCGTATGTGAACGATGAGGGAGTAGCTTTTCCCATCGAAGGTCATATTCTGATCGCTCATCCATAGCGGGAGGTGGCTTGCAGCAGGAGGCATATCCTGGGATATTGGGCGTCCTCGCCGCCCTCCGGCAGTAGTTGTTTCCGGTCATCCGCGTTTCCCACGAGTTCAGACGCTGCCTGTTGATCAGGACTGGGGATCTCTCTGCCCCGAGCGATCGCGCGGCTTCAAAGAAGGCCGGGTATCAGAGCCCGCCGTTCACTTGGATAGTCCGCGAACGTCTCGCGATACCAACGGTGATTCGCCAAAGCACGCGGTACCAGATTAGCCGCTCCCCAAACCGCGAATGCCAGGCCAGCCAGCGACCAGGTTGCGAGCGCAAACCCACTCCATTCCACGAGCTCGCCAAAGTAGTTCGGAGAAGACACCCATCGGAAGAGCCCACCCCTCGGAAGCTTATGTCCGGTTTCACCGGGCTTTCTCAGTTTCATCAAGATCGTGTCTGACTGGAAGTTGATCACGAATCCTACGATGAAAAGTGCGCAACCCGCGAGAAAACGTGGATCCGCGAGCCACGACGTCGGATATTCGCCGAAGTGGCTCAGCTGTCGGCCGTTCAAGTATCCATACGGCGCTGTAACCAATAGTGCTACAAACGCGCCACCAATAGCGTCATCGGCTTTCCGCCGTGCGTTCGGAACGGGAAGACGAATGCACGATGGACGTAATGAACTTGCCACAGCGTGAACAGCGCGAGCGGCGCCGGGTGGAGCCAGCGCTCACCCGCAAAAAACGCCCAAGCGAAGACGAGGACGGCCGGCATCTCCATCGCGATCCAGCCGACCCGTGCCGAAATCAACGGGCCCCACCCTGCACGTACATGGCGCCCGTAGGGCGCAGGAACGAACATCAGCACCACGAAGGAGAGCAGAGAGAGCGCAAGCAGCACCCAAATCATCGTCAAATGCAGCCGCCATTCGTCCATCAGAGAACACTTAAGATCGCAATCTTCCGTGTCAACCGCTCGTCACACTTCAACGAGA
>JAXIPG010000188.1:0-38427 GCA_045403045.1 Terrimicrobiaceae bacterium
GACCAATGGAAAATTTCTCAAACTGGCTTACCGATATGGATTGGGGCTGGTGGCCAGTGCTGCATCTGCGTCCACAAAAGAATCAAGACATAGATAATAGAGTTTTGGCTAAGATCACTCCCTATTTTGGATCTGGCGCTGGACTCATTATCTTTTTCCTCGGTGGCGTGAGCTCCTACTCTGTCAGCAACTTTATCCTGAGTTTACTGATCGGATGGGTTGCCTTTTTCCTGGTTTACAAAATCACCTGTGCCACTGCATGGAATAAACGTGCCGCACGTTTACGCGCAGAAGAAATTAAGAAATGAAAGAGTCCGAACAGGTTCGTCCAGCCAACCTCGCTTCGCTCGGCGGCTGACGAATGACGTTGGGCATCAAAATGAAATCTCTTTCGTATTTAGCCGCTGTTGTTGTTGTTGTTGTTGTTGTTGCGATGCTTATGATCCAGGGTTGCTGGAACCCTGGAGACGCTTATCCGAAACTAGAACGCCTCAATAATCGATACATTTACTGGATAGCTACTCCAGAAAATATATTCATTGTTGAAGGCAAAGCGGATCAGGGATCTGAGGTTATTCCTACCCATATCGACCGTATCGGACGGCACAAAGAGTGGATATTTGGCATCCCTGACCCCTCCGCTCCCTCCGCTGACCGACCCGCTCCGCTGACCCACTCACGCGCTCAGCCTGACAAAATATTGAAGAATGCGCATTTGGTCGCTACGATCGATTTGCTTCCGGATTGGCGGTATTTGATTACCACGGTTGAGCGCGGTGCAGAACCTGTCGATATCAAAGTCCCGATCAGCCAGCTCACATTTGCAGCCGAAACCTCAGCGGACTACTACACAATCATTTATGCCGATAGTCAGGGAAACGCTGATGCGTCGATGAAGTGGAACACGATAGTATCTACTGCAGAGCGCTATGCTTTTGCACAGTTTCGTGCGGGTCAGCGTACGGCCGAGAACTGGCCAAACTCAACATATGACCTGTTGGGCGTCAACGGAACATCTAATAACAGCAATACATTTTCAAGGGTATTGGCGCACTCTATCGGTCGCAACGCTGACGTTGTCCAGGGCTGGCACCCGGGCAATGCCTCCCCTCAAGCGGTGCATGATTCTCGGCCCGCTCCTGTCTTGCGTCCATGATGGTACGTTGGATACCCTTTATCTGTTTGGTGCTTAGTACAATGGCATCGTGCTCTGGTAGGAGCACGAAGAATCTCTGGTTGTACCTTGGCGAGTTTTCTTCGAGAAGCGCCCAGAAACAGACCTTCGTGGTTGATGTGAAAAACTTCGAGCGGAATCATTGGCGTGCAAGTTTGGTTTGGGATTCTGCGCTGACGGGCAATTACTTCGATGTTGAGATTGTAATCGTAGTCGGAAATTACAGTAATACGTCGATTTCAACGCGCCAAACAACTAGTATATCTCCACCTGATTACCTACAAATTGACATTGCGTCACAGGAGACTAAGGTTATTTATAAGGGATCGGTGGCAGCTTTCTTGGGCCTTGATCGAACTCGCCCTCCGGCAAACTTAGAGATTTGGTTGCAGAATTCTGAGCGTCTGATCTGCCAGCTGGAAGTGGAGATTACTCCCGTGGCTAGGTTGTCAAAGGCTATAATATTTGGTCTAAGCAGGGGGGAACCGACATTGCTCTAAGGCGAAAGCGACTGAGAAATGTTGAGAGGGTAACGCGGTGTCAGGCGGCGAGTTAGACAGCAGTAAGCACGGGTCTTCTGGAGGAGTAAAGGGCAATATTTGGCCACATCACTCCGTATCCCCACGAGCTTGCCGGCGCTAAAACACCAGAATCGGCGAGGGGCTACTTCCTACTGAATATAGACACAGGCGAGAAGCACTTGGGTTTAGGTTCTTGGAGGACTGCTCTCGACTCGAAAGGCATCGGAAATCCGCTTTCCAAGCTCAGTGATACACTGTGAACCAAAATGCCCAACAAAGCGGTGCAGTTAATCCCCGTCCCTTCGGAACTTCTGGCACGTCGCCTGCGGAGCAGGCTTTGCTGCCAGAAGCAAGCAGGGATTACCTGACCGCGGACGTTCGGCTGAAAAATATGACGCGCAGCCTACCCGAAATTAGAGTTCAGCTATCCCGAGTCCCCGAGGGTGGACGAGCTATCCCGTATGACTTCCCCGAGTCGATAGGGCTGGGTACGAAGCTTGGTGGCGAGCCAGAATGGATCCAGACACCAGAACATCCCGAGTGTCCCCATTGCTCCAAAGAGATGGTGTTTATCGCACAGATTGATTCTGTCGAGCACCAGAACAGTTTAAATCCGCTTTCGAGAGATCCGATAGCAGACGAGCAAGATTACATGTTTGGTGATGCCGGGATGATCTACGTCTTTTTCTGCTACGACTGTCTTCATACTCAAAGTGTCTTTCAATGCTATTAGCTCAAAGGCCGAACAAGGCGCTCCACCTAACCGGCAACCTTCCGGCTCTTCGACCGTCGTTTGTTCGCTCTTATGAGCTCGTTGAACGGTGTTCCTCAATCGGGGCCGGCAGGTGAGCTTGGACGTTCGGCAAAGATTTAACGATGTTTCGAGATCCCAGTGGCAGGTTTGAGTTCCTCTCGTCTGAATATGAGAGAATTTACGGTATTTTTGCGAATGCTGGTTTTTCGACGGCTAGATTGAATCACAAAGACAAGACATTTTTTCTGGTCTATTTGACCGACTCTGCAATCAAGTCCGATGGCATCTACTCCCTTTGGTTTAACAACCACGGGCTTCTCGATACCGAGGAAGTCCAAGCGGCATTCAGAGAAGTCGGTGCAAGAAGGTCTGCTGAAATAATCGAAATGTTTGTGTGCCCCGCTGGCGGATCAAAAAGAGCGCCACTTGTCATACCTTGCGGCATAGCTTCGCGACACTGAGCTGCAGGATGCAATTTGCGGTGCGGTCGATCAGGATGACGATGTATTGACTCAGTTTGTGAGCCCCGATCGGCTGAAGAAGATCGTGAAACTCTGTAAGTCTTATGATCAACTCATCGCCTGGGCGATTGCTTTCGATAGCTCTAACAGCGTTCTACGAAAGGATGCTTATCCTTTGGTTCAATAATGCCTAATCGGGTCGCCGGAACTGACGCTTAGCGGCCAGCCCCCGGCTCCCACACCACCCGGCGTGCGGGTCCGCACCGGGCGGTTCCAGTCGAACTAAGACTTATCCCCCAATGCGAGGGCGCAGCTCATTTGAGCGCGGGCTCAGTGGCCTTCTTAGTCAGAACCGGATCGAGTCAACAGGCGAAATCCAAGAGATCGCGGTTTCCGGTGACTTGGCCTACTGCTGGACCACGCTAACCGTGCGCATTGTTCCCATTGCGGGTGGAACTGCAACCGTCCGCACAGGAAGCGCCCTCTCCATTTTCCGAAAGCAGCCAGACGGCTCATGGGTTGTCGCGCGTGACGCAAACATGTTGTCGGCGGCACCCCCATGACGCCCAAACATGCGCTAGCCCTTTGGGGTTTGGCCTGTTTGGTGCGCTTTCCCACGATTATCAAAAGGTGAGCTTACCTCTGAGGTTGTCTGTCAATATTGGACGTTAGGCGGCAAATAGCGCAGCCATGAAAACAACACACCTCGCTGAGTAACGAAAGGAGACAAAATATGAGCCAACAGCTTGCAGACAATCAAACCAAGATGACGAAGACCAGGTAAAGCGACTCGTTAGGAACCTCGCGAACGTGTTCGGCCATCCGATCCGCTCGCCCATTCTCAGACGGCCCGAGGAGTATGGCTTGAAATACGAGGAGGTCGTTTTCCCGTCCATGGACGGGATCCCCTTGGAGGCTTGGTTCTTCCCTGCCGACTCGGACAAGTTGGTCGTCGCCAACCACCCGTTGTGGTTCAACAGCTACGGCTTCCCCGCGCATCTGGAGCCGTGGAAGCAGATCGGCGCCGCGGGCGGAAACGATTTCGAAGTGAACCGGTCGAAGGTACAGTACCCGGCCACGTCGAGGTCGCCGACTTCGGTCCAGGGGCGTTTCTACGCGCTCGCGAAAACCAAAAAAAGTTGCCCCAGTGTCCGGGACGAGGGTGTTCGTTCGTTAAGTCATTGAACGGATCATGCAAACCCACGAGCATCTGCCAAGATAACCACCAAAAAAGCCCAAACATACGACGAAGTCCGGATTCGACAACTCACCGCCGAAAGGGGTGGCGCCGTCTCCCGCGAAAATCCTGGGCAAGTCATGACAACGCCCATAATTAAGATCGCCACCGCGTCCGATGAAGCCCCAGCAATTGATGTCGTGGTACTGGCGTTTAGCGCGGACCCTGCAGCGCGTTGGACGTGGCCCGATCCACAGCAGTACCTCACGCATTTCCCTCCCTTCGTCGAGGCATTCGGGGGCAAAGCGTTTGCCCACGGGAGCGCCTACTACGTTGACGGCTACGCAGGCGCAGCGCTTTGGCTGCCACCAGATGTCCACCCTGACGAAGACGCGCTGACCACCCTTCTGCAACGAACCGTGTCCGAGCAGAAGCTAAAGGACGTCTTTGCGGCATTCGAACAGATGGCTCGCTATCACCCGAGTGAGCCGCATTGGTATTTGCCGCTCATTGGTGTCGATCCCTTCCACCAAGGCAAAGGATATGGCGCGGCGTTAATGCAACATGCGCTCATCCCGTGCGACCGCGACCGCACCCTGGCCTATCTCGAATCGACAAACCCAAAGAATATCCCCCTCTATGAACGACACGGGTTTGAGCTACTTGGCACCATTCAGGTGGGGACGTCGGCGCCCCTCTTTCCAATGCTCCGCAAACCAAGATGACACAACGTGCATCACGGTGTCTGCGAGTGACAGACTGAGATCAGCGCGTTTGAATCAGAGCTTTGAAGGCCTCGCCTGCACCGCCCGGAGAATGAAGGGCATCCGCTGTGCGATCCCTTCCGGGGGAGGGATCATGTTTTGCAATGTACTCCGCCAGCGTGGTCAGCGTTGTGGCAGAAAACGCCGATTCCCTTTGCAGATCGGAGAAATTCACGTCGGCGGTAAGATCGCGCAGGCCGAAGCCGCCATAGACATCGTGGCCTTCCAACCGCTGATGATGCGCGTAGGCTCTCAGCGTTCCGCCGGGACGGCGGAAATAGAGAGCAGGGCACTCATCGCCATAGTCAATAGTGAGCATGCTGCCCGCCTGCCATGCGGGCAACCATTCGCGCAGCCACACCAGAAAACTTTCCTGCACTTCCACCCGTTGGCCGTCCGGCCAAGGATGCAGAAACGCGGTCGAGTCGGGAAGCGGGCGAGCCACCCACTCCTCCACGATGCGCCCTCCTTCGAGGCGCAGGGCAAGCTCGCGCCAGCCGGCGGGACCTTTGTTGAAAACCCGGCATGGAAACGCGTCCACCAGCTCATTGGAAAATATGAGGGCTCTCCCGCCGGCAGCCGCAAGCGCTTCGGGAACGCTGGTATGCCAGGTTGCGTTCGATCCCAGGTGTTTTTGCTGGATTTGTCTCAGGCGCGGTGAAATTTCGACGATGTGGTAACGGGGCCGGTTCCACCAACCGATCGTCTTCATTATCGATGCGGCAAGTTCTCCGGATCCCGCGCCAACCTCGATGAGATTCCAGGGCCCAGCCGGCCTGTTCTCGAGAGCCCACCGCGCGATGGCACGGCCTAGGCCTTCGTTCAGCGCGGGCCATGTCGTGAAGTCGCCGCGCCTTCCGAATTCACGGATCTTTGCCGTGTAGTAGCCGAATGCGCTGTGGTAGAGAGCTTCGAGCATCCACCGCTCGAAAGGGATGCAACCGCCAAGGCTTTCCTGGAGTTCGAGTAGAAAATGCAGCTTTTCCGCGGTGTCGCTCACCCCAAAAGCTGATTGGCATGCAGCGTAATCCAAGCCGTCAAATTCACGGCCTTCTGCAGCAACTCGCGTCCGAATCCAACCCAGGTCACTTGCGGTGAAGCAACGATCAGCAGCACCGCAAGCAGCGCAAGATTGAGCACGTAGATGACCATGAGCGAAAAGAACGTCCCGCCATAGTGAAGGTCCGGCTGACCCTTCGGAATCATCCAGCATGTGAAGGATAAATGCATTGCCCAGGTCGCGCCAATGACCGCGTAGAGAAGCAAGCGGTAAGGGGCCACATCCAGAAACAATCCGCACACGCCGTAAACGCCGATCGCGAGAACGCTGTAGATGGGAAAGAAATACGGCGCGAGCGCGATCCATGTGTTGGTTCGATCCGCCAGAACGTGTCCCCCATTGCTGCACACACGAAAGCGGTGAACCCGTCCGCCAAGGAGCATCACCCAGATGGCGTGGGTAAGTTCGTGACCGAACACGTAGAGCCACTGCGGACGCGGCAGCCCAAAGAAAGCCACAAGCCACAGCACGACACCCAGGGAGAAAAACCAGAATTCCTCGGTGGTCCAAAAGCGGTCATGCACCGTCGTGCGCGCGAACGCGGTGAAGAAGGTTTCTGTCAACACCCAGGCTGGTGGCAGGAGGAAAATTCCGACGATCAGCTTGACCCGGCGCTTGGGAACGTGCGTTGGAATTTCGCCCGCCGCGGAGAGATTAGAGCGACTCCGGCGCCGGTTGCGTGTCGATTCAGAGCGACGAGCACGTTGGGGAGTCCCACTTTTCACTCGTCGCTTCTACATTTCTCTATGCCCGGCCCATGTAGACGCCGGTGCGCGTGTCGATCTTGATCGACTCGCCTTCCTTGATGAAAAGCGGCACCTGGACAACCTTGCCGGTTTCGAGGGTGGCTGGCTTTTGCACGTTGTTGGCGCTGTCGCCGCGGACACCTTCGGCGGATTCGGTGACCTTGAGCGTAACCGATGAAGGAAGTTCGACCTGGGCCGGCCGTCCCCCGATGCTGAGCACCTCCACCTTCAGGTTTTCAACAAGGTAGTCCTTTGCATCGGCAACGAGCTCATTCTGAAGGGTGATCGTGTCGTAGGTGTCCGGATCGATGAAATGGTAGCCTTGAGGATCGCTGTAGCTGAACTCAAGCTGATGACGGCTGACATCCACAAGCTCAACCTTCTCGGTCGAAGAAAAACGGACGTCGGCCGACTTTCCCGTGCTGATGTAACGGATGATTGCCTGAACGAAGGCGCGCAGATTCCCAGGAGTGCGGTGCTGAACTTCAAGGACGATGGCTGGATTTCCGTTGTAACGGATCGCCATGCCTTTGCGGAGATCGTTTGCGAGAGCCATTTGGAGAGACAATACGTCGGATCGGGTCTAAAGGCGATAGGGGTTTATTGCGAGCAGTTTGTCGGAAAGGCCGCGACTCTGGCCGAACGATCTTCAGAATTTTCACCGGACTTTGCTTCCAAAATCCGACAAACTGCTAAGAACAGTCCTCCTGGCTTTAGCAGGATGTCGGGTGGTTGGCCCTCTTTGCACGGTGGGTTTTCGAGGAGAAATTCCACTCGAACTTCCAAGTCCGACAGCCTGCTAGAGGATTTTCAGCCGCGAGAGATCCTGGGAATCGACCACTCCGATCGGACGTTCCGCGCCATCCACGACAACGATATCGTCGATCCGGTGCTGCTGCAAAACGTGAAGAACTTCCGCAGCAAGCTTATCCCCCGAAATCGTGACCGGCTTGCGTGTCATGAAATCCCCCACCGGACACGTTCCGATGTCCGGCGTCTGCGGAAAATGCCGGGCGAAATCGCCGTGCGTGAAAATGCCTTCCAGGGTGCCCGCCGCATTGACGACCACAGCCGCGCCTGCCCGACGGGACGTCATCCGCTTGATCACCTCCACGATGGGGGTATCCGGCGAGACTTTAGCCAATTGATCCTCTCCCCGCATGATCTGATGAACCTTCAAAAGCAGTGCGCGCCCAAGCCGGCCGGCGGGATGGTAGCGAGCGAAATCCTCCTTGTCGAAGCCCCGGGCTTCCAGCAGCACCATCGCCAACGCGTCGCCAAGCACCAGCATGGCTGTTGTGCTTGATGTGGGCGCGAGATTGAGCGGGCATGCCTCCTGCGTGACGCGAACGTCAAGCACAGCATCTGAAGCCCTCGCCAGCGTTGAGCCCACCGCGCCGGTAATCGCGATCTTCTTCACATCGAATCGAGCCAGCGCGGGGAGGATGTTGATCAACTCGTCCGTTTCTCCGCTGTAACTCAAAGCAAGGACGACATCCCCGTCACCTACCACGCCGAGGTCCCCGTGAAGGGCATTCAGAGAATTGAGAACAACGGCGGGCGAGCCCGTGCTGGTCAACGTGGCGGCGATCTTTTCACCGACATGCCCGCTCTTTCCCACACCCACAACCACAACCTTGCCGCGGCTTTCCACCGCCGACTTGATGAGATGCACGGCCTTCTCAAATTCGGAATCCAGGCGCCCTGCCACGGCCCGCACTTCGGCGAGTTCAATTTCAACCACTTTCCGCGCCCGGGAGAGATAATCCATGCACTGATCTTTAAAGCGCAGGCACTGCGATTCAATACAGATCGCTCACGCCGAATCGTCTGCTAACGGTATTGCATTTTTGATAAATCGGTATTACCTTCACTTCATGAAGACGGTCACGGTAAAGCTTCCGCTGGAAATTGATGCTGCACTTGAGGCTGTGAGCGCCAGGAGGCGCGTCTCGAAATCCGTCGTGCTTCGTGAGGCATTGGAAGCGGCGCTCGCCAGGGAAACGTCGAAACCGACTATTTTTGATCTCATGCAGGACAGTCTTGGCTGCATTGACAGCGGGGTCAGTGACCTGGCGACGAATCCCAGACACATGGAAGAGGGTTACGGAAAGTAAGGATGACGGTGCTGCTGGATACAGGGCCGCTCGTGGCACTTTTGGATCGCCGCGAGCAGCATCATCAATGGGCGATTAACCAGATCAAGCAGCTGGCCCCGCCTCTCATTACGTGTGGAGCCGTTCTGAGCGAGGCGTTGTTCCTGTTGAGGCGGCACGGAGCCGCCATTGGCAGAATTCGTCACGTCCTGCGTGCGAAAATCATTCAGCTCGCTTCGAGCGAGGCATCCTTTGCTTACCGGGCAATGGGTTTGATGGAACTTTATTCCAACGTCCCGATGTCTTACGCGGACGGATGTCTTGTGGCGATCGCCGAGCAAACGCAGAACGGCCGCGTATTTACCACGGATCGGCATTTCCTGATCTACCGGATGCGCCGCAACCTGCCAGTCCCCTTGATCATCCCGGAACGCTAAATTGTAAAATTCGTCCTCGTGCTCGTCCCCGATTTTCCAGGATATCCGAGGATGAGGGACGAGAAAGAGTAAGAGTCGGACGCAACAGGTCAACGCGTCTTGCAACAAGCGGTCGAGATGGTATTGATATAACATGAGCAAGGCCTTGAAAACTTTAGTGATCGGGCTGCTATTCGGTGGCTCTCTCTCTGCGCAGGAGTTTATCGCTCCTGAAGAAGAACGCCGCGAGATCGTCCCGGTCGAACCTGTCCAGCAAAGGCCGACCATTGAAGGGATCGTGAAGGAGGTCTTTACCAGAAAGCCATGGCAACTTGTGAACCCGGTCGCGCCGGCCGAATATGGCACCGGCGAGAAGATGGTCTCCAAAGACTTTGGCCCCGGCACGCCGTATCATTCCACAGGGTGGGTCGTAGCGAGCGTTGAATGGTGAGTTTTCTGCGAGGTGGGGAATGCCCCGGCTCGCGGAGCTAAGGGCGAGCGCGAATGGGACCGTTGCCGCCGTCGGTCGCGCTTTTCTGCGCGACATTTCTCAAGCCGGAAATGTTGCACATCCACCGGCACATCGTCGGCTTGAGATCCTTCCGGCCGGTTGTCATAGCCCAGAAGCGCGAAGGAGATTGGCCGGTCGATCGCATCGAAATCGTCAAGCGCTCGTCGAGGCGATTTCTGGCGCGTGCTTCGGAAAAGCGATCCGGCCGTCCGTGGCAGATTTCTAACGGGGAAGCCGGGCGCATTCTCGCGGTGATTGAGCGCGAAAAGGCCGCGCTCCTGCACGTGTTTTTCGGCAACGTTGCCGTCCATCTGCTCCCGCTCCTGCGCCGGTGTACGGTTCCAGTAATAGTATCCTTTCACGGCTCGGACGTCGCGGGGTCCATGGCGTCTGCAAGCTATGCGGACGCGGTCGCGGAACTCTTCGAGCTTGCGACGGTCGTACCGTGCCGTTCGGAACAACTTGTCTCGAGGGTCGCACGACTGGGTTGCCCCGAGACCAAAACGCGCCTGATGCGCGCGGTGCTTCCGGACCTTCCATACGTCCAACGAGACCCGCCCATTGATGGGGCATGGCAGATTGTGCAGGCCGCGCGATTGGTCCAGAAGAAGGGGCTTTCGACAGCCCTGCGCGCCTTCGCAGCCTTTGGCCGTCAATATCCCGAGGCTGCCTTCGTCATCGCCGGGGACGGACCGATGGAAGGGGAGCTGCGAGAGCTGGCCGCCGATCTTGGAATCGGCCGGCGAGTGAGGTTTGCGGGCTTCCTTTCGCAGAGCGCGTTACAACACCTCTTTTTGAGCTCACACATTTTCCTGCTTCCAAGCGAAACCGCCGGCGGGGATGTCGAGGGCGTTCCCAACGCGATGCTCGAGGCGATGGCGAGCGGACTGCCCGTAGTCGCAACGCGTCACGGCGGTATCCCGGAGGTGATCGAGCACGGAAGGAATGGGTTGCTTTGCACGGAAAAAGACGCCGAGGGGGTGGCGGCAGCCCTCTTGCAACTCGCTAACGATACCGTCCTCTACCAAACGCTCGCTCAGCAAGCTTCCGCCTCGGTTCGCGAGCAATTCTCGAAGGAACGTCAGGTCGCCGCCATCGAGGAAATTTATGGTGACGCAATTCACGCGCATTCTGAACGAACCTCTGCTAACGCTCGATCATGAGCCTCGAAAACCTCTTCGAATCCAACCGGAGATGGGCCAAACAAATGACGCTTGAGGAGCCCGATTTTTTCAGCAAGCTGATCGACGTCCAGACACCTAAGTATCTCTGGATCGGTTGTTCGGACAGCCGTGTTCCTGCGAACGAGATTCTCGGCTTGAGACCGGGCGCAGTGTTCGTTCATCGAAACGTGTCAAATGTCGTCAATCACACGGATTTCAACTGTCTGTCCGTCATTCAATATGCTGTGAGCGTCCTGAAGGTGGAGCACATCATGGTTGTGGGGCACTACGGCTGCGGCGGCGTGCGCGCAGCGTTGCTCGATCAAGAACTTGGCTTGATCGACAACTGGCTTCGCCACGTGCGAAGCGTTTACCGGCGCCAGCCAGAGCGTTTCGAGGGTTTGGACCAGGCGGGAAAAGAAGACCTGCTTTGCGAACTCAACGTGCTGGATCAAACCCGCCATGTCGAGGAAACCAGCTTCGTCCAAAACGCCTGGAAGCATGGGCAACACCTGGAGCTTCACAGCTGGATTTATCGGCTTTCTGACGGGCTCCTTCGCGATTTGCATTTCATGCCTTCATCGAAAACAGTTTAACTTGAAAATTCGTGCTCGTGCTCGATCTCCCCGGGCGATTCGAGGACGAAGACAAGTTGCGCATGCGTCGTTTCCGTTTCGTGTGCTGGCTTCTCAGGCGGGGATGAATATCTGACCCCCTTTTCTCACTCATTGGCTACATCGGGGCTACTCCCCGATGATCTTCACCAGCACCCGCTTCCGGCGGCGGCCGTCGAATTCACCGTAGAAGATTTGCTCCCAAGGGCCAAAGTCGAGCTTCCCTTTGGTGATGGCGACGACGACTTCCCGGCCCATGATTTGCCGTTTCAAGTGGGCGTCGGCGTTGTCCTCCCCCGTCCGGTTGTGATGGTAGTTTTTGACCGGTTCATGGGGAGCCAGCTTTTCGAGCCAGACCTCAAAATCGTGATGAAGACCGCTTTCGTCGTCGTTTATGAATACCGCCGCCGTGATGTGCGTCGCATTTACGAGACAAATGCCCTCCTGAACGCCACTTTTCCTCAAGAGTTCTTCGACGGTGTTCGTGATGTTTACAAACCCTCGACGATTGGGCACCTCGAACCAGAGATGTTCGGTCAATGATTTCACGTCCTGATCGGTCTATCCGGAATGTCGAATTTGAAGCCGAAAGCATCGAAGCGGAAGGCGGCGACCGATTGTCAGCCGGCTACTCTGCATCGATGCCGAGTTCGCCGAGAATGCGATTGAGATCGTCGCTTCCATAATACTCGATGGAGATGGTCCCTCGTTTGTCTCCATGATGGATGACGACGCGAGTCGCCAGGCGGTGCGTCAAGAGATTCTGCACCCTTTGGACGGCGGGCGAAAGGCCGGGATCGTCCCCGGGGGAGCGCCGCGCGGAGGACTTGCCGGCGCGGGCAAGCTGCTGGGCGGCGAGTTTCTCAGCCACCCTCACGGACGCGCCTTGGCGGACGATGAGGTCCATCAGAAGTCTTTGCTCTTCATGGGATTTGAGGGAAAGGAGCACCTTGGCGTGGCCCACGGAAATCCGGCCCTGCTTGAGAAGCGCCTGGGCGTCGGGCTCCAGATCCAGAAGCCTCATGGCATTCGCTATCGAGGCGCGGCTCTTGCCGACGCGCTTGGAGATCTCGTCCTGGGTCAGGCCGAAATCACGGTGGAGCCGTGCATAGGCGCCGGCCTCTTCGATGGGATTCAGGTCTTCGCGTTGGAGGTTTTCAATCAGCGCGAGTTCGAGCACCTCTCTGTCGCTTGCCTGGCGGATGATGGCGGGGGCCTCGGTGATCCGAAGTTCACGCGCGGCGCGCCACCGTCGCTCTCCCGCGATGATCTCGTACTTGTCGTCGACCCTGCGAACGATGAGCGGCTGGATGATGCCACGCTCGCGAATGCTTTCGACAAGCTCCTGCAAGTGCTCGCTTCGAAATTCCTGCCGTGGCTGAAGAGGGCTGGGCGTTATCTGGTCAAGGGGCAACGTCTGAATGCGCTCGCCGAGCTCCTCGACGGGTGAGGGAGCGGCAACGCGGGTGTTAATCAGCGCGCCGAGTCCTTTGCCAAGTGCGGGTTTTGCCATGGTAGAAAAATGGGACTGGGCCGGATGGCCGGGATTTACTAAATGAACGCAGGACGCAGTGATTTTGCAATGCCGCTCTTCGACGTTATCGATCTCTTTTTCGACGAAACTGAGCGCGGCGGGCCCGAACAGATGGCGCTTGACGAAGCATTGCTCGAGTACGCGGAGCGCACCATGCTGCGATCCTATCGATGGGCCGGGCAAGCAGTCTCCTTCGGCTATTCGCAGTCCCTCGCGGCAGTTAGGGAGAGGATTCCCTCCTTGCCGCCCGTGCGCAGATGGACCGGCGGAGGCATCGTCGAGCACGGGTGCGACTGGACGTTCTCGCTCATTGTCCCCTCCGGAGAACCGCTGGCGAAGGCGCGTCCCGAAGACACCTATCGCTCGATTCATGCCCGCGTTATGACCGCGCTGAACGAACTCGGATATCCTGCGCGTCTCGCGGGATCGGAGGAGTGCGCGCATGGAATGGCGTGCTTCTCCTCTCCGGCCATGCATGACCTGATCGGTCTGGACCGGCGCAAACTCTGCGGAGGCGCGCAGCGAAGGACCCGCAGAGGCTTTCTGCACCAGGGAAGCATTCAAAATCTGCGCCTGCCAGCGGATTTTGCCGTCCGGCTACTCGATCTGATGGCGGCCGAAACGCTGCGGTTTTCGCCGAAGCTCGCCACGCTGGCGCGCGCTAGAGAGCTGGCCGCTGAGAAGTATGGAACGAACGCCTGGCTCGAAAAGGTCTCCTAGCGGCTGTCGGGCTTGGAAGTCCGAGTCGAATTATTCTTAAGGAACCCTGCGCGCAGCGAAGGCTGAACGACCGGCATCCTGCTAAGCAGAATGTCAAAAATCTCCCCTTGAACCTTGCGGAAGGTAGACGGACGATGCGGGGATGGAATTTACGGATGGCTCCTATTTCATCAACCGCGAGCTGAGCTGGCTGGAATTCAACCAGCGCGTCCTCGATCAGGCGATTGAGGAATCGAATCCGCTTCTCGAACGACTGAAGTTCCTCTGTATCGTCAGCTCGAATCTGGACGAATTCTTCGAGGTGCGCGTCGCGGGCCTTAAACAGCAGAAACAGATGCACTCGTTTGAAACAGGCCCGGACGGTCTGACGGCCAGCGAGGCGCTTGCCGCCATCAGCGACAGGGTGCGGCGAATGGTGGATGATCAGTACCATTGCTGGCGCGAGCAGCTCCAGCCGCTACTCGAAGACCAGCGGCTCCGCTTTCACTCCTATCCCGACGTGCCGAAAAGTGAACAGGAGCACCTTGCGAATTTCTTTACGAAGAGCGTTTACCCAGTGCTCACGCCCTTGGCGATCGATCCGGCCCATCCGTTTCCGCAGCTTCTCAACAAGAGCCTGAATGTGATCGTCGAACTTGAAGGCGAGGACTTGAGCACGGATATCGCGGTCGTGCAGGTTCCACGCATTCTGCCGAGGGTCGTTCCGTTCGCGAAACAGGAGAACGGCGACGATTACGTCTTTCTCGGGCACATCATCCTGCATCATGTCGCGGGCCTGTTTCACGGGATGCGCATCAAGGGAGCACACCTTTTCCGGGTGACGCGAAACAGCAACCTCTACGTCGACGAAGAGGAAGCACAGAACCTTCTACACGCAATCGAAACCGAATTGAGTAAGGTCAAGCGCGGCGCCGCGGTCCGTCTGGAAGTTGAAGAGGATTGCCCCCAGCACACCGTGGAACGTCTGCTGGATATTTTCAATCTCGAGGAGGAAGACGTTTTCCGCATCGATGGGCCGCTCAATTTCGTTCGCCTTATGCCTCTTGCCCTGCAAATCGATCGACCCGATCTGCGCTACAAGCGCTTTTCACCGAATACGGTTGTTTCGCTCGAAACGGAGTCGGACATTTTCTTTCACATCCGGCGGGGCGACATTCTGCTGCATCATCCCTACGATAACTTTCAAACCGTGGTGGATTTTCTGGCCCAGGCTGCCGAGGACCCGCATGTGCTCGCCATCAAGCAGACACTCTACCGGACGAGTTCCGATTCCCCCTTCGTTCAGGAGCTCATCGAGGCGGCGCGCAACGGCAAGCAGGTGACGGTTATCATCGAGTTGAAGGCGCGTTTCGATGAAGCCGCAAATATCAAATGGGCGCGTCTTATGCGAGAGGCGGGGGTGGATGTCGTCTATGGCGTGACAGGCCTGAAGACTCACGCAAAGGCGACGCTTGTCGTCCGCAGCGAAGGCGACGGAATTCGCCGCTACGCCCATCTCGGCACGGGAAATTATCATCCGTCAACGGCGAAAATTTACACGGATATTGGCCTTCTCACTTGCCGAGAGGCAGTGACTGAGGAACTCGCGGAGGCATTCAACTGCCTGACGGGCGTGTCGAAATTTCCTGAAATGCACGAACTGCTCATTGCGCCATTCAACCTTTATGATTCACTGCAGCAGCTGATCGACAATGAAATCGAGCATGCGCGCGCGGGGCGGCCGAGCGGCATCTATGTGAAGGTAAACGCCTTGGTGGAGGAGGGCATGATCGAGGCCCTTTATCGCGCCTCCGTGGCGGGCGTAGGCGTCAAGCTCATGGTCCGCGGCATGTGCGCCTTAAGGGCCGGCATCCCCAATGTGAGCGAAAACATCGAGGTGCGGAGCATAGTCGGGAGATTCCTCGAACACAGCCGCATTTTCCGCTTTGAGAACGGCGGCGAGCCAAAAATCTACCTCGGCAGCGCCGACTGGATGCCGCGCAATCTTTTTCGCCGCGTCGAGGCCGTCTTTCCTGTCGTCACGCCCGGAATGAAGGAGCACGTGGACGAAATCCTTGAATGGTTCTGGCGCGATAATGTGAAAGCGAAAGTCATGCAACCGGACGGCGTTTACGAGCTCCGCAAAACGAACGAAGCGCCCTTCGACGCGCAAGCCGAGTTTGTCGTCGAAGCCCAGCGGCGGCGCAAGAAGCGCATGGCAGCAGTCGCCTCGGCAATTAGTTAGAGCAAATACCGAAAGAAATTTCCAAATGGCCGAGGCGAAATGGCCTGTCTGCCAGGAAGAGGCAAAGGCCAATGTCCATAGACCTTGGCCTTGTGCCTCTGACACGGCAGACAGGCCATTGCGCCCGGGCCGCCTCCCAAGCACTTCTGAAAGAATTGCTTGGGAAAGGGCTGGCGCGGCGAGGGGTCTCTGGCGGTGTTGCGTCGGCAGGTCAAGCCCTATGGGGATTGACCTGCCTCCGCGCCTTGCCAGTGACCCCGCGGCGCTGCCCGCCCGTTCCCAAGCCATTCTTTCAGAAGTGCGGGGGAGGCGGCCCGGGCGGCCATTTGGAAATTTCTTTCGGTATTTGCTCTAAAATAGGTCTGGGAGGGTGACACCATGCCAAATTCATCAGAGCACGAGCCGGGCCGCTGCGGGAGAGCGCGAGGTCCGGCGATCGGCTTCGTGTTGCCCTGGACCCGCTCTTGCGTGGGGCTGTAGGCCAGACGGTTCCAGTGACTGCAATCCAAGTTGCTCCGCGCGTTACAGGAAGGCGAATTCGAGCGTGTCCCCAACACCCAATCTGTGCGCTGCGCAGAAGCGAACTCCTGGCAAAAGCAATAGGCGTGGTTTCGCTTACTTTGCTGAAATTTCGCCCTTCGCTACGTTAAGGCCTGGTCGAGACCCGATCCGGAAGCGGACGCTGATCCGGATCAAGGCGGTGCCGGCCGCGCCCGTGTCCTTCGTGATCAGGCGGTCTCAGCGGCGGGGAACGCGCGAGGTCGTGCACTTGGGCCGGCGATGGGTCGGTAGCCACGAAAGCGCTCCACCACGAAGGTCTTTGGGTAGCGGTCAGGAGCGGACGGCAATCCCCGCTCGTCAGCGAACTCGTAGATGTTGAGCATGAACTGCATCGGATACGCAGGGGACTGGCGGACCACCTTGATGAGCCGCTCGTCGACGTAGAACGCGACGTCGTCCGGTGTCCACTCCGCCGCGTACGTGTGCGATCCGCGAGCATCGATGCCGACCGTCTCGGCGGCGAACTCGTCCGTGATGGAAGGATCCCCGAACGGGTGGACGCCCATCCCGACCCGAGCCTGGAGCGGGCCCACGTCACGCCCGAAGATCTCGCAGATGCAGATCTCGGCCGAACGCGTCGGATCGTCCTCGTAGCCGATCATCCACAGGGCGACCATGTTCACGGGGTCGCCGAGCGCGCGGGCCCTGAGCTCGAACAGGCCGTAATGCGGCGTATACAGAGCGACGTTGCGTCGCGCCTCTCGGACGACCATACCCTCTCGGTGGTGGTGTTGGCCGATGGCGCTGCCGACGGGTCCCGCGAACACACCGGTCTGGAGCGACGAGACCCGCAGATGACCGGCGAACTCGGGGCTCCACGGTTCCTGGTCGGGCTCGATGAGCAGGCGGAGCATCCCGCCACCCACCGCGTAGCGAGCCGCCGACGCCGCCCGCGAGCTCCAGTGCGGGAGGTAGTATGGGATCCACAGCCGTTCGTCGAGGACCGGCCGGTCGAAACGGTCCTCCACCTCCAGTTCGTAACCGGACCGATCGAGGATCGCAGATGGCCGGCGACCCGTCAGTCGGTCGGACATCGTGCTCCTCTTATGCTTTCTCCCGGTCGACCAGTCACACCTCGGTCGATGTCCGAGCCCATCTTCCGATCGGTGAAGCCGTCGGCCGGAACGTGGATCCCAATTTTTGGCAAATCGCTCATATCAAAGGTCGTATGGCTGCTCGCTAGCCGAAAGCGAGGCCAATGTCGATAGGTAAAATCCGGTTTATAAGACCCAACTAGCTTGCTCTTTCCGAGCTCCTGAGTGCCCAATGCTTTTACCAGGCATCGAATGGGGCACGAGCGCCGAGCTATGGGTTCAAACTGGACCTACGACAAATCCGTAAATTAGTACTATAGTATGTTTGAAATAAGCGAGTTAAACAACAGATAATACTTGCGCTTTGAGAAAACTCTCCTGGTTTCGCTAAGTAAACGAGACTGGCTTCGCGGCTCGCCCGGTGGTCTTCACCACGCTCTCCGCCCATTTTCGGCCACCCTTATAGGCGACGACCTTCAGCTCACCTGGAGCGTATTTCACGTCGTCCCAGCGCAGGCGGTATTCGTATCGGCCCTTTCTCTTGCGACCGAGCGGCTGACCATTGAGGAAAAGTTCGGCCTCGTCACCGGAGGTATACACGTGCACCGGGGTGATCTCGCCGACCCGATTCGACCAGTTCCAATGCGGCAGGATGTGGGCCATGGGCAGGTCCGGCCGTTGAGGAAGAAACCCTTGTTCGCATCGAACTTGAATGTTCGGACGCCAAAGGTCGTCTCATACGCATCGAGGATCTTATTGTTGTCATCGGCGATGCGGGTACGGGCCACGCAGAGGTTTGGCTGCTTGGTGCTCCATAGCTGAGGAGATTTGACCGCGATCCTTTGCGAAAGGCTGGTGGTCCGGCGGGAGACAATCGTGGCGTAGGTGGCCTTCGATTTGGCGTCGGCGACCCGCGTAGTGACACCGCCCTTCGAGACCAGGCGGTAGAGCTCGGTGTGAACCTTCACGTTCTGATCGACGGAGGTGTGATTCTCGATCTGCACCTTGATCTTCACGCTGGCGGAGGCCCGGTCGACCTTGGACGTGGTGACGAACGTGCCCCATTGGGCCACATGGACGGGCGCGGTCTTCACCAGCCACACATTGCGGTAGAGGCCGCCGCCAGGATACCAGCGCGCCGACTCGTTTGGATTGTCGAGCCTGATGGCCAGGACGTTGTCGCCGCCGACGTTGAGGTAGGGGGTGAGGTCGAGCCGGAAGGACGTATAGCCATAGGGCCAGCCGCCGACGAATCGGCCGTTGCACCAGACCGTCGCGTAGGACATGGCGCCGTCGATATCGAGATAGAACTGCCGCCCGCGGTCCTCCGCGGCGATCGGGAGGTGTTTCCTATACCACGCTATGCCGAACCACGGGAGCTTGGCTGTCTCGCCCGCCAAATACGGATCGAATGAGCCCTCGATGCCCCAGTCGTGGGGCAGGTTCAGCTGACGCCATTCGCTGTCATCGAAACCGGGCTGCGTGTAGGCGACCTCTCGGGCGAGATCGACAGGGGCGTGGGCCGTAACGCCGATCTCAAAACTCGCTGCTGAGGCCAGCAAGGCTTCCTTGAGCTTCGCGTAATTGAATTGATCTCCGACGCCAACCGGATCGCCTTTTCGAAACCGCCAGCCCGCGTTGATAGAGATACGCTCGCGCGGCGCCGACATGTCAGTGGCGTTTATGATTCCGGCGAATCCGAGAATGAGAAGCATGAGAGTCGACCGTGTGAGTCGGATGCGAAAGCCGAAGATATCCGAGCGGTTCATATCGTTTTGGGCTCCCCGGTGTCTCGCTCGTTGAGCCAACATATCGCCAATTGTGCTCTGTCCTCGTTTCTTTATTGAGGCAACACTGTCTCTTAACCTAAACACGTAAGATGGCAATCGAACACAAGCGCTTGGGAAATCATGGGGTCCTGGTGAGCCACATTTGCCTGGGCACCATGAACTTCGGCTGGCACACCACGCAGGAAGAAAGTTTCAAAGATCATGTGAACGGATCGGATCTGCCGCTCAGGCGCGGCGAGGAGTTTGCTGACGTCAGCGGGGGTTATGGAGCGTCGCCAGGCGGGCAGCCCGGAAGCGCGGGTCTTGCCCAAGCGCGCCTCAGTCCGAAAAGATGCCAAGGCACATCGCGAAGGCCGGACTGAAATCCTCAGGACTGCGTTCGAGCCAGGCCCGGATTTTGTCGAGCGGAAAGAAGGCTGCGGTTTCGAGTTCCATCGGAGCCAGGCGGAAGGGTCCTTCATGTATACCGCGGAACACCTCAATGAACTCCCAGCCGGTCGCTGCGGAACACGGCAGTTTCCCGATCTTTTCTATAGGGCATTCAACGCCAATCTCCTCGCGCAGTTCGCGCCGGGCTGATTCTTCGTAGGACTCTCCGGCATCGACATGGCCGGCCGTCGAAGAGTCCCACTTTCCCGGGTGCGTGTCCTTCCAGATCGAACGCTTCTGGAGGAAAACCTCTCCGCGCTGATTGAAGATGAGGACGTGAATGGCACGATGACGCAGGTTATTCACATGCACCAGATCACGCGATTCAGAGCCAATTACGCGGTCCTGCGCGTCCACCACGCAGAACATTTCCTCGCCATGCTGAGCCTTCGCGGGCTGCAGCAATTGGGAAAGCCTCTCCCATTCCCCAAGAGAAAGTTCCTCCGCTCGGACCGTTTCTTTTACTCCTAAAGCGGCACATATGGCTGACCAGAGGTCTTTATTCACGACGAGCAGGTTGCGCAGTTGCTTCCGGCGTTCAGCAAATCCGCGGCGCACAAGGGTCTCAAACAAGATCTCATCACACGGCGCGATATCGCGCGCGGCTTTGCGCTCAAAGATGACGACAGCGGAGGAAACCCGAGGCTTAGGGTAGAAAACCGAGGGTGGAAGTTTCTTCGCGCAGCCTATATTCCATCGACGCGAGGCACAGACGGTCATCGCGCCGAATTGCTTCGTTCGCGGCACGGCAACGAGGCGCTCACAAACTTCCCGTTGAAGCGTTAGAACAAGGATTGATGCGGGCGAGAGGGCCGATGTGTATTTCGCGATCAGCGGCGTCGAGACGTAGTACGGAAGATTGCCTATGATCTTAACAGGCCCCGTGCCGTAGAGGGTCCGGAGATCCAAATCGAGCGCATCGATGTGGAACAGTTCCACGCGCTCGGAACTAAAGCGTTCACGCAACCATTCAACCATTCGTTGATCCTTTTCGATAAGGGTAAGTGAGACGCCATCGCGCACAAGCAGCCCGGTGAGCGCACCGAGACCGGGACCAATTTCCACAACGTGGTCACCAGACTCAATACCGAGTCTTGAGACGATCCAACGCGCGAGATTTGTGTCATGAAGAAAGTTCTGGCCCAGACTCTTGCGCGGGCGCGTGCCGAGACGGCTGAGCGCATTCTGGATTTCCGTGCGGGTCATCGACTTCGGCAAGAGAATTCCTGATTCATTCACAGATGACCAGTGAACAAGTAGTCCAGAAATGCGCGATTTTTTCGCAAGTTATTCACAGGGCGCAAGAGCCCGTCGCCGGGAAGCGAAAATCACCGCTTGAGGCGGGTTCCGATATGAGGCAGCGTATTGGTTCGTCCAAATGAAAAAGTCCGGCTGTGCCATCATTGCCTTCTTTCTCGCCCTCTGTGCGAGCATGTTCGTCAATCTGCTCCTTTTTGCTGCGCTCGTCGGGGTAAGGGGAACCGCAAATGTCGCTGCGGTCAGGGCGCTGCACGAAAGGGATTTTGAGGAAGTGACACTCAAAGATGGGACAACGCCAGGTCAGAAGATCGCGGTGATTCCGCTGGAGGGCATCATCGCGCATGGACAAGCGGGCGCACTCGGAGAAGACATGGTGCAGGGATTCAAGAATGCTCTGGATCAAGCGCGGGCGGACTCTCAGGTCAAGGCGGTGGTGATTTCGGTGGACAGCCCCGGGGGCGAAATCACAGCCTCCGACGTGCTTTACAAGAGTCTCAAGGAGTTCAGCAAAGAGAAGCCCTCTGTGATCTATTTCAATTCAATCGGAGCGTCCGGCGCTTATTACGCTGCTTGCGGAGCGAGCTATATTATGTGCAACTCGACGACTTTCACCGGTTCGATCGGCGTGATTATCTCCACGCTCAACTATCGCGATCTTTTCGGGAAGATCGGACTCCAATCCATCGTTTTCAAGAGCGGAAAGTTCAAGGACATGCTTAATGGGGCGCGTGAGATGACGCCCGAGGAGAAGGCTTACGTGGAGGGCCTCGTCATGCAGAGCTATGACCGTTTTGTTGGCATCGTGGCCAAGGCGCGAAGTTTGGATGAGCAGAGCTTGCGAAATGGCGTTGCGGACGGCCGGATCATGAGCGGGACCGATGCCTACGCGGCAAAACTTGTCAACGAACTCGGTTATGTCGAGGATGCCTTTGAAAAGGCGGGTGAACTCGCCGGAGCATCCGGGGCGCGAATCGTCCGCTACAAACGCGCGATAACACTGGCTAACCTGCTGCGAATGTTCGGCGAGGCGGAGGCGCCCTCGGTCAAGGTGGACATCCTTGAAAAATTTCCCCACCTTGAACCCGGTCGGGTTTACTTGCTCCCGTCCTTCTTCGCTCCTTAGCGGCCTTCACGGACTTGAAATGGAAGCGGCGATATTTCGCAAAAGAATTCGACTCCGACCTCAAAGCCCGACAGCCTGCTAGTGGAACTGCTCTTCTCCGGAGTCCTCAGTCTCGCCAGCGCGGTTTATTTTGTCCGGCTTGCCATGGAATCTGACTTGCGGTCCAGATCGCGGAGCGTCCTTCAGTCGTATGGGGTTCCCGACGCCATTTTCGCCGCGATGCTTGTGCTGTGGTTCCTCACGAACATTGTGGGGTCAGCCAACCGGGTGGTGGTCGTGAACACGCGGTTGCTTATTGTCGGCGCGATTTTCTCGTTTCTTTTGATCGCCTTTCTGCTCAGTTTCCTGGTTGTTCGGTCCCAGAATCCCCTTGATTTATTCGGTCTGCGCGAAGCCGGCTGGCGGCAGAATCTTCGGGCGGCTTGCTGGGGGCTGGTGGCCGCTCTGCCGGCGATCTATTTCATCCATACGCTGAGCTTCCACCTTATGGGCGCCGATGCCCAGCCCCAACCGCTGCTTCAGTTCCTGGCCGAGAATTCGAATTTGCAGGACAGGCTCTTGCTGATTCTCACCGCGGTTGTCATCGCACCAATCTCGGAAGAGCTGATTTTTCGAGGCTATATTTTTGGGGTGCTTCGGCGTTACGTCGGGCGATGGTGGGCGGTGGTAATCAGTGCGTCCGTCTTTGCAGCAATCCACGCCCACATCCCCTCGCTGGCCGGCCTTTTCGTACTCGCTGTTGCTCTCACGCTCGTCTACGAGGGTGCGGGATCGCTTTGGGCTCCCATCCTGATGCACGCCTTGTTCAACGGCATCACCGTGATTCTCACTCTTGCATGGCCGCATTCGATGAAATGAAATTGCAGGATGTGAGCGAAGACCGATTGCTGGAAATCCTCCTCGCTGATCTTCCCCTTGGACGAAACACGCTCGTGGGCCCGGGCGATGATTGCGCGGTAGTCAAAGGCCTCGGAATTCGCGAGATGCTCTTGCTGAAAACAGATTGCGTCGTGGAAAGCATTCACTATCTGCCCGAAGACGAACCGCAGAAAGTTGGATGGAAGGCCCTTTGTCGCCCCTTGAGCGATGTTGCCGCGATGGGCGGCGAGCCGCTCCATGCGTTGGTGAGCGTCATGTCGCCGGAGGATCGAACCGTTGCGTACTGGAGATCGTTTTACAAGGGACTCTCCAAAGCCGCAGGACGCTTCGGCGTTGGCATTGTCGGGGGTGAGACCTCACGCTCGCAGCGCGCGGCCATATCCGTTTCGCTGGTGGGACGCGTTGAGGCTGGACGCTTGATTACCCGTTCGGGCGGCCAACCGAACGATCTCCTCTTCGTCACAGGAACCCTGGGCGGTTCTCTCGGCGGGCGGCATCTGGATTTTGTGCCGCGCATCGTCGAGGGGCGATGGCTCAGTGCCCATGGATATGCCCGTGCGATGATCGACTTGAGCGACGGGTTGGCAACCGACCTGCCGCGCCTTGCCGCAGCAAGTAAATGTGGATTCCAAATCGATTCCTCCGCCCTGCCGAAGGCTCGCGGGTGCGACAGCGTTCACGCGATGTGCGACGGCGAAGACTACGAGTTACTCATGGCCGTTGCTCCGCGGCTGACCACTCGATTGCGCCGCGGTTGGAAGGAAAGGTTTCCAAGCGTGCGGTTGACGGAAATCGGGCGCCTTACCGAGCCGGCCGCTTTATCAACGGAACTACCCAGGGGATTCGATCACTTTTTCGGTTGCCAGGAGCCCCCAAGGTAAGGCGAGCTAGACGCCGAATGATCCGCATCAAGTATCACGTTCCGGGCACCCCTCCGGCTACGCTGTTTTCCCACGCCGAAGGCGACGTTAGCCCCTCCATCATCACACTCATTCAGTATGACAGCGAGACGTTTTTCGAGGGGCAATTCGAGACTTTCGAGGACTTGATGCAGCGCTTCGATCCTTCAATGGTCAATTGGATAAATGTGGACGGTTTGTACGATGTCGAACTGCTCCGCAAACTCGGGCAGCAATTCAGTATCCATCCCCTGGCCCTGGAGGATGTGCTCAACACCACGCAGCGGCCAAAGGTCGAACACTACACCGATCATTATTTCATCGTTAGTGAGATGATCTACAAAGAGGAGAATCGGAAAATAGCCCTCGAACAGCTAAGCGTCTTTCTCGGCAAATCTTATGTGCTAACGATTCAGGAGGAGAGCGAACACGATGTCTTCGAACAAGTCCGCTCACGCCTGCGCGTCGGCAGCGGCTACGCGCGCAAAATGAAGTCCGACTATCTCGCCTATGCGCTGCTCGATGCCACGGTAGACCAATTTTATCCGATTCTTGAAACCCTCGGCGAATCCATCGAGGCGATCGAGGAAGAATTGTTGGACAAGCCCTCACGGGAAACCCTCCGCGAACTTTACGAAGCCAAGCGCCTTTTACTTCAACTCCGCCGCACCGCCTGGCCGCAGCGGGAGATTTTCAACACGCTCATCCGCGATGAATCCGGCCTGGTCTCGAAAGAAACCCAGATTTTTCTTCGAGACTGTTACGACCATACTGCACAAATCGTAGATATCCTGGAAACCTATCGTGATCTCGCCACAGGTCTCATGGATGTTTATCTGTCGAGCCTTGGCTTCCGCACGAACGAAATCATGCGCGTGCTGACCGTCATTTCGAGCATCTTCATTCCCCTCACCTTCCTCGCGGGTGTCTATGGAATGAATTTCAACACCGAACACCCCTTGAACATGCCGGAACTCAACTGGCCGTTTGGCTACCTTATCTGTCTCGGAGCCATGGCCTGCGCCGCGACAGGCATGGTGATCTTCTTCAAACGCAAGAACTGGCTGTGAAGTCGCTGTTGATTCTCACCGCCAGCTTTGGTGAAGGCCATAATGCTGCGGCGCGCAATCTGCTAGAGGCAATCACTCTCAAGTCACCGCAGACAAATGTCTTAGTCAGCGATGTTTTTCTCGATGCCTACGGCTGGGTCAACCGGCTCGTCGAGAAGGGCTACCTCGCCGTAATCAATCACTTGCCGCACTTCTGGCAGACGGCCTTTGAGATCCTCGACCGCACGCGCGTTCTTGAACAACATATAGGCATTTACGGAGCTGCAGCGCGGCGATTGATGCGCCTCATTGCGGAACGCCACCCCTCAGTCATTGTTTCAACTTATCCAGGCTGCAACCACCTCCTCGATTTCATTTACCGAAGAAGGCTAAAGCGTCCGTTCAGGATGGTGACGATCATCACTGATTCCCTCACAATTAACTCTGTCTGGTACCGCGCGCACAGTGACTTTTTTCTCGTCGCGAATGAGCCGACTGCGGACATCCTCGTGAAGGCCGGGATCTCGGAGCAGAAAGTCCGTATTTTCGGTTTTCCGGTTCCAAGAATCTTTGCGAGCCTCGACGGGTCGCGCCGTGTCCCACCGCCGGATGGCCGCTGGCGCATTCTCTATGTGATCAACTCGGGACGCCATATAGCACCGGAAATCGCCAGGCGCCTCCTGGTCTTGGATGACGTGCATCTCGCAGTGACAACCGGGCGCGATGAAGATCTCGCGCGCCGGATTTCCGCTATCTCAGCAGTGGCGGGAAAAAAGGTGGACATCTTTGGTTGGACTCCTGATATGCCGCGCTTGATGGCGGAGAGTCATCTGCTCATCAGCAAGGCGGGGGGCGCCACCGTGCAGGAGTCCCTTGCTGCCAAGACTCCGATGATCATCACCCAAATCGTGCCCGGCCAAGAGGAAGGAAATGCCCGCCTTATTCTGGACAGAAAGGCCGGCGCTCTGGCCACAACGCCACTGCAAATCTCGGCCACGGCACGCGGAGCTTTCGCAGACGGCGCCCGCCAATGGATCGAGTGGCAGCAGGCCGCCTCTTCCCTCAGCCGCCCCGCCGCCGCCGATGACATTGCCGAATTCCTGCTAGAGCAAATGTCGAAATGAATTTCCTTACGAATGCCTCACGTTTCGCAATAGCGATCCCCGGCATCGCCAAGTCCCGGCACGATATAGGCACGCTCGTTCAACTTCTCATCGAGCGCGGCGAGAAACACCGGCACCTCGGGATGTTGCGTGTGGAAGAGCTTCGCGCCAGTCACACAGCCAAGCAACGCGATGAGCCGAAGACGCCGGGCGCCGCCGGCCTTCAATTTAGCTGCAGCGTCTGCGGCGCTGTTGCCCGTGGCAAGCATGGGATCAACAAGAAAGACATCGGAATCTTCGAGATCGAGCGGAACTTTGAAATAATAGCTCATCGGTTCGAACGTTTTCTCGTTACGATAAATTCCAACGTGGCCCAGCCTTGCCTGAGGCAGAACATCCAACATCGCCTCGGCCATTCCAAGTCCCGCACGGAGGATCGGTACAATGGTTAGCTCCTTCGAAATACGATACCCTTTGCATCGCTCAAGCGGCGTCTCAATATCGATTTCCCCAACCTCCAGATCGCGGGTGGCTTCAAAAGCGAGCAAGGCGGTGAGCTCATGAAGTGTGCGCCGGAACAATTCCGTAGGCGTATCCTTGTTCCGCAGGATCGTCACTTTGGCTTTGACAAGAGGATGATCGACGACGGTGCATCCGGGAAGAGCAAGCTCACTCATATGGGGAAGAGTACATGATTCCGAGACGGAGGACAGAAGACAGTCGAAGGGCGGGGGAAGAATTGGATGTAACCGCCCGCGCGGCAAAAACTCCTTCCAGCGTGACATGCGTGGAATTTTCACCAGACTCTGAAGGAACCATGAAACCAAAAGTAAAATGGGGGGTAATCGGTGTCGCAGATATCGCGGTAAAGAAAGTCATCCCAGCCATGCAGCGCGGAGAGTGGTCTGAAGTCGTGGGGATCGCTTCAAGGGATGTTGAACGCGCCAAACACGCTGCGGAACAACTGGGAATTCGAAAGGCCTACGGATCTTATGAGGAGCTTTTGGGCGATCCGGATATCGAAGCCATTTACAACCCACTGCCGAATCATCTTCATGTCCCATGGTCGATCAAAGCTGCCGAAGCAGGAAAGCATGTTCTTTGCGAGAAACCGATCAGTCTGACGGTTGAAGAGGCCCGATTGCTTCTGGAAGCTCGCGATCGTACGGGCGTAAAAATTGGAGAGGCTTTCATGGTTCGCACGCATCCTCAGTGGCGCAAGGTCATCGAGTTGATCGCGGCAGGAAGGATTGGAACGGTCCGATCTTTGATGGGATATTTCAGCTACAACAATCGGGATCCGAAGAACATTCGCAACATCCCCGAATACGGGGGCGGCGGGCTGATGGACATTGGCTGCTATCTTATCTATACGTCTCGACTCGCCTTTGGAGAAGAACCCGGCCGAGTATGCGGGCTGGTCCAGCACGATCCGGACACGCGAACGGATGTGATGACCTCTGCGATGCTTGACTTTCCCTCCGGGCCATCCCTTTTCACCTGTAGCACGCAGGTCGTCCCTTACCAGCGAGTACAGATCCTAGGCACTGAGAGACGAATCGAGATCGAGGTTCCATTCAATGCACCGCCCGATCAGCCTTGCCGGATATTTATCGACGACGGCGACGATCCCTCAGGCCGGGCAGCGGAGATTTTGGAATTCGAAGTTTGCGACCAATACACAACGCAGGGGGATATGTTTTCGACAAGCATTCGGCAGGGTACGGAGTTGCCCGTTCCACTGGAGGGGTCAGTTAGAAACATGGCCGTAATCGAGGCGATCTTCCGCTCAGCGAAATCTGGCAAATGGGAGGAGCCATCAGTAACGGCATAACAGTCGTAGACAGTGCTGGACATGTAGGGACGTCTGGACTACTGTTATAAGCGTCCTCCCTCCATAAAGATCCTCAAGGCCGAAGCCCGTTTTTCTATTGCGCGAGAGCTGTCAAGAGTCAGCGTTCCCGGCGTTTGAGGGGCGAGCATGATGGCCCTCACTTCTTCGCCGGGTGAGGGTTTTGCGTTCCAGGAGGGCCTTGGCTAGGTCCAGGATCCTGCGCCAGTTTGAGGGCTGGTTGACAAGATTGCGTGCTCTGGCCTGCAGGTATTTGAACGCATAAGGCGATTTCCTTTTCCCGTCCGCCATGCAGGCGACGAGCAGGTTGTTTATGGCGCTGCAATCCTTCGAGGCGGAAAAAGCTTTCACACTGTGAGGATTGAAGCGGCGCTGTGCTTCGCTTCCAGCAAAAACAGCGATAGCATAGTCGTGGTAGCGTGCGAGGTGTTTGCAGGAACCCGTTTTACCCGCAACTTCGTGGCGGTAGAGCCGAAGGTGTTTAACTAACGCGCTCCCCAGAGTTTCACCTTTGGGCACGATTGTGACTTTGCGGATTTTGAAGCCGAGCCCGCAGTAAGCTGCGGCGTGGTCCGCTTCGTGGCAGGCGGTTGTCTTAAGCTGCGCCTCACGCGCCGGCGGCCGTAGCGTTTTGTTCTTAAGTTTCGCGGCGTTTGAGTGTTATTTGATTCGGCTGATGCCGGTTCGTTATAGCGAACTCCTTAAGGAGGATGGGAAACAGAACGATTTATGAAATACAAAATTATCATCCAGGCAGATGAAGAGACTGTCTACGAGCAAACCATTGAAGATATTGACATCAAGCAAGTGATCAACGCGGTGAAGCTTGGACGTAAGGCACCGCCTCCGCCTAAGGCTTGACAGCCAGCATCTCGGCAATCTGCTCCAGGCTGGCGCGAACAGGTTTGCTCTCAGCCGTCTCGATCAGCCGCCGCGCCCGCTCCTCTGCG
The DNA here is from genome assembly GCA_045403045.1 of Terrimicrobiaceae bacterium. Classification (GTDB taxonomy): domain Bacteria; phylum Verrucomicrobiota; class Verrucomicrobiia; order Chthoniobacterales; family Terrimicrobiaceae; genus DASTFP01. The sequence continues at coordinate 28,865 of JAXIPG010000188.1, forward strand.
GCGAGAGAACGAATGGCGCGCTCGGCTTCCTTGGTCACAGGAATGTAGCCAGCCTCCCGGCGCTGCACAGTCCGGATGTCGACGCCAAGCATGATCGACACCTTGTCTTGGCTGGCGATCCCCTCGCGCAGCTTCGTGTATTGCTTGGCGGTCATTCCATCAGAACTCTGCGGCATATTGCCTTGATTCTGCAATCAGGATTTTAAGAGGATTGCGTTGTTGTTGCAAGTCTATTACAATAAGCGCCAATCGAGTCCGAGATCACGTCCAAGGGTCGAACTTTCAGATCTTCAACAAAATGCAGGACAATGACGGTCATGGTAACCAGTAGATACACAATGCAGTTTAAGGCTAGCAGGTAATAATAGCCAAGAATAGATGCGCCATGACTACCGAGACAAACAACTGTTCCAGAAATTACGGACACTGACAAGTAAGAAAAGAGTGTCCCGTAAGGCAGTGGCCGGTGTCCGGCCTTGGGGGTGACACGGAAACGAGAAGCAGTCTTGTTGCCGATAAAAGAGACAGTAGCATCCAGGCATCCAAGGAGAATCCACGGCCACCTGACAAGTTGGAATAAAACTACCTTCCAGGTAAGAACATGAGACTTGGCAGGTCTGGTCCATCCGCTGCTCTGAACCCACAGCACTATGGCTAGGCAAGACGTCGACGTCGGAAGAAAGTGGAGCACAAAATCAAGATAGTCCACATTGATCAGCGGGGCGTTACTGGCGACCGCCATGACAGGAAGGACATAGGACGCCAGCATGGCTAGTCCCGTCAAGGGATACCAGAGCTGAGAAAAAAGGAACTGGAGCTTTAACTTGGGGCTTAGCTTGCCCAGGCATTTAGGCGTGACTTCGTAACAAATAGCCATTAAGCTGCGTGCCCACTGAAATTCCTGAGTTATTGCATCGTAGAATCCATAAGCCCCGTATCCGTGAGCAATGGCATCAAAGGCAAAGGCTCCACGCCATCCGCCTGCGTTCATTAATAGAGTAGTGGAATGGTCTTCTGCGAGTTCGGGACCAAGTCCCCCGATAGACTTGAGGGCGCATGTTCTGACAGCATAGTGAGACCCAATACACATTGGGGCCAATCCGTCATTACACCCAGCCTGCAGGGCACCGTGCAAGGTGGCCTCTGCATCCACTCTTGCCATGGCTACCCAGCTTTCGTGTGCATTGCGATCACAGATGCTGGGTGCGGCGACGTATCCAATCGCTGGGTCACCGAATGGCCGCAGCATATTTTCCAGATACCCTGGCTCTGGGTAATGATCGGCGTCCATCTGCACAACGTAGTCGTATCGCTCGTATCCATACTGGTCATAAAAATAGGCCAAGTTGCCCTCTTTGGTTTTGGCTCTTCTGGGCCAGGACGTCCGGTGATATTCTGAGATTCCCTTCCGGCAAGACACAAGCACCTTATGATCCTCGCACCATGCGATCATCTCATCTGTGGGATCCTCATCGGCCAGCCAAGTATCGTGGGCATGAGACTGAGCCAGCACGGCCGTTAAGGTCTCAGTAACCATCTCAAAGGACTCAGAAGGAACCTTGGTAACAACCATCGCGACTCGTCCGGAGGGGATGGGAAGCTCGGGATTGGGCCGCTTCATCCTCCACAATAACGCGAAGTAGTAAGCCGGGAGCAGGGTAGACCATCCAATAATGATGGTATTCAGGAAGGTGCCGAAACCAGACACTACGTGCTCTGGATTGAACCACCATCCAAAGAATACCACCACCGATGCCAGCCAGATCGTGAGGAGAAATAGATACCACTTCTTCTCCTTTTGGGACATAATGTCTTGATAGAATTGCATCACGCCTTCGCTTTGTTGTCAGGTGGCCGTGGGGGAAAATGTCCGGATTGATATGCGCGTTGTTCTCACGTTGAACGCTGCAATCTTGCACGAAGAGAACCACTAAGAAGAAAGCGATAATCGCGACCAAGAAGCGTGCGGCAGAGTGCTTATAATAATCCTAGCTTAAATTACCGCAGAAGTCCTTTGCTGAGATTGAGGTGGCTTGCGGGACGGCCAGTTCTTCCTCTTGCTTCTGCGGATAGATTCCAAGAGCCAATTTCCCTAATCAGTAGGACCAAGGAAGAGGCAAGTATGATTGCGATTGCTGTGAAAAAGAAAATGTTCATTAAGAGGTGTGTCCGCCTCGGGCAGGTTGCTGATGAGGACTACTTTGGCTTTGCCGGTTACTGAGGCGGGCGGAAATGTATCGAACCGAAGGCAGGCGAGGTTGATGGTTTAGTTCTGTCCGAAGAGCCCGCACTCTTGGTCCAGGAGGCCATGCAGGGCATCTTATGCCGCACGCCGCGAAGGGCAAAGGCGGGGATCATGCTACAACGCCGAGGGTCGATTTTCATTAATGGCAAAAGCGATTCGAAATGGGTTAAAGGACTCTTCTGGATACGGGCCCCAACGAGCGCCAGAACTAGCGCCAGAGCTTTTGGGAGCGAAAAGGAGGGAAAGCTACGGGGGAGACTACTCCACCGTGAATAACGCCCAGCGCGTGAGCGCAACATTATCGATACGTCCGAGAGGGCGCGTGCGAGCTATCGATATGTGATTGGGCAGCATTTTGGTGTGTGAAGATATACGAACGAGCTGAGCGAACTTGCAACTTTGTGCGAAGAATTTGAACGTTTGTGTCTGGCAGATTATCAGCGCGTTCCGTGACGATATGTGAACGAGAATGGCAACGGTGACTGTCACATCGCCTGCGGCGTCGGCGATCAGCGGTCTGCGTGCAAGCGCTGCAAAGGTCCACTCTTTGAGATCGTGAGGATCGCCCGGTGTGCGGTCCCCTGTTGCCGGGCACTACAATGGAGAATGGCGAAAAGCAGAAAGAGCCCTTCATTGGCTCCATCGCATTGCGGGGTCTGATTCCCCGCGCGCTTGGAACCAACTCCAGGCCACACCAAACGTAAAGATGAATGCTGATGCTGTCAAAGGGTCGAAAAACCCTCGGGCTTTGCACCTCAATTCCGCCCTGCTCCTTTGCCAAGGTATCGGTCGCTGCAGTTGTCTTGCGGGTACATACCGTGGGGAGCCAAATAAGACAAAGCCTCGCCCCGCTGGGATGGTGCGCCGTTGCCGCCACAGCTGCAGGCAAAGGCTTCCATGTCGTCGCCGCGCCCAGCTGCAGGGCGGAGCTTTCCCGCAGTTGGCGTGGAGACCCCACGGGTCACCACTTGGGGGGCGCTGGCGAGCCGTAGCTCTATGTAATCACTCACAGTACGAATTTTAAATCTGCCTGAAAAATTATTTTCGTCTTGCTGATATTTGCGATGAGCGGGCAGTGGAGCAGTGAAGAGTCGTCTTCAATGACCGGCCTGAGAAATATTTGTCTGAAGGGCCTTGAGGCGTCCGCGCTGACGCAGGGTTAGGCCGCATGGGCGTTACGAGAACGAACCCGAACCTTGAGGAGGAGCAAGCATCGTTGCTATGGTGCATGACGCATCAGCAAGTAAATTTCCTGAGCAATCTGGCTAAGTGCAGGAAAGATGGTAATGGCAAATACCATGCGCACCACCCACGGGTGCTGTCGAGCCACTCCGAACCATAGGGCGCCGCCAAACAAGAGAAGGATGAGGGCCACCAGAGTGATAAACCCCTGAGCCATCCCTTGCTGGGGATCGTTCGACGGGGAAAACAAGGCAGACAGCGCAAACGCGAAATACCCTGTCAGGAGGACCGCGCTGACCATACTCATCCAACCGTCGGGTGTTCGCGGAAACTTGAAGTCCATCGAAACTGTAGCTTTCTCGCGGGTCTTTGCGGCAGTGACGAGCTACCGATTGCGGTCTAACAAGTGATTCTGTGATTTTCGGATATCATGCCAGATCGGAGTCATCCGAACGTTTATTGGGCTGAAAAGGGGCTTCTGGCATTCGTTCGGAGGGTAATCTGCCTGGAGGCACTTCCAACGTCAAGCGGGAGATGAGAGAATCCTTCGGCGAAACGTGGAAGGACGAATGACATGGGCGACTGGCGCGTAGAAATGTCGCATAACATCCGATTCGGGATGTTATGCGACAAGAAAGACGCCACTCATGCTGCAAGTTCCCCGTAACATACAGGTTGCGTTCGACCGGAAGATCCAGAAGGCGCTGGTGAGACGCGAGGAGTGCCCGGACTACCGGAACTGGCTGAGGTTTTTGAGCCTCGCGGCGGCGAGCGCGAAAGCCTGCCTGAAAGGCCGGAATTGCGGGTCGTGGCCTAAGAGCCTCTCCTCTTCGATTTCTTGCAGAGATCCGCAGGTCAGCTTTGCTGCCGTTTATCGTGGTAACAACTCTCCAGATCTCGCCCGAGAACCGGACAATATCATTAGTATGGAGCTTTGTTTTCACGGTTGTGTTAAATTGATTGTTTAGAGAGTGAGTCGATCTAATATTCGTAAAAATCCCCGCTAGCGCAGTCCTTCTTCTCCGTGCTTGGCCAAAAGCTCATAGTCTCTAGCAGAAGCGGCGGGGCTTTGCAAACTTGCTCAGACCAATCGGCATTCTCATTGACTTGCCCCTGTCCGGCCTGAATTGCTGCCCAGTCCTAACAGAGATATATTCCCTAGCCATTCCGAATATATCCAGTCCACAACCAAACAGCCTTTGGTGCGTTTCACTGTGGACCAGAAGCGTTCCTGGATGGACATTATTGGGTGATGCGGTCTGCCGATTGTCTAAGTGCTGCGAGAACCGCCTGCGGGTCTGCTAGCGCCCCCGGTGGGGGACCGTCCAGCAGTCGCACAATGAGTTCCTCTAGCGTTTCGCATGGTGGTGGCGCGGGACATGGAAGGGTTTTCATTTTTAGCCTCTTTTTTCCGTTCAGAAAACTCTGGCATTATTCCGTCCGGATATAGTGTCCTGACATGGTAATCATTGGAGTTTCAGTGTTGATTTTCATTGTGTATTGTGATCAGGGGCGAATGCTGCCATATATTTGGATGAGAGATCCGACCACACTCCGACGTCATGTCCCCTCTCGGTTGCCAGTTTTTCTGCGTAACGTGATGCTACGCTGAGCAGTTTTCGGCACCCAAAGCTTGCTCCGAATGATGCTTGGCGCATGTCGCAGATCACGTAGGGATATGTATTGTTCATAAAAGTGTGCGCGCCCCGGTCCGGTGACTGTTGCTTGCCGGTGGACAGGGAGCGGGCGGTTGAAGGTTTCAGTTTCTGCCATGGTTTCAGCAGCCGCATTCCTGGTCCAGGAGCCCATGCAGAGCCATCTGACGCTGCACAAGGCAGAGGCTGGGCTTTCCGGGGATCTAAAGGGGGGAAAGCCACGGTTGGAAACTATTCCACCGTGAAGAGCGCCCAGCGCTTGAGCGCAACATTATCGATACGTCCGAGAGGGCGTGTGGAAATTATCGATATGTTGCGGGGCGGCATTTTGGTCTCTAAACATTTACGAGTTGGCTCAGTAAACTTGCAAGCTTTGTGCAAGATTACTTTAAACGGTTGCGTATCTAGCGAATTATCAGTGGGTTCCGTGCTGGCGTATCTGAACGAGATTGGCACCGGACCTGAGCGAATCGTCGATCCGTCCTTCGGCGCGGCGCAGAGCTTCGCTCCGGACGACATCGTCTGCGGTGTCGGCGATCAGCGGTCTGCCCCCGTTCTCCCCGCGCTGCAAAGGTTTCTCGATGAGATCGCGAGGATCGCCCCCCCGTGCGCAGTCCGGGCACGACTCAGAAACTGAAAACGCCTCCCCGAAATCAACCCTTTTAGGCGCACCTCTCATGCGCCCGGCGGACCTTTGCCCGCGCAGCACGACGGCTCGATTGTCCGCCCATCGCGACGCAACGTCCAGGCCCGTGACGCTCCTGCCGCAGGTGCTGCTCCACGCCCCACCAGCCATCGCCGTTTGAATACTACCTCGAAAGCTCTTCACTAAAAACTTCACCGCCTCTGACTCTACGGCTGGCTTGTTCAACCATCCAGTTTCATTCCGGGCTTCGCCGAAACCAAACTTCAGGCTTATTCTGCTTCCGCTGGGCCAACATCCATTCCATCGTAGTCGATCTTCATCTCATCTGCGAATTTGTATAGTTCAGCATTACGCAACTGCAGTGATTCGACAGTGTGTCTCAAGCAACTCTACATGAAGCCACCATTCCCTTGTGTCATCTTCGCGAGTATCAACCAATCTATAGCCTTTCTTCTTGAGGCTCTCTGCAGCAGGCAGTAGAGCGGCCTCAGATGGCGCTGCAAAAAAAGTAGCCCCAAAGCATCTTTCCGTCTATATCCCAAGGAGTTTTAGCCCGGATATTCTCAAACATTGCTTCGAGTTGGTCGCGAGTAATCATATTGGAATCTGCTTTTGCGTTGGGCAGGCTTGCAGTCAAGATAATGAACAGAAAAGCAGTGCGTGACGCTATTCTCATAGGCTAACGTATTTTAGAATGATACGTTGAATATCACGAAGGACCTGATCGAAGAGGCTCTTTGATCGGGGTCGCGATCTGTTCAGCGAAGTGGGGTTGATCTTCTTTGACACGACCTCCATTTACTTCGAGGGAGGAGGCGGGCAGAACATCGGTCGCCACGGTCACAGCAAGGACCACCGGCCCGATCTGCGCCAGATGGTTGTCGGCGTGGCTCTTGATGTGCGCGGACGCCCCATCTGCTGCGAGATGTGGCCGGGCACAACACGACCGCTCGAGCGCATGAGAGCCAAGTTCCGTGTCCGCGAGATGTGCGTGGTAGCCGACCGCGGGATGGTCACGAGGCGACTCTGGAAACCCTCGGGCGGATGGAGCCCCCGGTACATTACATCGTGGGTGTGCGCATGCGCCGCACCAAGGAGGTCGGCAAGGTGGTGCTCAAGAGCCGCGCTCGCTGGCAGGAAGTCACTCCCGAGCGCCAGCGCGCCAAAGATCCCGCTCCACTCAAGGTCAAAGATCCTGGCCCTGGTTCTCAAGCGCGAACTCGAAATCCGCATGGAGGAAAAGGGCCTTGAGGCCGAGTGGGCCGAGGTCGTGCGCGGCTTGGACAATCTTCAACAAGTCGAACTCTTTCTTCAAGGCAGCCGCTTTCGGCTTCGCAGTCAACTCAAGGGCAATGCTTCTCAAGCCATCCGCGCTGCCGAAGTCGCCCTCCCCTCCCGTCCTTCAGGAAATCGCCTGACTATCCCTCCAGCCCATCAGCGGCAAATGTAGTGCCAACACTTTTCGGCTTGCACGTAAGTCGCTGATTATCAATCATCGCGTTTTCGGAAGTGTCGAAGATGGGCTTGAGAAAAACCCACCAGCAGCCCATTGCAAGCACTCTGCCGGTGAGATGAAACCCGCGCTCGTATTCTCGATCATTATAACGGCGCCATGAAATAGTGCAGCCGCTGCCAGAAGGTGAATCCCCTGAAGAGTTTTGGATACTCGCGGAAAAGCAACTCGAACGTGCCGCAGGTCCACTTGAGTTGCTGCTTGCAATAGGCCGCAAGCGTCGAGGGCACCAGCGCGCGTCAACACTTCGGGAATGTATTTTGACTGCCAGCCCTTCGAATACAGGCGCATGGTCGTGTGCATGTCCTCCGACAGCCCGGCGGCGTGGCCGCCGATGGAGTCCAGCGCGGCGCGATGGAACACGCAATTTGCGCCAATCGGCTGGGTCGTGCCATAGGCGTTCATGCCGATCATGAGCGGTCCATAGAACATGTAGGTCTGTTTGGCTGCGCCGCTAGCACCATGCTTTCCGTCTGGTTGCGGTAGGCTTGTACGGTTTGCACGAAACCGACTTTTGGATCGTCGAAATAGCCCAGCGTGCGATCCAGCAAATATCGGGACGGCTCATGATCGGGATCGAGCACCACAGCGATTTCGCCGCTGCTCTGAGCGAGCGCATTGTTGATGTTTCCGGCTTTCGCATCCTTCTTCGACGTGCGGGTCACGTGATGCACGCCGAGCTGACGGCAGGCATCCTTAAGGAGCGGATCGTCGCCTTCGTCGCAAAGATAATCCTCATGGGGATAACGGATCGCCTTCATCGCGAGCAGCGTGCGAAGGATCATTCCGCGCGGCTCGCCGGGATAGAATGTCGTGAGAACGTCCACCTTCCATGGTCGGCTCGGCGGATTAAACGGCTCAAACGCGTAATACTTCCACTCCATGACCCAACACAGGCCGCGATAGATAAACCCGATCGCCAGCGGCCAGAAAAGCCAGGCATCACCACGATGGTCCGGGTCGAAAAGCCAGATGAAAAACGCCCACAGCGCCACCACGCCCAAGAGAATGAGAAAGCGCACAGAAAGCACCGTCCCGCGCGTGGGGCTCACCGGGCGCACCGGATCTGGCGGCCACTCAAGCATCGGCCACTCGCGCAATTCCTGTGTCCACTGATTTATGTCAATCCTCAGGCGGTCAGTTTCGCCTGACCTTCGTTGGATTCGCACCCTAGATATCTCCTTCCTCCGTCGTATTTCTCGGCTGCCGGACACAAGCGAATGGACCAGACAAGGCTAGGATGGGTAACTCTCCTATTGTCCCATTTCGAAGACATCCAAGGCCGGCAAAGCGTTGCCTTCCCGGTCAAACAGCGACAATTCGCCATTCCACCAATCCAGAATCGCAGGACTCTTCACGGCGAGGGATTCAGGATACCAGTAGAGAACGCCAAGTCCAAGATTTTGCGGCACGGCTCTTACTGTGGCGATCAATGCCTCCAAAAACTGCCTCTGCCCCTGCGGGGTTGGTGGAAAATTGAGGTTCTTTTTCGCTTTCCAATACTCCGTTTCGACCCACGGATAGGCCGTCTCGGCCACGAGAACCGGCTTGCCATATCTCTTGGCCGCAAAGATCAGGTTTTTCTGTAACCGAGTTAGGCTACCCTGCCAAAACGGGTAGTAACTTAGTGCGATCACATCAAAAGGAACCTGGCGTTTTGTCAGATTATCAAAGAACCAGCGAGTTACCGCCAGTTTTCCGCCGTTGTCGATGTGGATGACGATTTTGACCGGGCTGGATTCTCCTAAGGCCGCATGCACTCCGCGGATACCGGCTTTGAGCAGGTCGCACAGGCGGTCAAACACAACATCCCGCGCCACGCCTTTGTCCTCGAAGCTCGCTGCGGGACCAAGCAGGCCATTGGTGATTTCGTTGCCAACTTGCACGATGTCGGGCGCCACTCCCGCGTTTTTGAATGCGGTAACGACCTCGACGGTGTATTTTTCCATCGTCTCCACGAGCTGGGGAAAGGGAAGATACCGCCACGCGGCCGGTGCTAATTGGGCGCGCACATCCGCCCAGGTATCCGAATAGTGCAGATCCAGGTAAAACTGCATGCGGGCGGCTTTCACTCTCCGGGCAAGCGCAATCGTGTAGGGCAGGTCGTTCACCACGCCCGCTCGGCCATTAGGATTCACGAACAGGCGAAGGCGGACACAGTTTGCTCCCCGCGCCCGGAGGAAGGCGATGACATCTCCGGGCTTGCCCGCATCTTTGAAAACGGCGCCGGCGGCTTCCAGCTTAGGCAACAGGGAAAGGTCCGCTCCGAACAGCCGGAATTCGGTTCTTGATTCACCAACCGAAACAGATGCGCAAAGCCAT
>JAXIPG010000277.1:0-15176 GCA_045403045.1 Terrimicrobiaceae bacterium
AAATGCCAGAATAAATTTCCGAAATGGTGGCAGTGTCGAGGGGTCTCTGGCAAGGCGCGGAGGCAGGGCAATCCCAAGAAAGGGGTGGGACCCTTTCTTCCCACCAAGGCTTGACCTGCCTCCGCAACACAGCCAGAGACCCCTCGCCGCGCCAGCCCTTTCTCAAGCAATTCTTTCAGAACTGCTTGAGAGGCGGCCCGGGCGCAATGGCCTGTCTGCGGTGTCATCGGCAAGAGGCCAAGGTCTTTGGACATTTGCCTTTGCCGCTTCCTGGCAGACAGGCCATTGCGCCTCGGCCATTTGGAAATTTCTTCTGGCATTTGCTCTAGATGGCACTGCCCTGCCAAGAATCTCGCCTCGTGAAGAACATCGTTACCGTCGTCGTTGTAGTTTGTCTTGCAGCCGGATGTGTTTTTTCCATTTGGAGGCATGAGAGAAATACTCTTGCGAACGCCAGAGACCAATTGAAGCGCTACTCGCGGTTTCTTGCTCCCCCTTTGGCGAACCTCGATCAATCCACTGCGCAGGAATATATCGACCTTACGAGGGGGCGCGGCTTCGCTCCTGCGTCAGTGGTCTTTCCGGACGGAAGAACATTCGTCACAATGCAGGTGGGCGAAGATGCCAGCTACATCGACAACTTCCTGCGTGCGATAGGGCTGATCCGCGGAGTACCGCTCAGCAGCCCAATCACCTATCGGGGCCAATATATCGGCGACATCCACGGTGTTTGGATCAACCGGAACATCTACACCTATTTTAACGTCTCTCTCGTCCTCCTGCTCGTGCTCGCGTTGTTCTTGCTTGCAGGTTTCTTTCGGCGCGTCGCAAGGGAACGCGAAGAAGCTCGGGAAGAGCTTTCTGAAACCCGAGAGCGCCTGGATACCGTCGTAGCGGGTGCCCCAATCATTCTCTTTGCCGTCGATGCAACCGGTGTCTTCGCCATTTGCCGGGGCAAAGGTCTCGATAAGCTGGGACGCGAACAAGGCGAGCTCGATGGTTGCTCGGTGTTTGATATCTACAAAGCTGTGCCAGGGGTGGTGGAGGATTTCCAGCGCGCGTTCAAAGGGGAAACCTTTACCTCAGTGCGAACCGTTGGCGGCCTTGTATTTGAATCCTGGTATTCGCCTCTTCTCGATGAGGGTAACAACGTCGCGCGAGTCATCGGCGTTTGGAACGATATCACCGCGCTCCAGCGAGCCATGGACGAGCTCGCGGAGCGCGATGAAAATATGCGTCTGGAGTTGAGTCTCGCGCGGAAGATCCAACGCGCCATGTTGCCTGGGGAACTCCCTTCTGTGCCGGGCCTGGAGCTTGGGCTTCTCTTCATTCCCTCGGGAGACATCGGCGGCGACTTCGTCGATTTTATTCACTTTGATGGCACTGATGAGCTCGGAGTCGTGTTCGCGGACATCACCGGCCACGGCGTTCCCGCGGCCTTGCTTTCGGCGATGTTCAAAGTCCTTATCGATGACGTTTTGCATTCGAAACTGCCGCTGTCCGAGTGTTTCTCTATATTGAACGGCCGGCTGAGCAAAGAGTTTCCAAGAGGGAATTTCGCCAGCACGTTTTATGCGGTCTTCAACCCCTCTGCGCGGACGATGACCTATGTCAAGGCTTCCCAGGAGCCGGCTCTCCTCTTTCGACGCGGAGAACCCGTACGCATCCTGAAGACGGGCGGGCCAGTTCTTGGCATCATGGATCCCAAGCTTTTTCCAAAGCTTGCATACCAGGAGAACACACTAGAGCTGAAGCTTGGCGATACGATTTTCTTCTTCACCGATGGTCTGGTGGAACTTGCAAGCCCAAATGGCAAAATGCTCGAGCAGGCTGATCTTATCAACTGGATCGAGGAAGACATTGCATTGGAGCCGCAAGCGCTTGTGGAACGGATTCACGCGCGTTCAATCGAATTTGCGGGAACCTCGAACCTTCCGGACGATGTCGCAGCGCTCGCCGTCCGCTTGAACGGTTGAGTTAACTATGTCGTAACTTCTCCGTGATTTGTTGTCGGCGATCAAAATCCAACGATGGAAAGGCTCATAGCGTTCTTGTGTTCAGGGCAGTGGAGCTGATTATAATTCGTATTTGTTTGGCGCAGATTGCTGAACCGCGCGGGTTGGGAAGACACGCGCTTTCTGGTGGTCGGCCCCAACTTCGGCTGCGGGTCGAGCCGCGAGCACGGGGTGTGGGGGCTGTCGCAGCTCGGCATCCGCGCGCTGATCGGCACCACCTTCGCGGGCATCTTCTACGACAACTGTTTGCGCAACGGCGTGCTGACCGTAACGCTGACACCGGCCGAGATAGAGACGCTGGTCGCAGTGGCGGGGAACTCGGGTCACAACCGGCTCACCTTGGATCTGCCGGCGGAAAACATCACGATCGAAGGCGATGGCCGCGTGATCCGCTTCGAAATCGATCCGCTGCGCAAGGACGCGCTGGTGCGCGGTCTCGACCCGGTGGGTTCGACGCTGGAGTACGCCGGCGACATTCGCCGCTTCGAGCGGGCATTCCACGCTGCGAACCCCTGGCTCGCGTAAGCGGCGGCTTTCCACAACTCTAGAAAGACACACATGTTTGCAGGTTTTGAGGAGCGGCGCGTTCGCGCGAACGGCCTAGAGATCGCCCTCGTGCGGGGCGGCACGGGCCCGGCGCTGCTGTTGCTGCACGGCCACCCACAGACCCACGCGATCTGGCACAAGATCGCCGAACAATTGGCGACCCGTTTCACCGTGGTCGCGGCGGATCTGCGCGGGTACGGCGACAGCGACAAGCCGGAAGGGTTGCCCGACCACAGCAACTATTCCAAACGCGTGATGGCGCAGGACCAGGTCGACGTGATGTGCGCGCTGGGCCACGAGGATTTCTTTCTGGTCGGCCACGATCGCGGCGGGCGCGTCGTCTATCGTCTGGCGCTTGATCATCCGCAGCGCGTCAAGAAGCTGGTTACGCTGGACATCGCACCGACGCTGGCGATGTACGAACAGACCACGATGGAATTCGCCAAAGCCTATTTTCACTGGTTCCTTCTGATCCAGCCGGCGCCATTTCCAGAGACCCTGATCAATGCGGATCCGGAATTTTTCCTGAAGAGTTTCATGGGCAAACGCAGTGCCGGCCTCTCGCACTTCGCACCCGAGGCATTCGCCGAATATCTCCGCTGCTTCAAGGCGCCCGGCACCGCCCATGGTATCTGCGAGGACTATCGCGCCAGTGCCGGCATCGATCTGGATCACGAGCGCGCGGACCTCGCGGCGGGCCGCAAGATCGAGTGCGACATGCTCGTGTTGTGGGGCGCGCACGGCGCAGTCGAAAAATGCTTCCGGCCGCTGGAGGAGTGGCGGCGCCTCGCACGCAATGTGCGGGGTCACCCACTTCCATGCGGCCACTACGTTCCTGAAGAGGCTCCCGAGCAATTGCTCGGCGAATTGCTGGAGTTCCTGCCCCACTGAGCAGGCGCATCGGACGTAGGCCAATGGAACTCGCCTGGCTGGAAGACTTCATCGCGCTGGTCGAAGCCGGGAACTTCCTCCGCGCGGCCGAACGCCGGTACATCACGCAGCCTGCGTTCAGCCGCCGCATTCGCGCGCTGGAAGCGTGGGTCGGCGCGCCGCTGTTCGACCGCACCCCGACTGTCCACCTGACGCCACCCGGCGAGCGCTTCCGCCCCATCGTCGAGGAGACCTTGCGCCGCCTCTATCTTGGTCGCGAGGAGGTGCGCGAGTCGGCACTTGAAAGTGCGGAAACGCTGCACTTCGCCGCCACCCATGCGCTGTCGCTGACGTTTTTTCCCACTTGGCTGCGCGGCCTGGAAGCACGCGAGCCACTCGGCGCCAGCGTGCGACTGGTGGCGGACAACATGGCTGCCTGCGAGCGCATGATGCTGCTCGGGCAGGCGCAGTTCCTCCTCTGTCATCACCATCCCGGAGCGGCGAGCTCGCTCGAACCGGATCAGTTCCGCTCGACCCATCTGGGCGACGACGTGCTGCTGCCGGTGAGCGCCCCGAGCGCGAAGGGAGATTCTCGGCGGTATGTTTTGCCGGGCGCGCCGGAAATGCCCTTGCCGCATCTCGCGTACAGCGCCGAATCCGGTAGTTTCTAATTGATTCGGCGAATGTTTATCCCCAGCCCAAGTCGGGCGAGACCGTGCGCCCAAGCAAGATCGTTCGAAAAATTCACGATTTTTGGAGCAGCCGGATGAGGCCGATGAAATCGTGTTCCTTCCAGCCGGCGGCGATCCCCTCGTCGTAGCTTTGTTTGAGACGTGCTGTTTGTTCGAGCGGGAGCGAGAAGCTGTCCGCCGTTTCCAGCGCCAGACGCAAATCCTTGTCCATGTGCTTGAGGGAAAATTGGGGGCTGTAATTATGCTTCCGCAATTTGGGTTCCTTCAGGTCGGCGAGACCGGAATGGGCCAGGTTGCGGCCCAGGGCGGCAAAATAGATGTCGTCAGGAATGCCCGCGGCACGGGACAGGGTCAGGCTTTCGCACAAGATCTGGCCAACACCGGCGATGTTCATGTTCATCGCGAGCTTAAGCGTGGAAGCGCTTCCCAGGGGTCCGATGTGCAAGATAGCGGTCGAGATCGGCTCGAGAATCGGACGGGCCATTTCGATCAGCCCCGTATCACCACCGAGATAATAAACTGTTTCACGTTGTTCCGCCGCCAACTTGCTGCCGGTGAAGGGCGCCTCCAGAAAAAGCGCACCGGTTTTCTTCACCTGTTCCGCAAACTTCAACGTCCATTCCGCCGAGATGGTGCTAGACTGGATTACCAACTGCCCTGGCCGAAGTCGCAGCCGGATTTGATCGAGCACCGACTGCACGGCCGGTGGATCGGCGACAAGGATGAAGATCGCCTCCGCGTCAGTCACCGCCTCCTCAATCGGGGCGTAAAAATTCGGAAACGTCTTGGGCGTTCGATTCCAACAGCGCACGGTATTGCCGTCGTCTATTAGATTCTTGGCCCATGCGCTTCCGATGATTCCCAAACCCAGAACTGCAATATTCAAGTGATAGGAAATCGCTTTTGGCCCTCCGGGGCGTTGGCCGGGAGTCTGAAGCCGAAAGCGTGCGTTTCCATGGGCGCAGAGTGACAAAAGTGGGCCCGGAAGTCAAACACGGGCTTTTTAGGGTTGCGGGGCGCGCCCCGCAACCCGAAAAAGCTGCCGCTGGCGAAATCGATCAGGCTTCTCGGGTACGACCGCGCCTTGCCGGCAACGATTTATTCGGGCGAAAACTGATCGAGCACGCCGTCGCCGAGCGCCGCTGTGTGCTGACGCGAAATCTTCGAGCGCATCGCGCAGATTTACAGGGAGCGAAACTGCCGCTGTCCGAGTGCTTCTGCATATTGAACGGCCGGCTGAGCAAAGAGTTTCCAAGAGGGAATTTCGGTTGAGTTAACTATGTCCGGCTTTGCTTCATCGCTCTATACCGTGCCTCCAACTCCCGGCGCAATTCCTTGCGCACCTTTGCTCCCTCGAAGCGCCTCTGCTCGTCGGGAGTGGACGGCTTAAGAGGTGGCACGACGGTTGGCTTGCCCCCCTCGTCCACCGCCACCATTGTGAAAAAGCAGCTATTGGCGTGGCGCACGAGGTGAGCCCGAATGTTTTCTGTGATGACCTTAATGCCCACTTCCAACGAGGTAGTGCCCGTGTAGTTGACGGAGGCGAGAAAGGTGACAAGCTCGCCGACATGGACCGGCTGACGGAAGGTAACCTGGTCTACGGACAGCGTGACGACGTAGCATCCAGCGTATCGGCTTGCGCAGGCGTAGGCAACCTGATCCAGCAGCTTCAGGATGGTGCCGCCATGCACATTGCCGGCAAAGTTTGCCATGTCCGGAGTCATTAGTACGGTCATTGCAAGTTGGTGGTTGGGTAGATTCATCGTTCCCAGTGAAAATGCATCATGCCTGTAGCAGGCGGGGCATCGATAGTCGCTCGATAACCCCGCCTGCATGGCATTTCCTTTTGCTATCGGTTTCCGGCCGTTAGCACCAGCCGCGATAGCTCTCGTTCTTCAACTTCCTCATGTGTTCGTGCGCAACCCTATCGGACAGCGACAGGGCGCGTGGGATCGAGCTCCTCAACATCGTCAAGTGCTCGTGTGCCGGACACCGGCATGTGTTCTTCTTTTTCATCGAGGACTAACTCAGGTTCCTCGGCTTCCAAATCAGTCTCTTGGTCGAGATGGCGACGCATTTGGTTTTCGTCGAGCTCCTTGCACCACTTGCCGACCACCACGGTGGCCACACCGTTGCCGATCAGATTGGTAAGCGCCCTCGCTTCCGACATGAAACGGTCGATACCGAGGATGAGCGCGAGACCTGCGACAGGAACGTGGCCAACCGCCGAAAGGGTCGCGGCCAGCACGATAAAGCCGCTGCCGGTGATCCCTGCCGCGCCCTTGGAGGTGAGCAGCAACACCCCGAGCAAGGTGAGCTGTTGGGTGAGGTTAAGCGGGGTGTTCGTCGCCTGGGCGATGAAGACGGCAGCCATCGTGAGATAGATCGCAGTGCCGTCCAGGTTGAACGAATACCCGGTCGGGACCACCAACCCAACGGTCGATTTCTTGACGCCAAGGTTCTCGAGCTTCGCCATCATGCGCGGCAGCACCGATTCGGAGGACGAAGTGCCAAGCGCGATGAGGAGTTCCTCTTTGATGTACTTGATGAACTTCCAAATGCTGAATCCGTGCGCGCGGGCGATCGTCCCCAGCACGACAAAGATGAACACCAGGCAGGTCGCGTAGAACGTGCCCATCAGCTTAGCGAGCGGCAACAGGGAAGCGACGCCATATTTGCCGATGGTGAACGCCATCGCACCGAAAGCGCCGATGGGCGCGACCTTCATGATGATGCCTACGATCCCAAACAGAACATGGGACGATTTCTCGACGATATCGAAGACCAGCGTGCCCCTGCCACCGAAGGCGTGCAAGGCGAACCCGAACAACACTGAGATCAATAGCACCTGCAGTATCTCCCCTTTGGCGAACGCATCGACGATCGTCGTGGGAATGATGTGCATGATGAACTCAGTCGTCGTCTGCATCTTGCCCGGGCTGGTGTATTGCGCTATCGCGTTGGCGTCGAGCGTCGCGGGGTCGATGTTCATACCCGCTCCGGGTCTGACCACGTTGACAATGACGAGCCCCACGATCAACGCGATCGTGCTGACGATCTCGAAATAGAGGAGGGCGAGCCCGCCGGTCTTGCCGACCTTCTTCTTGTCCTCCATACCGGCGATGCCGACCACCACCGTGCAGAAAATGATCGGGGCGATCATCATTTTGATTAGCTTGATAAAGCCATCGCCGAGCGGCTTCATGGCTTCGCCCGTGCCGGGCAGAAAGTGACCGAGCAGGACTCCGATAATGATCGCGGCGATCACCTGCACGTAGAGTGATTGGTAGATTGGTTTCTTTTTCATTGGGATTTCGTAAGGGTTAAGTTTGGAGAATTTTGTGTATTTTTGTTTGTCAGGATGTGTGTGTTTGGGGATCTCCCGCGTGGGGAAGTCCGGTGCTTCTTGCTCTAAAAGTTGTGGGATTCGTGTTAGTCATATTCGTTGGATGGATTGAAGGTTGGTTTGCTTTGTTGATTCGGAGCTTCGCGCTTTCGGCTCAACCGAAGCTGAAAAGAAATTAAAAAATTGTTTAGATAAGGGTTTTTTCATAAGGAGTTCGTTTCTTTGCGTTGTTTCCAACGCGAATCGTGCTCCCCGTGTATTTGCGGACGATTAAGCAATGCTGAATCGAAGTTAAATTTTTCTTCATTTTTGAGCCGGCGAAGAAGTTCCGAGGAATGTTCACCGCGGATGACGCGGATTAAGCGGATGAGAAGGTATTGTCTACCCGGCCATGTCCGCGCGGAGAGCGCCTGGCTCAGCGGAAGGGTCCCCGTAACCGCAATCAAGCTCACCGCAAGCCCATGGAGCAGGCCGCACCACCAGAGCGACGATTGTCGGCGGCGAAAATAGCGTGCGGAGCCTCATGGCGCCCTTCACAGAACTCGACTGCACCCCCGAAAACGTATATCTGCGTGAGGCCTCTATGGATGATTGCGAGGATACTGTCGGCGAACTGCACGACACCAAACTCGAAAAATTGACAGACGGAGAACGCCTCTCTATTAAGGACTCATATTCCCAGTAACGGCTCTCACGAGAAAACGTGATAGCTCAATCGCGGAGAGGCATCCAAGTCGAGTTGAATCGCTTGGATACTAAATCCATAGCAGGAGACCAGATGACGAACGAACTGCGCACCGCATTGCCGACGGACAAGGAGCGAAGGGCGGCAGGCCATGCGTTGCGAGACAAGGTGAAGCGCGGCGATCTGGGCCGCTGGCGGCCCAAAGAGGACAGGCCCGACCCGGTCGATCTCGTCGAGGAGGCGCACTCTGGGCGCCTGGAACGCCTCGTCCCGGTGCGGGTCGGCCGGATGGTCGCGTCGCCGTATGCCTTCCTGCGCGGTGCTGCTTCCCTGATGGCAGAGGACTTCGCGAGTATGCCGAGAACGGGCATCGAGCCGGTGATTTGCGGCGACGCACACCTGGGCAACTTCGGCTTCTACGCCTCACCGGAGCGCGACTTGGTGTTCGACCTCAACGACTTCGATGAGGCACACCCAGGCCCATGGGAGTGGGACATGTGGCGGCTGTCGACGAGTATCTGGGTGGCCGGCCGGCAGAACGGCCTGGCCGAAGGAACCTGCGAGGACGCAGTGCTGTGGTGCGCGGCGGCGTATCGCCGGCAGATTGGCCGGCTCGCCGAGCAGCCGCTGTTGGCCCGCTCGTTCGACCGGATGGACATCGACCGGATGCGGCTTGAGATGGCGGACTGGTCGCTGCGTGCGGAGATCGAGCGTTCGGCGAATCTGGCACGCCACAGAACCAGCGATCGTGCGCTACCCAGGCTGACCCGCGAACATGATGGCGAGCGTCACATCGTGGAACAACCGCCCGTCGTGACGCACGTATCCGATGAGGAGAAGCACCGTCTCGTCGACGGGCTGGAGGCCTATCTGCAAACTCTTCCGCAGCACTGGCACCGGGTGCTCAGCTCGTATGTGGTGGTAGACGTGGCCCACAAGGTGGTCGGTGTGGGCAGTGTGGGACTGCGAGCTTTCGTTGTGCTGCTGCAGGGCAACGGCGCGCAAGACATGCTCTTCCTCCAGTTGAAGCAGGCCAGGCGATCGTGCGTGGCCTCGTTTGTCCACGGTGCCACCGCGTGGCACGCGCATCAGGGGCAGCGGGTCGTGGAGTACCAACAGACCCTGCAGACCCGTCAGCGACCCGCTGCTCGGCTGGACCACGGTGGATAAGCGCGACTATTACGTCCGTCAGTTCCGCGACATGAAGGGCGCGGTCACCGTCGAAGGCATGGATGGTTCCGCGCTCATGGACTACGGCCGGATCTGCGGCACCCTGCTCGCCAAGGGCCACGCCCGCTCAACCGATGCCACGATTGTATCCGGCTATCTCGGCAAGGGCGACGCCGCCGACCGGGCATTCGCGTGCTTCGCACGCGCCTACGCGGACTAGACAGAAGCCGACCACAAGGCGCTCGAGCAGGCCGTTAAGTCCGGGCGACTACCCGCAGAGCACGGAATCTAGCTCTCGTGTCCCGAGTCGCTAGTCCACCGGATCTATTGTGGGTCGTGGTGTAGTCGTTGTCACCGAAGATCGGGGGACACACGATGCCACAATGTCGTTTGAGACACCTCGAGCCTTCGGCAGATTGGCAACTTCGTGCTGCCACAGAGGCGCAGAAGACGATGATCGGGCCCCTAAAAGATTGTCGCCGCGGCATCTCGCGAACACCGCGGCGACATTCTGTTTCCGCCCTGTCGATACCCCTATCGACCCTCATTGGAAGCCCCCTAAACCATGTAGAAAATTATCTTATACACAGCATAGAGCAAGAGAAATTTTCGGACAACGTGAAATTAATCGAGGATACATACACTCGTAGTACAATTGTGTTGAACAAGTTATGTAGTATTATCGTGTCTTATTTCGATTTAAAAAATTCTAGCTAGCGTTCACAAATGCCTGTGGAATCGTGACTTGTGCGAGGAACTGGCATTGATGCCCGACGCAGATCACTCGATTTATGCAACTTGCGTCCGCTCAATGCGTTGGACAGCCAGTTCCTCGGGAGACTTAGACTAGAAAAGCTACGCGGCTCCCGGATTGAGCTGCGCCAATACGGTGTGACTTACGCAGAAAGCCTTGCTAGGCAACAAATCATGTCTCTTCTGAAACAAACTAGCATCGCGTCGCCGATAGGTTCGCCGTTTGCGGTTGCCGTGATGTTTTTTGGCAACGGCTTGGTGATGGCATCTTCGTTCTCCCGGATGCCAGGAATTCGCGATCAGGTGGGCGCGACCCCGACACAGCTGGCATTCGCGCTGGTCTGTGTGGGAATCGGATCGATCCTTGGGATGCCGTTCACTGGCCGGCTGGTGGACCGGTACTCCTCGCAGACGGTCAGCCGGGTGGCGACCGCGCTCTGCCTGGGCGGCTGGGCAACGCTCCCGCTGGCCGGTTCGGTGCCGGTGCTTGCGCTGATGTTGCTGATAACCGGCCTGGGCACCGGTATCGGTGACGTTGCCATGAACGTGCAGGGACACTTGGTCGAGCAGCGCCGTCGACAGGTGCTGATGCCGTACTGGCATGGACTGTTCTCGTTCGGTGCGGTGGCCGGCGCCCTGGCTGGCGCCCTCGCCGCCTCAATCGGGCTGCCTCTGGCCTGGCAGCTGCCAGGGGTGTCCGCGGCGTTGGCCGTGGCGATGTGGTTCGCAACCGCGCGTTACCTCCCGGATGCCGGCTTGCACCCGGCCGCGACCCAAGAGCCAATCGATGAACCGATCTTTGACGAGCCGCAAGTGCTCGCCTCCGATCGCGGGGCCATTGCCGCACTGCGACGGTCGCCGATCAGCCAGGTGGAGATCCTGCTCGGCATCATCGTGTTCGCGACCGCCGTCGGTGAAGGCGCGGCAAACGACTGGCTCGCTCTGATGCTGGTGGACAATCGCGACGCACCGCCGGCGCTGGGTGCGCTAACCTACGCTGGCTTCAACCTGACGATGGCTATCGGCCGGTTCGTCGGCGGGCCCGTCATCCAGCGCTTCGGGCGGGTGCCAGTGCTGCGGGCGGCCGGTGCGATCGCCAGCGCTGGAGTGGCGGTGCTGTGCCTGGTACCCTCGACCCTGACCGCGCTGATCGGCGCCGGCGCCTGGGGTCTCGGGCTGTCCGTGGTGTTCCCGTCGGCGATGTCCGCGGCGGGCGAGGTACCGGGGCGGGGTGGTCGAGCCATCGCAGTGGTGTCGACCATCGGCTACGGCGGCTTTCTGCTGGGCGCCCCGTTGATCGGATTCCTCGCCCACCTGATGCCGCTGGACCGGGCGTTGCTGGCTGTTGCGGTGCTGGTGCTGCTCGTCGCAATCCTCGCTCCCGTCGCTCGTGAGCGGCACTCGGTGCTGTCACGGGTTCCGGTGCAGGACCAAGACGCCCCCTGAGCGGTTCGGTCTGGCAGATCTAACATACGCGACTCATCGCCCTTCTTAATGCCCTGGTCAATTTGCAGAATTCAGCGTTCGTGTTATTCTTACGCATGTAGTTCACCGTATCGATGTACGCTCCTGCATCCTTAAGGAAAAAGTTGGGGCCAGGAGCAAACAATGACGCGCGATAACTCGTTCCCATTTCTAACTGTGCGCCGCTGCTAATTTGCGTTTTATTACAGATGTTAGCAGGATCAGAACCATTTAGTTGCGGGTTGGTAGAAATTTCAGCGGGTATCCCGGCTAAAGTCAGTTCCTCCAGGACGATTTCCTCGAGTTCGGTATCAAGCCCACCGATTTGAAGTTTCCCATTAGCATCATCATCACTACAACCATGTACTGAAATGCAACGCTTCGCATTTTGAACCAGTTCCAAAGCAATTGGATCATCGTAATTGGCAGAGGTGACATGTAAGGCACTATTACCGGAATTCAGCAGACCTTCAAAAATCCACACGTCATGGAATCCATAGCGGTCTGTAGCTGGAGCAAATGTGGCAGGATGATAGCCTGCAACTGATAGAGCGACTTCGCTCGTTCCTCCCTCAATCCCGCCACCATGAATCGCGAGAACAATTTTTTGGGTCGCAGGATTATCGGTAGCCTGAGCTTCCACGAGCTGACTCCATTCGTGACGCTTCCAGCGTTTTCCGTACGTGGTTCCCTCGACATTCAATGGATCGTCGTATAATGCCGTCATCGAAGGGTATTTGTCTGGCATAGTATTTCTCCTGGTTGATCTGAGATCGTCCGTCTCGCCTATCAATCAACGAGCGCGCGGAGCGAATAGCCGCCTGCATCCACGGTGAAATGCGCTTATGCGGGACGACAGTTGCATAATTCAAGAACTTCTGCTAGTAGAGCCCCTGGGTGTCCTCGCTAACTTTCACTTTCCCGGAGTAGTGGCTAAGAACGAACCAGAAGTATGTGCAGGACAACGCAAGCGCGAATGGCCACCAAATTATCGCCACTTTCAGGCTAATCTGGCCTGCCGAACTGTTGTGAGCGGTCAGAGAATTCTCCGGTGCAAGGGTAGAGAGCAAGATCACAGGAAAAATCGCCGCGGCGCCGGCAGTAAGAAGACCAACGATGATCATGCAGGAACCCACAAAAGTCCTCAATTCCAAGCGCCGCCGAAGGCCCATAAAGACGGCCAGAACGCCAGCGAGAGAAACAAGAATCGCAAGCCACGATATCGGGTTTCGAATCATGCCTCCGAATAGCTCCGGCCGGACGTACCACGTCTCCACCGTGATCACGACAAAAAGCACGGGAACGATGGTCCAAAGTTTGCGCGCTATTGCTTCGCACCGATCATGCACCGGACCTTCCGTCCTAAGGGTTAGGTAGGTCGCACCATGCGCCGTCACCACGACCATACAGACGACCCCCATCGAAATCGAATACCAGTCGAGCAAACCGACATTTCCACGCACCCCAAAATCGGTGAAAAAGGCCATGTGGAACTCGCCGTTCTCTTCGAGCGGAACACCGCGGACCACGTTGCCCAGGGCCGTGCCGAAAAGAATACCCAAGAGCACATTGGACACGGGAAATACAAAGTCCCAGAAGGACTGCCACATCTGATCATTGACATGGCCGCCGACCTCCAAAGAAATGCCACGAAGAATCAGACACCAGAGAACCAGAAAGAGAGCCAGATAATAGCCCGAGAAGGCGGACCCCAGGAGACGCGGAAAGGCAACAAACATGACCCCCCCGAAGGCGACGAGCCATACCTCGTGCCACGACCAAAGCGGCCCAATGGCTGCTATTATCTGCCGCCGTTCCGCCGGCGTTCTTGTAACGATAAGATGCAAGATCCCCGCCCCGAAATTGCGTCCGTCGAGCGTCACATACACGATCAGCGTGAACGCTAAAATTCCGTACCAGATTTCAACCATGATCAGCCTCCGGTCCGTGCTGAATTTCGCGGCCCACCAGAAAGAGGAACAGCAGTCCGAGAATCATGTAGAGGCCGACAAACCCAATGAGGGTAAACACCGTGCTGCCCGGATTGACCACTTTACTGTAACCCTCACTTGTCCGGAAAAGACCATAGATCATCCACGGTTGGCGCGCCAATTCAGCGGTCATCCAGCCCAGCGTGTTCGCGAGGTAGGGGAACGGGAAGGCCAACATCAGCGGCCAGAGCAGCCAGTTACTTGATTCCAGCCGTCCTCTGAATCGCTGCAGATTAGCCAGCGCCATCAGCGCGATGAAAATCATCCCCAAAGTTATCATGAGGTGAAACGCGTAGTAGAGCAGCTCAATGTTATCGGGCCAGGTATCTTCCGGAAACTCCTCAAGGCCTCGAACGTTGCTGTGAAAGGAACCGTTGACCAGAAAGCTCAAGATACCCGGTATCGCAATCGGGTTGTCGAGCCTGCGCTCACGCACGTTCGGCTGCCCAATCATGCTGATCTCCGCCATGGGACCACTGTGAAAACGGCCTTCCATCGCGGCGAGCGCGACCTCTTGATGACGTCCGACAATCTTGGCCTGTTCGTCGCCGGTGGGGTACGCAACGAGAATAGAGGCGACGAGCCCGACCGCCGTGCCATACTTCAAATAGAGGCGGGCCTGTTCGGGATAAAGCTTTCGCAAAGTGTAGAACGCACCCATCGCAGTCACCACGAACGAACCGGTAACCACGGCGGCGGCTTGATTATGAGCAAATTGAACCATCACCCAGGGATTGAGCAAATAGGCGCCGATGTCCGCGATCTCCAGCGTGCCATCCGGGGTCACCGCGTAGCCGACCGGGTGCTGCATAAAGGCGTTGGTAACAAGGATGAAGTAAGCGGACAGCCAGCTTCCGGTAGCCACGCCAACTGCAGCCAGAAAGTGATTCCGCGGGCCAAGCCGCTTCTCACCCCAGACGAGCGCACCGACAAAGGCGCTCTCGAGAAAGAAAGCAAACATTCCTTCCATCGCAAGCGTTTGCCCGATCACCCCACCCGAATACTTGGAAAACGCTGCCCAGTTCGTGCCGAACTGAAATTCCATTGGAATCCCCGTCACCACGCCAACTGCAAAATTCAGGCCGAAGATCTTGGCCCAGAATCGGGTCGCCAGGTTGTATCGTTCCTGTCCGGTTCGCAACGCCCGCCATTTCCAATAGACGATGAACCAGGCCAAGCCCATCGTCAGCTGGGGAAACAAATAATGATAGGTGATCGTGAAGGCGAACTGCATTCGGTGCCAGAATGCCGGATCGTTGAACACGGAGTTCATAGCTCGATTGCGCCCGAAAGAAGCACGAAATCAATCACTAATTCGTAGCATTCAAGCCATCGGTCGCGATGACATCACCGCACGTTTCTCTAGCCGAGCTCGGCGCACGCTTTGGCAGCCGTGACGATAAGCGCCGGCATCACGAAGGCGAGGGTGCCATCCGAGGCAACGAACGGTCGGAGCGCTTGCTCTGATTCCTTCAGAAGCTGCGTGAATTGCGCATCGTCGAGCACGCCGCCGAGCGTCCAAACACACGCTCTCTCAGTCGAGACCAACGATTGAATCGACGCGAAGCGGACCATCCCCTCATGCTGCATGACTTTCGCATTGAAAATCCCCGCGTCGGCGCACAAGGAAAGCAGAAGTCGCGG
>JAXIPG010000174.1:0-8566 GCA_045403045.1 Terrimicrobiaceae bacterium
GCGTCCCTCGTGCCTGCCGACCAGTTCCATGAGAATTTTTTGCACCTGTTCGTCCATCTCGCCAATCTCGGGATAAAACGCGGAGACAATGGCCATGACAGGCTTGGAAGTCAGAAGGGTCTTTCCCTTGACCTGGTTGTAGAGATCGAGAATGGGGATTTTGTAATCCCCGGGGGAATCCATCGCATCAAGAACGCCCTCCACGCAGAGGTTGACGAAATTATTGGGATTTTGCTGCAAGGTTTGGGCCTTCTCCAAAAGGCGGTCAATCAAATCGGTGCGAAGGACAAGCGGGATGCGCTTTTTGGTTTTTGGCGGTGTGTTGGATTTCATCAGCTTGAAATTCCTAGCAGAAGGGAAAGCCCAATGCAAGAAACAATACATACTATGTATGTTTTGTCTATTCCTGGCAATCTCTGGTCGGACAGCGGAAAAGCGACGCGAAAAGACCACTTTTCCACAGAAACAGGCATCGTTCGCTGCATTGTTTGCGCACCGGGAGCAACGCCAGGCTCGCGGAAAGCGGCCCCCGTTCTTTTTTCCTAGGAGCCAAGAGCAGATAACGCGGCAGGTGGAATGAGCCACCAAATTACGGCGGCCATTTTTGGAGGGAATCTATTCCCAATGCACGAGGTACGCCCCTCGTTGGAGGCGCAGCCTTGCGAGCAAAACGCGAAGGCCGGTTTGCGCCTCCTCAGCAATCAAGCGGTAAGCATCGTCGCCCGTCCGATTGAACTCCTCGATGGCCGTCCGGTATGCGCCTGCAAGATTCGCATGCAAATGCACCGTCTGGCCGTCGGTAAGCTCTTCGAGCTGTTGAATGAGAACGCAATCCAGTTTCATAAGATGGAGCGATTGCCAATGAGTGACACCGTTGCCAGAATTCTACTAGTAGAAATCAACATGGGCCATTTGCGCGTATTATAACTCGCGTGCCAGGAAGGATTTCTCCAGGTGGAAAAGCAAAGACCGTGTTCGGCCCGCAGCTCAAGAAGATGCGGCAGGTGCGCGGTCTGGCCGCAACCGAGGTTGTCGCCCAGCTCAACGTGCTTGGGTGGGACGTTGCGGCGTCATCCTATTCTCAATTGGAGGCCGGAGACCGCATCTTGAGTCACTTAGAATTGCTGCTTATCCTGAAGGCGCTCAAAGCGGACCTTCGCGATTTGAAGCCGAATCTACGGCTTCCCTCGCGGTAGGCTGGCTACAGCTTTGCTAATTATCGACTGACAATTGCCCACGGTTCCGGTCGCGGGCCTGTGGCTAAGGTGAAACGCGACGATGGCGGGTTGCAGCGGGCGAAGCAGCAACCCGTCATGGTCGCCTGCTTCCCGGGTGGAAGGAAAGGGCTAAGGGCAACGGTGCGGGGACTCGCCCCGCTCGGTTGCCGCCCTGCGCACCTGCGTTCAATAGGAAGCCTTCTCGAAATAGATTGCCACCCGCTTTCCATCGGGAGTGTCCTCAACGGCCACGTCTTCGGCATGATCCATAACCAGGGCGAATTTTCGGGGGATCGTCCGCTTCTTGCTGTCGGTGACGGGTAACACGCGGATGGGGACGTTCATCTCGGTCAGCCGGGTGAAAGCTTCCTGGTTGCCCGCATTGACCGACAGGATTCGCTTTAGGGCGGCGTCCACCATGCGGTCATAGTGGCGGGAAAGATTCCACCAGCCGTACGCGAAACTGCCGCCCATGACGACAAGGCATGCGGCCAGCATCACGGCAAGGATGCCCTTGAAATGAAACGAGCGGAGTTTTCGTGCGGACTCCTCTAACTGATCGGCGGCGTCCTTGAGGGCGGGCGTCATTTCCTCGACTTGGCGGCATTGCGCGACAAGCGGACGCAGGACGGCGGTTTCCAGTTCCCCCTGAATCCGCACCGCCAGCTTTTCGGTGTTCACTTCGCGCCAGCTGTCGCGGATCGTTTCGTCGAGTTCCTTTGCGGCCATGGCCGCGACCTCCGCGACTTGCCGGGTTTTCTCGCATACCGCGAAGGTGTCTCTCGTGACCTCCGCGTGACGGCTGACCGTCTCGGCCATCTCGTCGCGAAGACGGGAAACTTCCCTGCCCAGCGGGACAAGGGCCTCGTCGTGGACGAGCTTCGGCACCTTCAGCATGTAAAGCCCGTTGGCCTGCATGACCAGAATAACGCCGCTGAAAGTGTCGGCCATTTTGGGATTCTGCGCCAGATGGCGCACGAAAAATTCCCACGCAGCATCGCGCATCTCCTGCGTAGGCAGGCACGAAATGGCCGCCTTCCAGTAAGGCCATTCGTCCTGCTCGTTCATCGGATGTTCTCCATGTTGACGCCTGAAGTTCGGCGTCTAGGCAAAGACGGCTGTAAGGCGGCAGGCTTCAGCGCCTTCGCCTTCAAGGTCGGAATCAAATGACCGGCGATAGCATCGAAGCGGCTGAACAGATCGGCAAGCCATTGTTCGAGGACAATGCGGTGAGCCATGTCCAATTGAACCGCTTCATTCTTGAGGGCCTCGGCGGGGGAAAGTCCACGTCCGATCTGGATTTCCCGCGAGCGCAGATGATTGCGCGTGTCGGAAAGCAGCGCCGGGATTTCCAGACGGGCCGCGCCGCAATCCATCAATTGCGCTTCCAGTTCGGAGCCTTGGAAGAACTTCGTGGTCGGGATTTTGACCGGGTTGCGCACGATGACCCAATCCACCGAATCCGCCAGGGTCTCGAAGGTGTGGGCGATGTCGTCCATGTCGGAAACTTCATCGACCGGATAAACGAGAACGGTGACGCGGGCGGCAACGTCGGCGCACAATTCCGGCAGGCGCACCATTTGAATAGCCCGCAAGATGGTTCTGTTCATGTGGGCGCTCGGATCGATCACGGTGACTTCCGCCTCGGTGATACGGCGGAAAATCTTGATCAGTTCCCCTTCGGGTTCCTGTCCGGGTTCAATGAAATCCACCGTGCCGGCATAGGTCGTGCTCAAGGTGCGGTTGAAGGCGTCGAGATCGCGCCCTTTCCAGGAAACGCCTCGCTGGCTCATCCACTCGCAGCGCGCAATGGCCTCGGTCGATTTGCCGAGATTGCCGCGTGTCTGGATGGGCACGACGAGCCTGTGCTGAATCTCAGATGTTGTAGGGTCTTTGCTTGGTTTCATGGGGTTCTTTGGTTGATGGCGATGTGAAAAATTCACGCGCCTTGGTGGTGCTGGCGGATGAGAAAGACGGCGGCGTCTCCAAGGGAGGCAGCGCGTAGAGCTTGCGCCGTTTGGCGCGTACTTTGACGAAGGAAAAAACGGCGTTGGCGCTGACCGGAAGGTCCTTCTCGTGGGTGAGAACGTCGGCGATTTTCTGATAGCTCCACCGTTTGGAGCGGCCTTCGCGAATGAACTCGTAGAAGGGCTCCAGCTTGGATTGGAAAGGTTTTCCGGGCATAGGAATCATCTCAGGTCATGCGAAGTCCTCCCAAACAATCCCAAGTTTTTTGGGAATTGTGGCGCGAATGCGGAGCCAAGCTGGGATGAGTTGTGATGAAGCCAGGGTGGCATCCCAAGTTCATCCCAACGGGTGCAATCATTCAAACGGTCGTTTGACATATTGCGTCTCTCCTCCTGAGAAACATTCTGAACGGGCGGATGTGTGGTTACATTCATGAGAAACGACTAGCTATACAAAGAATACTACGTATACTATCTGCCGAAAGTCAAGTGACGCATGCTTACCTCGGCCAAAATTCGCAATGGATCGACGTATCTGGAAAACCATCTTTCGGCCAATGACTATTACGCCAAGGGTGAACGGGTGAAGGGCCAGTGGGTGGGACAGGGAGCGAAATCGCTCGGGCTTACCGGCGAAGTTCGCCCGGAGGATTTTGAAGCGTTGCGGGTCAATCAGCGGCCTGGCACCGGTAACCGACTCACTCCACGAACGAAGGAGATGCGCTTGCCTACCTTGGCTGAGGCAGCTCAGGCATTCCGGCAAAAGGGAGGCCATCCTGGGACAGCGCAGGAGGTTTCTAATTTTCGTCTTTCGATGAAGCCCGTCTCCAATCGAGTGGCGTTCTTCGACTTTCAATGCTCGGCGCAAAAGTCGGTCTCACTTCTCGCTGTGCTTGGAGGTGACAAGCGATTGAGAACCGCCCATGAAGAGGCCTCGCGCATTGCAATCGCGGAACTGGAGCGCTTCGCGTCACGACAAAGGAATACCCTTCTTCAACGCCATTCTCAAGTCACGGGCAACATCTGCGCGGCGGCCTTTACCCACGATGCCAGCCGTGCTCTTGACCCACAGCTGCACACGCACTTTGTGATCGCCAATGCCACCTGCGACCACGCCGGGAAATGGTACGCACTCAACGAATACGAAATGGTCCGCGCGGTCCGCTACGTCGGCAAGGTTTACCAGAATGAGATGGCGAGGGCAGTTCAGCAGCTCGGCTATGGCATCCGACTCGTACGGCAAAATGGCGAGATTACCGGCTTTGAGATCGATGGAGTATCCGATTCGCTCTGCGAGCGCTTTTCGAAACGTCGCGAGGAAATCGAACGGCAATCCGAGAAATTCGAAGAAAAGCAGGGACGAAAGCCCACGGTGAAGGAGATCGCGCTCATTACGCGGGAGACGCGGCCGGCCACCTTGAAGGAAATTGCTACTTCCGAGGTCGTCGCCTTTCAGCGTTCCCAGTTGTCGCCAGAGGAATCGAGACAATTGCAATGCCTTCGTTTGCAAGCGGAAGCGCAAACGATGCCGATTCAAGTTGGTCAGGAGCACAAGGCACTTCGAGCAAGTATCTCGCATCTCTTCGAGCGAAGCAGCGTCCTGCGCGAACACGAAATTCTGGCTGAAGCCCTCAACCAGTCGCTCGGATCGCTCGACCTCGAGGCATTGAAGCACGTCGCCTCAAATGGAGAATCCTCCGGACTGGTTCGCCTGACCGATCCGCGGGAAAACCGGCTGCTCTCTGAATGCTGCACGCGGAACGGTTTGCAGCTTGAGCAGTTTGCAGTGAAGTACGTCGACGGCACCAGGAACACCTGCCCCGCGCTGAATTCCCGCTTTGTTCCAGCTGTGCATCTCTCCCAGGAACAGAAAGACGCGGTTGGCTCGATTCTCACTACGCGAGATCGGGTGTTCAGTTTTCGTGGCGTGGCGGGAGCCGGAAAGACGACGACGCTTAAGGAAGTGCAACGTGGGTTGATTGAAGCAGGGCACACCGTCTTTGCTGTCACCCCAACGGCGTCGGCGGCACGAATGTTGCGAAGCGAAGGGTTTGCTCAGGCCACGACGGTCGAGGACTTCCTGCGCAACGCGGAGAAGTGGGGTGGATTGCAAAACGTGGTCGTCGTCTGCGACGAAGCGGGGCTAAAGTCCAATCGGCAAGGAGCAGAACTGTTTCGGCTGGCGGAAAAGCATGATATGCGCGTGCTCCTTGTGGGCGACGTGCGCCAGCATGTTTCGGTCGAGGCCGGTGACTTTTTGCGCGTTCTCGAAGCGCATAGCAAACTCGGTCGCTGCCAGGTCGAAGAGATTCATCGGCAGATTCCCGATGACTATCGCGCTGCAGTGACGCAGATGGCCGCCGGCAATGTCCGCCAAGGGTTGGAAGGACTCGATCGAATGAATTGCATCAAGGAAGGACAATCGGATTACCTGGAAAAGGCAGCAGCGGACTTCTTGCGCCTCACCGATCAGGGACGCAATCTGGATCGCTGCTTGGCTGTCTCCTTTACTTGGGATGAGAATTATAGTTTTACTGACTCGATCCGCAAGGGCTTGAAAGAAGGCTGCGTGCTCCCCGCAGAAGTAACGCGCCTAGATGTCCATGAGTCGCTTCGCTGGACCAATCAACAGAAGCGACAGTGGCAGCGCTACGAACCAGGACAAGTCGTGACCTTTGCACCTCAACGCGATCGCCCGGCCCCTTCCGCGACGGTCGTGCGCGTGTCATCGTAGCTCTTGCTTCTAGGAAAGAAATCGTCCTGGATTTGCGTCGTCCCGATTCCTTCGATGTCACGCGCCTCCGCCAAATCGAAGTGAGTCTAGGTGACAAGATACTCATCCGCGCCAATGAGAAGCTGCTTGGTCTCACCAATGGACAGGTATTAACCATTTCCGGTATCGCACCGGACGGCGCACTTCAAACCAAGGAGGGCTTGTATGTTCCGGCAGATTTTCGCCAATGGTGCCACGGTTACGTCGTTACCTCGCACAAGGCCCAAGGGTGGACGGCCGATCACGTCGTCGTTGCTGCGGAACGCTTGACGTCAAAAGGAGCCTACGTGGCGTGCTCTCGAGGCCGTGGGTCCTGCATCGTACATACCCCGGACAAGGCGCGCCTGATCGAAAGATTGCCCGAGGGAAATCGTCGTGCCGCACTGGATGCGCTTTCAGAGATCTGTGCTAACAACGCGTCGATCGTCAAGCGCGTCAGAGCGTGGAAGCAACTCTCCATAGACTTGGCGGAACGCCTCGCCGCGCAAGCAATTCGACCATCGGCGGCCCGGATGCGAATTGCGCCCCCGCAAGAGCGTCTGAGCCAGAGTATATAGGAAAGAGTGTCGCTATTGTCCGACGGGCGGAGTGTGCTTCCAGAGTCGATTGCCGAAGCGACGTTCATCGTTCTTCATCGGGAGCGGAGATTACAATAATAATGTATTGTAACGGCGCTGGAAGGCGCCGGCCTGCGGCTGCGCCCGATCATCATGACGTCGGAATGCTGCCGCGATGCTCATCGCGATCTTCCTCATCTCGGTGACCTGCTACGTCGTCGAATGTTTCGCGGATCGCCGCGGTGAACGCGCAGGACACTGTGCGCGCTGGCGCGAATTGAGTGGAAGCGCTAGCGCACGCCTCAAGCGTGTGCACGCCGGGTGCCCGTCTCGCGACAATTGACCCCGACGGCCTTTCTGATGTC
Organism: Terrimicrobiaceae bacterium; assembly: GCA_045403045.1. Taxonomy (GTDB): domain Bacteria; phylum Verrucomicrobiota; class Verrucomicrobiia; order Chthoniobacterales; family Terrimicrobiaceae; genus DASTFP01. The sequence continues at coordinate 6,880 of JAXIPG010000174.1, forward strand.
CCCGATTAATGACGCCTTTTACAAGTAAAATGGCGCCTTCTGCTATTACAGACACCGTCTTCTGCGGTATGCTCGCCCAACAAACAACACACCATGAAAGCTCAAACAGATCATTTCCGCGTAAGCGGCGTTCGAAGCACTCTTCCTGCGGATTTCCCAGAGATTTCGCTCCGATTGAAGTTACTGTTTATCTGTGCCGCTTCAGCCTTTGCCTTTGGCCTAAACTCGCCGGCCCAGGCGCTGGAGCCAGGCAAAATCTGGGTGGCTTCCTGGACCGCTTCGCCGCAGGGGCCCTACCCGGCCGGGTGGGCCGTAGCGCAGCCCGATCTGAGCTTCGCCCTTCCGCGCGGCGACACCGACGGGGCCACCGATCAAACCTTCCGGCTCATCGTGAAGCCCGACCTCTGGAGCAAGACGATCCGGCTGCGGTTCGCCAACACGTTCGGCACCCGCCCCATCACGCTGGGCGCCGTCACCGTCGGAGTCCAGTCCACCGGGGGCAACCTTCTCGCCGGCAATGCGCAGCAGGTGTTGTTCCGCGGCAAACCGGAAGTGGTCATCCCCGTCGGGGAGCAACTATATAGCGATGAAGTGGCCTTGGATCTCGATCCGGCCGACCCGTTCCTGGAAGGCGACAACTTAGCGGTCAGTTTCTTTGTGAAGGGCACCAGTGGCCCCCTCACGTGGCATTGCGATGCGTTCTACACCTCTTACCTGACCGCGCCCGGCAGCGGCGACCATACGCGGGATCAGAACGAAGCGGCGTTTCCTTTCACCACCACGTCCTGGTTCTTATTGGACGCCGTTGAAGTGCAAGCCGATCCGGACACTGTGGTGGTGTGCGCGTTTGGGGATTCCATCACCGAGGGGGTAAACAGCACCCTTAATGGCGGCGATACTTGGCCGGACGTGCTTTCTCGGCGATTGCATAGTGCTTATGGGAACAAAGTCGCCGTCGTGAAGCAAGCGATCAGCGGGAACACGGTTACGCGTTGCCCTCGTGAAGGCGGGACGTCCGTGAACGGCCCTTCGGCGGGCGACCGACTCGACCGCGATGTGTTCGGCCTGGCGGGCCTGCGTTACGTCATCTGGTTGGAAGGTATTAACGACTTGGGCGCGTGCCTGGTTTCGGCCGACCAGGTGATCCAGGGCTACAAGGACGTGGTTGAGCGGCTGCATGCCAAAGGGATCAAGGTCATTGGGGCAACGCTCGTGTCGAGTTTCGGCAGTCCGATTGCGAGCTATGGGTTTCCAAAAATAGATGTTGAACGAAAAAAGGTTAATAATTTCATCCGAACGGGAGGTCTATTTGATGCCGTTGTAGATTTTGATGCGGCGACATTGGATCCGGCCACCGGCGCTATGAAAGCGTCCATGCAGCCGAACCAGACGATCGGAGGCCCAGGGGAGCTGCTGCACCCCAATCGGGTTGGCTACCAGGCGATGGCCGAAACCATTGACATCAACACCCTAGGTCCCCGTCCCAGCGAGTAGTTTTTGACGGGTACACTAGTTCCCAAAATAAGCGTGTTCCGAATGCGGCGGCATTTGCGCTTGGCAGAAGACGGGTTTCGCAATGCGAGCCAGGCGGGCGCGGCGAGTTCGGTCGCCAGATTCACCATATCGTCATTGGCCGGCAGATTACACTGCGACACACACGAGGGTGGCGGTGTCCGGTAGGTCGCCC
>JAXIPG010000189.1:0-5197 GCA_045403045.1 Terrimicrobiaceae bacterium
GGTGTCCTCATTATCGTTATCGTCTATTTTGACGGATTGCGCGCTAAGAAGCGCTGATTTTGCGTTGTTGACGAATCGGTCAGCAGACGCCCAAAGTTTTGTCCAGAGCAAATGCCGTCAACGCTGCCACCGTTTCGGAAGCACCGTAGCTAACTCTCTCTTAACCGATAAACGGTCGCGTCCGAGGGAGTGAAAAGCTTGTCAGGTGATCCGTGCGCCACGCATTTTCCCCTTTGGAGAACTACCACATCCTCGCACAAGGCAATTAGCTCTGTGGCGGAGTGTGTGACGTAGAGCATGGGAATCGTGAATTCATCTCGGATGAGTTCCAAATAGGGTATGATGCGATCCTTCAACGATTGGTCGAGGCTCGCCAGCGGTTCATCCAGGAGGAGAAGCCGCGGAGATGCCAGGAGCGCGCGCGCGAAGGCCACGCGCTGTTTCTCACCTCCGGAAAGAGAACCGGGCGTCCGATCGAGTAACCGTTCAATTTCCAGCATGCGGCAGAGTTTTTCGCGGAACACTTGCGGATGGGAGAAGGCGTGCTTTTTCACGCCATAGGCGATGTTTTGGCGCACGGTGAGATGCGGAAAAAGGGCGAGATCCTGCGGAACGTAGCCGATGGCCCGCTCACGAGCGGGGACGAACATTCGTTGGGCGATATTCGTCAGGGGGACGCCGTCCAGCTCGATCACGCCTTGCTCGGGTCGCCTTAGTCCCGCCACCAGTTCCAGAACGGAGGTTTTCCCGGAACCCGATGGCCCGAAGAGCGCGGTGATCTTCTTGTCGAGTGTGACATCCAACTCCAATGCCATCTCACCCAGCCGGAGAAAGACGTTTTTGAAGACAAGACTCATGCAGTCGGCGCGCTCCGTTTGAAAAGCCACTCACTGATCCAGACAGCGGCAAAGGCCAAAACCACGGATACGGCAAGCAAACGAAATGCGTCGCGGTCGTGTCCGAGTTGAATATCGCTGTAGATCGAGACCGAAAGCGTGGTCGTCTTGCCGGGAATATTGCCCGCCACGAGGATGGTTGCGCCAAATTCTCCCAGCGCCCGGGCGAAGGCGAGCACGCTTCCCGCGATGATGCCGCGGATGGCCAGCGGAAAGGTAACGGTCAGGAAAACCCGGAACGGCGAGGCTCCCAGCGTGGTGGCCACTTGTTCAAGGCGCGGGTTGACTGCTTCGAAGGCAATCCGGGCGCCCCGCACAAGCAAGGGAAATGACATGACCGCCATGGCCGCCACCACGGCCCGCCAGGTGAACACCACCTCCAAATCAAAATGGTCGTGAAGAAAACTGCCGATCGGTCCCTTGCGCCCGAGAAGCTTGAGCAAGATCAGTCCCGTCGCCACGGGCGGCATGACCAGCGGCAGGGCGATCAAAGTTTCGACAATCGGCTTTCCTGGCCATGATTTTCGTGCAAGGAACCAAGCCAGCGCTACTCCAAAAGGGAGGATGGCGACGGTCGCCAGCACAGCCATCCAGAACGTGAACCCGACGATTTCACACTCGAGAGCGCCCATGAGCGAGCGCTATTGGCGGATGATGAACCCGTATTTTCTGAAGATCGCGAGGGCGGGTTCCGATTTGAGGTAATCGAGGAATTTTTTGGCTGCTTCGGGATTCTTGGATTCCTTCACCACGGCGAATGAATACGAGATGTCCGGTCCTTCCTTGGCAGGAACTTCGCAGGCCACCTTGACGGCCTTGGAAATGGCGGCGTCCGTTTTATAGACTATTGCGGCCTCCACATTGCCGGACTCGACCGCAGCCAGTGCGGCTCGCACATTTTCGGTTGGAACCACGCGGTCTTTTACCTCCTTCCACACGCCGATCTTCTCCAGATATTCCTTCGCATAAATGCCGGCTGGCACTCCTTTTGTATCTGCTAGGGCAATGCGTTTGACGGCACGTTGGGCAAGCGCCCGTGCCGAGTCCAGCTTGAGCGGGCTGTCGGCTTCCACCACCACGGCGAGTCTATTTGAGAGCAGGCTTTGCCGGGTGCCATCCAGAATCATCCCCGCCTTCTGGAGGGCGTCCATCTTCGCCTCGTCGGCCGAGATGAACACATCGGCCGGCGCGCCTTCCTGAATCTGGCGGCCGAGTGCGTTCGACCCGGCGAAGTTGAACTGCAATTTCTCCCCACTCGCCGTTTCATATGCGGGCGCGATTTCTTTCAAGGCATCGGTGAGGCTCGCAGCGGCGAACACCTGAAGCTGTTCGGCCCGAATGGAGAGGGCGTAGGTCACAAGCGCCATCAAAGAGAAAAGAACGGACCTTGTTTTCATATCAGACGGTCTCCGTGCCGTGCTTCTCGATCATGGCTTCCGTGGCCTTGATCATGACGACGACATCATCGCCCTCCTTGAGCTGCATGTTCTGGACCGAGCGTGTCGTGATGATTGACGCGAGTTCGCCAACGGCAGTTTCGACGATCACTTCGGAAACAACCCGATCGGATGTCACCGACACTACTTTGCCGGGGATGCGGTTGCGCGTGCTGATCATGCGATAATCAATATCTCCAGACGTATATAACGGAAGTCAAAAAGCGACGTAGTTCATGAGGTCCGCAGTCAAGCAGACGCAGAGGTTGCGGTGTGTTGGCGGTGGACATGTCAGACACTACGGATGCGCTAAGAAGAACTGACGGTCAGTTCTTCGGGCCAAATAATGGCTCGACGTCCGCTCGCCGATTATTCTGAGTCGCCTCGGCTCCTCAACCTCATTAAGTTCCCTTTTCCATGGCTAAAATTCAGAATTCAATTCCTCGCCGGCACCCGGAGGAGGAAGGACGAAAACTTCGCGAGCCTTTCGACGCACGCCATCGCTACGTCGATTGAAAAACCACCGAATCTCGTCTCAGGGCATGATGTTATCCAAAATTGCATCTTTTCTTTTGGTCGTTGCGTCCTGCGCTCTGACTTCCACCTCTGTCCTTGGCGCTTCATTTTCGACCGTAGTGATTGATGCCGGGCATGGCGGATTTGATCGAGGAGGTATCCCGTCAAACATCATTCCGGAAAAGGGCGTGGCGCTTGACGTTGCTCGCCGACTCCGAGCCCACCTTGCAAACGTTGGGATCCGCACGGTGATGACCCGATCCAGTGACACATTCGTTACGCTTGGTAGGAGAGTGGCCATCGCGAATGCGCAAAGACGCGCAATTTTCGTGAGCATCCACTTCAATTCCGCACGGCGTGTCGGAGCGAACGGGATTGAGACCTTTTACGGTTCTGCAAGGGGCAAAGACCTGGCCCGCCTGATCCAGCGCAATGCGATGAAGACAACGCCGGGGGAAAATCGCGGAATCAAAAGAGCGAAGTATTACGTGCTTCGAAATTCAAGAATTCCGGCGGTTCTAATCGAGTGCGGATTCCTGACCAATCGGCAGGATGCAAGACGCGCATCAAGCAGCGAGTATCGCGACCGCTTGGCCCGACAGATCGCCAAAGCCATTATCGAGTACAGGCGATAGAGAAACAGCCTTCACACGGAGCATTTGCTCTAGCGCGTTTAGCTTGTATCACCTCGAGGGTTCGCGCGAACGCTATCAGGCGACGATCCCGTCGTACGCCTGTGCCAGACGTGCTGCTTCAGCCTCCGAGAGTGCCTCGAGAGGAGGGCGCACGTATAGCCACGCGGGATCCTTCTGACGATGCGCGAGAAGGGCCTTCACCGCAGGCGTAAACGGAAATTTGAGGATCTCGATTACAAGTGCGACGATCCGGGAATCTTCTTCACCGGTCTCGATCAGCTTCAGCAAGATTTCAGGACAAAGGTTGGCAAGTCCCGAAATCGCGCCCTGAGCCCCGAGCCGAACACCGCTGGCAAGATGGCGTTCGTTACCGATCAAAATGAGAAGGTCATCGTGAGCTCTGAGTAAATTCTCCGTGTACGCCCAGTCGCTACCGGAGTCCTTGACGCCTTTCACCAGGTTGGGAAAGGCTGCCTTTAGCCGGCTGATGAGGCTGACCGAAAGTGCCACCTCCGTTACGGAGGGGATATGGTAAAGGATGATATCTTGTGCCCGCTGTCCGATCGTTTCAAATACTTGCGAGAACCAGCCGTAAAGACCCTCGTCGGTTACGTCCTTGAAATAAAAAGGCGGTGCAAGCAGCACACCGCGGCAATCCCGATCGATCAGCACCCTCGCTTGCTCCACGGCATCGCCGACCGATGCGGCCGCGACACCGCCAAGAACCTGATGGCGTAAATTGATCCCGGCAGCCAATAGCGCGTCCAGGATCTTCTCCCGCTCGGCGAGGCTTACGGAAGCGCCTTCGCCGGTGGTGCCAAACACGGTCACGCTGGAACAACCAGCCTCCAGGCATCGACGGGCATGTGTCTTCAACCGGACGTAATCAATGTCAAAATGATCCTTGAGCGGCAAGGCCAAGGCACAAGACAAACCGAAGCGCTTTGCAGATTGCATGACGAAAGACCCTTTTGATTGAAACATTACTCAGTAGGCGGCTCTTATCAGGCATTATTCAATAATAACACGAAGTGGCTCCCCGCTGTCGTAAATGGGTGATCGAGCATGATCTTTTAAATCAGGCGCTTGGAGCGCGCGGTTGGCAACGAACAAAGGCCTCATTGCCGGCCCTTTTAAATCCTTGGCTAGCGGGAACAGAATAGGTTGATGTCACCGAAGAATTTTTGACGGCGGCCCTGCAACTCAAAGTGGATTCAGTTTGCCCCATCGAGGGTTAGAGTCGAAATCGCATCCGACATGCTCCAATTTCCGTCCGCCGGATGCTGAGGACCCTTTGCCCAGTTCAACGTCCGGCCATCAGTTGTCTCAGCGCTGACGGGCGGGGCAACTAAAAGCTGATTTGAGACTATTGATCTTGAATCGAAGAGTTTCTTGAATCGATGAATCAAGAGTTTCGCTGCCTATCCAACGAGATATTCATATAAGGTTTTAGCGCACAGGGATTGTTGATTTCGCTTGCCTCATCTTGGAAATTGGTGACAACTTGCTTTCCAGCTTTTCATTCGTTAGCTTATCCGCTAAACAACCTCGAAGCCCCCCGATATGTCTTCCCCCGCAGCCGCATCTCCCAAGGCTAGTCAACCCGCAACGACCACGGCAAAAGCTCCGCGACGCTCGATTGCCCAGGAGCTGGGTCTCATCGTCGTTGTGCTGCTCCTGGGCGGCATCTTAGCTATCTACGGCTGGCAGGATG
>JAXIPG010000004.1:0-8232 GCA_045403045.1 Terrimicrobiaceae bacterium
TGGCGGTGTTTGCGACCGCCAGATCTTCAATATCGGCACACCTGAGAACGAAGTTACCATTAAGGAACTCGCCAACAAAATGTGTGCGACCTTCGATAAGCATTTCCGTCAGCCAGGCGATCCCTATCCTGAGATCATCTCCGTACCCAGCGAGGAGTTTTACGGCAAAGGATATGAAGACTGTGACCGCCGCATCCCCGATGTCACAAAAGCCCGCAAGCTTGTTGATTGGAGATCCAAGCATGATCTCGATTCCGTGTTGTATCACACGATGAAATACTTTGTTGAAAAGCACCGTGCGAAGCAGCCGGTTGCCGCGTAAGAGAATTTCAAGAGAGCGGCTGAAAATCAGCCGCTCTCTTCATTTCCATAGAAACACAGCGCAAACAATCAAGGCGACGGAATAGAGCAGTCCCACCCAAGCCGCGGCGCGATATCGCGGTGTCTTGGCCGTGAGCCAGGCGATCTGATCACGCATGAGCCAAGGCATGCCCGCCCAGAAGAGACCGTTGATGATCCAGACGTAGGCGAGCGACACGAGGAGCAGGCGCGTCGTCTCATGCCGCATAAAGGCCGCTTCGAGGAGGGGCTCCGCCGCGAGCAGTGCCAGCATCCCGATTGCCCGCACCGCCAGGAATTCTTCGACATATATCCAGGCGAGAATAGCCCCTGCCACGATGGCCCCGAGCATCACATTGCGCAGGCGTGCAAACTCACCAAGATCCATCCCCCAGATCAGCAGGAAGCTCCAAATCGTTGCCAGCGCAATCAAGAGGGTTCCCATTGCGCGCGATCTTGGAAATTGCTTCAGCCATCTTCGCGACTCTCCCGCGTGCCGCAACGCCATGAAATGCGCCACCAGAAGAACTGCGCCTGTCACAAGGCCGGCCGTTTGAAGAGTGAGAGAATAAATCATGTGACGGCACCGGCAGGATGCCGCCGCCTTGTGGCTTCCCAAGTTTTTCGCGTGAGCGCATCACTGGCCGCCGCGACCTGCGCCTGCTTTTTGCTGAGTCCTTCGCCGCGTCCCAGTTCGGCACGATTCCAAATGACGCGCGCCACAAAGCGCTTTGAATGGTCCGGACCGCTTTGTTCAAGCACTTCATAGATCGGCGCACACGGTTCGATGGCTTGAAGGATTTCCTGCAAAGCGCCTTTAGGATTGACCTCCTCAGGATCTCGCGCGATGCGCTCGAAGTCATCCTCCGTCGCGCGCAGCACAAAGTTCCGTGCCGCGTCGAAGCCGCCGTCAAGATAGACGGCTCCCACCACGCTCTCGAAGGCGTCCGCAAGCGTGGAGGCTCGTTCACGCCCGCCACTGGCTTCTTCTCCACGTCCCATCATGAGATACCGCCCAAGATCCAGTTCCTGCGCGCGTATCTTGAGCGCCGCTCGCGAAACGATCCGTGTGCGCAGCTTTGTCATCATGCCTTCGCTAAAATCCGGATACAGGCGGTACAGATGCTCGGTGACGACAAGCTGGATGACTGCATCGCCCAAGAATTCAAGACGCTGGTTGTCGAAGGGATAGTTCTTTCGTTCGAGCGAAATGCTGGGATGCGTCATCGCCTCAGCGAGAAGAAGACCGTTGCGAAACTTGTACCCCAGGCGTCCTTCGATCGGATTCATGATCGAGGCAGCGTGGCGGCTGGGATCGCTGTGGTTCATTGGATACAGGATGCGTCTATCACTAATTCAGGATCATTTCAAAGCGGCGCCCTGAAAACGGTTAAAATGACAGGTAATGACCACGATTCAAGATCTGGCGTCTCGCTGAAATCAGCCTTCCAGCGTATCATCCAGTGCCTCCAGCAGGCCGCGTATGGTCTCTTCGGTTTCGTCACCCATATTGGAAATGCGAAAGGTCTTCCCTTTGAGCTTCCCGTAGCCGCCGTCGATTACCATGTGGTGTTTATCGCGCAATCGCGTGATCCACGCGGCAACATTGACTCCCCTGGTGTTTTTCACGCAGGTAAGGGAAAGGGACCGGCAGCCCTCTGGAGCGAAGAAGTCAAAACCTCGCTTCTTCACCCAGCCGTGGACGATGGCGTTGAGCATACGGTGCCGCTCATATCGAGCCTCGATGCCTTCGGCGGCAATCTCGTCGAGCTTTGAGCGGAGGGCGTAGATGAGCGGAATTACCGGTGTGCTCGGCGTCATATCTTGTTCCTGGTTTTTGGCAAATTCGATAAAATCGAAATAATAGCCGCGACCCGGAATGGTTTGAGCCCGTTGGCTGGCGCGTTCAGAAACGGAAAACAGCGCTAGGCCCGGAGGGAGAGCCAGCGCCTTCTGGCTGCCTGTGAGAAGCACGTCGATGCCGAGAGCGTCCATTGGGATGGGCTCCGTCGAGAAGGAGGAGACGGTATCGACGATGAACATCACGTCAGGGAATTTTCGCATGACATCAGCGATGGCCGGGAGAGGGTTACGCACGCCACAGGAAGTTTCGTTGTGAATGAGTGTCAATGCATCGAAAGCCCCGGTCGAAAGCCTCTCTTCGATCATTTCGGGGAATATGGCCGTTCCCCACTCAACTTGCAGGGCATCGGCCTCTTTGCCGCAACGCTTGCTGACATCGAACCATTTGTCTGAAAAGGCCCCGCACATGCAGTTGAGGACCCTGCGCCCGACCAGATTGCGGATCGATCCCTCCATAACACCCCACGCCGATGATGTGGAGAGGAATACGGGCCGCTGCGTGCCGAAGAGAGCCTTGAGTTTGGGTTGAATGCCTTGGTAGAGGGCTTTGAATTCAGCACCGCGATGACCGATCATCGGTTCACACATGGCGAGATGTGTTTTCTGGGAAACTTCGACGGGTCCGGGAATGAAGAGTTTGATGTGCGGCGTTCGCATGGGGAGTTCTATTTCAGGTCCGACAGGCTGCTAGTTGTCCCAAATAAAATTCTCCAAACGCAATCGATTGACGCGATCACGGGCTTCCTCGGCCCGGGGACCATCAATGCTGCCGATCTTTTCATAGACGGCAATCGCTTCCTTCCAGAGTTTTTGCGACTCCAGGAGCCGTCCGGCGTCGAAACCGGCCTTGTAGAACCAGAAGTATTCCGGCCCGCCCTTCTGACCCTTGGAGAAGGCACCGTAATAGCAATCGAGCGCGGCGTCATAGTTGCCAAGCTTTTCCCAAGCGGCTCCCATTTTGGCAAGGGCCTGGTGGCTCCAAATCTTCGGCGCAGCGGGATCCTCGGATATTTGCTTCCACGATACGATGGCCGACCTGTAATTCTCCGCATCTTGAGCGCCTTGGGAAAAAAACGTGTCGCCTCTTTCAATGAGAACCGTGTAACGAAGTTCCGGATCGGGCTTCGATTCGAGGACGCGATCAAGGACGCCGAGAGCTTCCTTTGGACGCTTGAGAGCATTCAGAAGGCTGGCCTGAGCAAGTCGGGCGCGCAAGGAAAGCGGGCCTCCAGACTTGACCACTTGTTCGAAGATTTCGATCGCTTCCTCCATTTCGGACGGGTCGAGCGAACGCGCCATAGCCTGGGCGGTAAGAAAAACGGCCTTCTCAGCAAGCGGCGAGTCTGAAAATTTCTCTGCGAGAATACCGAACTGGCCCCTGGCGCCCAGGTAATCGCCCCGCCGGTAAAACATTTCCCCCAATTTCATTCGCACCTCCGGTTCGAATGGAGAGTCCGGATATTGCGCTAGAAAGCTTTCTGCAAGCTTCGCGACCTGCGCATCGGATTCCCGATCTGCCGTATCGCCGAGAAAAATCGCTAGGTAATCTGTCCTCTCTTTCGTTGAGGGATCGTTTGTGGAAATACGACGCAGTTCAGCCTGTCCGTCTTGCGCGGAGACCTCCAAATAGGCCCATTCTGCGAGAGCCAGCCTTGCGCGTTGCGCATAAGCAGACTCGCTGTCTGCTATTTTACGAAGGAGATCCGGGGCGCGGGGCGATCGCTTAGCGGATCGGCGCATGGCTTCGAAGAAGCGAATCCTCTCGACAATTGGCGCAAAATCGGAACGCTTGGCCAAGCGACGCATGGCTTCGTTTTCGGCTTCCGGGATGCCCGCGAGAAGCGCGCATACGGCGGAGTTTTCAAGTGCCGCAATCTCCAACTCAGACGCTCCAGAGGCTTGCAGAAATGCCGCGACCGCTTCCTTGTATTCCCCAAGGGCGGCTTGAGCCTGACCGCGCACGAAGCTGTTGCGAAAGCCTCGGCCTGCTTGCGCGGTCTGCAGCGCTTCCCGCGCACGGCCCGCGACAATCTGCGACGCCGAAAGTTCCGCCCGCGCCTCATCCGCGAGAAAGTGGCTGGGATATTGCGCAAGGAATTCGCTGAATAGCTGACGGCTTTTCTCGGCCTTGCTCGAACGCGCCTCGTTGCGAGCCAGGTAAAGCAAAGCAAGAGCTGAACGCTGTCCATTTTTGGAGTCCGCCGTCCACCTGCGCAGTTCCGTGCTGGAAGCCGCTCCTTCGTAGGCATAGATACGGTCGAGCGCGGCAAAAGCCGCCGGCAGTCCGGGAAGGCGCGAATTCTCCTCGATATACGTCTCCATAATCTTCTCCGCTTCACCGGCATCTTTTTGTTGCAACCGGCATTCGGCCAACGCGACCGCTACGCCGGCGGCAAGCTGGGCAGGCGGATCCTTGATCGTTTTGAGTTCTTCCTCGGCCTTCGTGGATTCTCCGGACGCAAGCAAGGCGCGCGCAGTGAGGTAGGCGGCGTTTTGCTGCTGTTCCGAAGAGAATCCCTCTACCGAAGACAGGACGCCTATCGCTCCTGTGGTATCTCCAACTTTCAGCCGGATCTTCGCAAGTTCCAAGGCGGCTCCACCCGAAGAGGGATTTTTTTCCAAGAAGGCCGACAGCGCCTCCGCGGCCTGGGAGGTTCGGCCTAAGGCATCGAGCATTTTTGACGCTCCGACAGCGGCTTGGCCGGCAAAGCGTTCGTCCTGGCTCAAACTTTGATAGAGTGGCAATGCCTTAGCCGGCTTATTGAGCGCCGCATATGTCTCAGCAAGCCAGAATTTGGATTCCCCACCCGAAGCACCCGACTTTTCCAGCAGGGAGGCGCTTTCCTCGAAGCGCCCCGCCGCAAAGAGCGCCCGTGCAAGCAAGAGCTCCGCAGCGGCTTGGTCCTCCTTCGCAAATTTGCGGCCCGCGACTTGGCGTAGCTTATAGATGGCGACCTGAGGCAAACCATCATCCAGCGCCTGACGCGCCTCGTCGAGGCGCGAATCATCGCCCAAAGCAGAAACGGCGAGCACAACACAAAGGATCAACGCTCTCATTGTCGCAGAGCCCGGGAAAGATAGCGGCCGGTATAGCTCGACGGCTCCTGGGCAATCCGCTCGGGCGGTCCATCGCAAACCACACGGCCGCCTCCTTCTCCACCTTCGGGGCCAAGATCGATGATCCAGTCCGCGCATTTGATCACTTCGAGATTATGTTCGATGACGATGAGGGTGTTGTGGGCGTCGCGCAATTTGATCAACACCTCCAGCAGCTTGTGGATGTCGGCAAAATGCAGTCCGGTTGTTGGTTCGTCGAGCAGATAAATGGTGCGCCCGGTGGCACGTCGGGCGAGTTCCGAAGCGAGTTTGAGCCGTTGCGCCTCGCCGCCGGAAAGCGTTGTCGCAGACTGGCCGAGCCGCAGGTATCCGAGCCCGACATCCTGCAAGGTCTCGAGTTTCGAGGAGAGCGCGGGAATGGTGCGGAAGAACCGGGCAGATTCGTCGACTGTCATGTCGAGGACGTCCGCGATGTTCCTTCCCTTGTAGGTGATCTCCAGCGTTTCTCGATTATATCGGCGACCCCGGCAGACCTCGCATTCCACGTAAACGTCCGCGAGAAAATGCATCTCTATTTTGATGAACCCATCACCCTGACAGTGCTCGCATCTTCCGCCCTTTGCGTTGAAAGAAAAGCGGCTCGCATCGTATCCGCGCACGCGCGCGGCCGGAAGCTCGCTAAACAGATCGCGGATTGGTCCAAGCGCTCCGGAATAGGTTGCGGGATTCGAGCGCGGTGTGCGGCCAACTGGGGTTTGATCGATCACAACGACTTTGTCGAACTGCTCGATGCCGACAATACGGTCGAAGGCGCCTGGACGCTCCTTTGCGCCATTGAGATTCTGAGCGAGCGCGGCGCGCAGGATGTCGTTTATCAACGTGGACTTTCCGCTTCCGGAAACGCCTGTCACACAGGTCAAGCATCCTACCGGTATTGCGGCGGTGATGTTCTTCAGGTTGTTTTCCCGGGCTCCAAACACGCTCAGCCAGCCGTCGCCAATCTCACCGGCGAGCCTACGATCCTTGCGCGGAGGAACACGATGTCGAGGCACGGAAATCTTCAGAGTTTTCTTCAGATATTGAGCCGTCAACGAGTCTTCGCTTTGCAAGATCTCTTCCAACGGTCCCTGCGCGACGATACGTCCGCCACGCGGACCTGCACCAGGGCCGAGATCAAGGATGTGATCCGCCGCGCGGATGGTGTCTTCGTCGTGCTCAACCACGATGACCGAATTGCCAAGATCGCGGAGCGCGCGCAGCGTCTGGATGAGACGATCATTGTCCCGCTGGTGGAGTCCGATGCTCGGCTCATCAAGTACGTACAACACACCTGCAAGGCCCGACCCGATTTGCGTGGCGAGTCGGATTCGCTGTGCCTCTCCGCCGCTTAGTGTTCCGCTTTCGCGATTGAGCTGCAGATAGCCGAGGCCAACCTCGTTCAAGAATCCCAGCCTTTGCCGGATCTCCCGTAGCACGTCACGAACGATCTCTTCTTCTGCGCCGCTGAGCGCGATGCGCGCCAGAACCTTCCCGGCCTCGGAAATTGGAAATGCGCAGAACTGGTTGATGTTGTATTGTCGTCCGTCCACATCGGAGATTGTCACGGCAAGAATCTCCGGACGCAGGCGCGCTCCATTGCAGACGCCGCAAACTCGCCGCCCCTGAAAGGCGCGCAGGCGTTTCTTGGTAAACTCGCTTTCGCTTGTCTCAAATAGCCGCTGCATTTGCGCGACCAAACCCTCGAAGGGTTTCGAGACCTTCCGTTCAGCCGACACCTGAACGGTGATCGCCCGATCTTCGCTGCCGAAAAACAACAGCGATTTGAAGTGCGCCGGAAGATCGTTGAAGGGCACATCGACCGGAACGGGTGTATCTTCGATCAGGCCATTGAGGATCGCCCCGTAGTACTGTCGCATCCGCTTATGGCCAACCCGCCAAGGCTTGATAGCTCCTTGTTCGAGCGTTTTCGCGCCGTCCACCATCAGTTCAGAATCGAAGTACAGCTCCGTTCCGATGCCATGGCAAGCCGGACAAGCGCCAAGGTGGCTGTTGAAGGAAAAATGCTTCGGCGTGAGTTTCGGCATCGTGAAACCTGTGGAAGGGTTGCAGTAATCTGTGGAGAACTTTTGCTCCGTCCACTTTTCTGTCCCTGGTTCCATACGAATGACGGTCAGCATTCCCCCTCCCCATCGCAGTGAGGTCTCGAGCGAATCCGCGAGCCGCTGCCGAACTTCGTCCCGAATGGACAGGCGGTCCACGACAGCTTCGATCGTGTGCGAATTGGATTTCGCAAGCTTGGGTGAAGTCGTTGAGCCCAACTCGGTGATCTCTCCGTCAATTCGCAGGCGTACAAAACCCTCGCGCCGGGCTTTTTCGATCACGTCGCGAAATTCTCCGACTTGGTTGGTCACGAGCGGCGCGAGAAGCATGAGCTTTGTGCCTTCGGGTGAGGAGAGGATCACATCCGCGATTTGTTGTGGCGTCTGACGGACGACCGGTTCGCCGGTCACCGGATCATGCGGGCGCCCGACGGCCGCGTACAGAAGCCGCAGATAATCAAAGACTTCCGTCGTTGTAGCGATGGTTGAACGCGGGTTCGCTGCCGACGTCCGCTGTTCGATCGCGATGGCTGGCGAGAGACCCTCGATGTAATCGACCTCGGGTTTCTGCATCTGGTCGAGGAACTGGCGGGCGTATGCCGAAAGGCTTTCGACATACTTCCTCTGCCCCTCTGCGTAGAGCGTGTCGAAGGCCAGCGAGGATTTTCCCGATCCGCTCAAGCCTGTGATAACCACGAGCTTGTTTCGCGGAATTTCCACGTCGAGGTTGTTCAAGTTGTGTTGGCGCGCTCCCTTAATGCGTATAACGGAATGATTGCCGGAGTTCATGAGCGGTGCGCCAAGCTGAATCCGCAAACTTAAGCTACGGCAAACCTTTGGCGCAAGAACTGGGAATCGCTCCTGTGCCATCATA
>JAXIPG010000217.1:0-5979 GCA_045403045.1 Terrimicrobiaceae bacterium
CAACAACTGGCTAAAGATACTGCTAAACTGTCCATGGCGGGGAGCCTCCTGTGAGAAATTTTGGTTTTTCATCACCTCCATCTTCTCTCCAGCGGGGTTCCTCGTTCAACTTCTCAAATCGCTGTTTTGGACAAGAGTGATGTGGCACGAATGGTTGCGTGTCTTAGGGCGCTCGGGCTGGTAGGGACGATTGATGATCGCGAGACGGTCAAGGAACATTTAGCTTCTGAGTCAGGGGCTGTTGCGGCGTCGGCTGCGCTGGCCTATCTGTCGTTATCGCCAAACAGTATTAGAGCGACCAAGGATATCGTTCGTGAGCCCTCTGAGCAAAGGGTATGGATCGCTACAGCAGCGGCGCTAAATCGTAAGGATAAGCATGTATGGTTGGTCTTGGAACCATTGTTGAGGAACGAGAATGAAGACATTAGGAGAATCGTGTCGTACTTTGCCGTACAAATGCTTACTCTGAAGGAGCTCAAAGCAGTCCTGAGTAATTATCAGCGCTCGACACCATACTACTATAACGTAATAGTACTACTCGATCGTGCGATCTACGCGCCAGCAGCATTCAGATTCCAGCTGCTTGATGAGGAGCGTGGTTATCTCAGAAAGTGGGAAGTGGCCGGTATTCAAATGCCCCTCGTGAAGGGCGCGAGAGGGCGCGGACGCGGGTCGTGATTAGCGTTTCGGGGGCATGCGCTTGCGTGCATGCTTACGAAGCGAGCCGCGCAACGGCGCGCGAAGTTTTTGGCTATACGAACGCGCAAGACCGAAAATTGCGCCGCGGCGGATCGGTAGGGCGCGCCATGCCAAGACGAGGCGGCGGCGGCGGCGGCGGTTTCCTGGTCGGGCTCGAGGCGGAGCTCGGGCGGCTTGTGGGCGCGAAGTACGATCGCCGCGGCCCGGAGGGAATCGGCTCGACTCCCAAAAAGAGGAAACGGCCATTTCGACGCTTTCAAAGCGGCGCCAATGGAACGAGGAGCTTTGAATCGGATACGTAAGGCGCCATCCATGGCCGTCGGGTTCGAGCGTAGCGTGATGAGCTTGCAAAAAGGAGTCGTCCGCAGTGCTGGTTGGGATTCCAGTCATCGGCGAGCACCTCGCCTTTGGTTTTCCGGCCGTCCGGAAGACCAGGCTGATAAACACAAGCTTCGCTGGGTCTTGAATTGGGCAATAAAGGCAACCGCCATTGCCCGAATATTGCCCATAAAAATTTCCTCATGAAGACGAACTCAACAACAGTCAAAAATCCGTGCGCTTGAGCGACTCCTTCTCGCTCATTTCACATTTCAGGACGTCACCGCTGCCTGCGAGTTTCTAATCGCCCATGATTCAAACGAGAATGCGCCATTCTACCGAACATTCTTCGCGGGAATTTGCATCTCCTACATGCGACGATTTATGGGTTCAAATGCGATAGGAGCACTGCAAGCGCAATATAGCAAATTTCCGACGGACGGCGACCACGCGAGAACCCACGAATATTTGAAGAACGGACGGAATTGGGTCTACGCACATGACTCTCCAACTCAGGCCATTGAGTTACTCGCGGACGCTCGGCAGCGAGACGAAGTGCAGAGGTTTCGACTCGTATTCGACGGAAAGGGCGTCACGTTCATCAAGCCAAAAATTATTTGGCCCAAGTCGGACCTTCCCGCTATTACTTGTCTCTGCCAATTCCAAAGGGACCGCATAGGCGCTGACGCGAACAAACATTCAGCACCTCAGCAAAGGCAAGGAATACAAGCCCGGTGAGTATCTCCTTGGTGCTACGTTTCCATAAAATTTCTCCGCGCCCTTTTGAGATCCCCTCGCGTTTCGTCTTGTCTCGCCCGCGTTCGCTGGTCAAAGGGGCTAGCGCATTTGCTTCCAATTTCACGCCCAAATGCTCGTCCATTATCTTTGGTTTGCGTGGGATGTATTCCTTGAGTGGCGCCTCAGGATCACTGGCACACGAACTGCTTATCACGAGCGTCCGGTTATAAGTCCCACAGGAGCAATTGGTTATGATTTACGGGTTGCAAACTGTTGAAGATGGTTTCTGCAAGTAGTTCATGCAAAGGAACTTTCTCGAACGGATGAACGCTCAAGAGCTGCAAAGTTCTGTGCAAAGTGCCGGGCAGCTTCAGTTGCTTGTGGATGATGGCGACCATCAGGTAAACCGACACCGCAATCCAGATTTGGGTTTTCACCGCATTGGGGCTTGTACCGAAAAAGTGTTTGATCCGCAGGTGTCCTTTGATCCATCGAAAGAAGAGTTCTATCTGCCAGCGCATCCGGTAAATCTCGGCGATGATCGCAGCGGGAATATCGAGGTGGTTGCTCAGGAAAACCAGATCGCGAGAGGTCTCGGCATCGAAGTAACGCACTTTGCGAAGCGGCCAGGGAAAGGCCTTTCGCGAAGCCGGGGCCATCGGCTTTCCGATCTGATCGCTGCGAACCCCGGATGCATAGTCCACCGGCAGGGAACGTTGCCGAGAGAATCGCAAGTTGTCTTTGGCGCGAGTGACGAAGAAGGCTCCCGCTGCGGCAATGCTCCCCAGACGCGTAAAGTCCATGTATCCACGATCCATGACATAAAAAGCCCCCGGCTCGAAGACCAACGCGTCGAGCCAGAGAACATCGTGCTGGCGGGCGTGGGTGACGTGAATGCAAGTGGGAATCGGGCCGCGCAAGTCGAGTTGCGTGTGCATCTTCACCCCGGCCTTGGTCTTGCGAAAGTCGGCCCAAGGAAACAGCGTCAACGACAGGTCGATCGTCGTCGAATCCAAAGCATAGACTGTGTTCTCCAGATCGAGGCCCAACTCTTCCCCAGCATAGAGCTTTCGGGCCGTTGTAATAAGTCCCTTCGCCAAGTCCTGCCACATCCTCCAATCGCGTCGCTCGTTGGCATCGGCCAGCGTCGAGCGGGCCACGGGTTCGCTGAAGCCCAGATGGTAAAGAGCTTCGGGACAGGCATTCAGACACGTCTCGATGTCGCGCAAGCCTTCCCTCCAGGTCAACTGAGCGAAGACCATGCATATGAGTTGCTGCCGGCAACCAAAATGCCTCACGCGCCTCTCTGCGCCATAGCGAGCGACGAGTCGTTCGATTGTCTTGCGTTCCACCAAGTCGAGGACCTGCGAAAGGATGTAGCGACCGGAATTCATCGGACGCAAACTTAGACCCCCTCCAAAAAATCAAATGCGTGACAAGCATTTATCTGCGTAACCAGCTACTTATAAGCAACTACCATCCTTAGAAACCCTCCTCAACCGGACACCCGTGGAAAACGTTAATAAATTGCCGTTTGATGCCAGACTTGGAAGAGATATTACAGTAGATGTGTCCAGTCTTCATGTTGCCGTTGCAGCGTTTAGTTCCCTTAAACAAACAAGGTGTAATATCCATATTGATAATCTGACAGTCACCTTGGGGGGATTAGGCAATGATGTCGGCATATCGCCAACAGCTATAAATCATATCGTTAATGAATTATTATTCAAAACAAAACTCCAAGGAAAACTTCCCGACTGGATTATTGATGCCTTTGATATTAGTCTTTTGAATCCGGATGAAGGATTTCTAAGAGCCGGAATAGGTGCCACTATCATCAATAACCCGAAGTTTAAATGGACAATAAATTATTCGGTGGGATTAAACAATAATACCCACCTTGAATGGTCAGGCGGCTTTAAATTGGAAAAATCAGTTGGTACCGGTATAAGTATTATATTTTAAGGTAGGCGGGGATCGGCTTGGGCTTGGCTCCGAGGAAGGTCGCCAGGGGCAGACCTGCGGCGACCGCCATCTTAACCTCGAGCAGGACCTCGCGGTCGCCGGTGCCCCCCTGCGCCGGCAATGAATAACTTTGGAGACGGTATCAGGGGAGCGCAGCCGTGAGTGAGGATTCGCTTCTTGAGCGGGTCACCGCGTCGGCCGATTGGGAGCTCCCGACGGCGGTGGCCCCGCCGGCATCTTTTTGTTGGACCACTTTAGCTTCGAAGTGCTGGGAAAGTGGGAAATGGATCGCGGTCCGCAATTCCTGGGCTACGACTTCTGGTGGCATCTCACCCAGGACACGTTGTTGACCAGCGAGTGGGGCACGCCGCGCCAGGTCGAGAACGGTATCCTCCCCGAGGAACTCTTGCAAAGCCGGTACGGGCATCATTTGCACGTCTGGGATTTGCGCAAGCGGCGCCACGTGCAGGCGCTTGATCTAGGCAAGGAGCAGCAGATGGTGCTGGAAATGCGCCCGGCGCATGATCCGACGAAGACGTACGGGTTTTCTGGCGTCGTCGTCTCGATCAAGGATCTCAGCGGCTCGATTTGGCTCTGGCACAGGCGGAACGGCAACTGGCAGATTGAGAAAGTCATCGAGATACCGGCAGAACCAGCAGAGCCCGAACTACTTCCGCCGCTGCCGCGTGGGATGAGCAGTTCTATCCTGCGGGCGTCGGAAGCTGGATGGTAAAGCTCGACGTCGCACCCGAGGGTGGAATTGGTTTTGACACGAATTTTTTCATGCAACCCAAGGCACCGCCCACCGCGCACCCGATCCCATCAGCCATCACGCCGCCTTCGATGTTTTTCATGTCGGGACGGCGCCATGCCGCGTCGTTCATCTGCTGGCATGTCGTCAGCACGCCCAACACCCGCAAACCAGAGGCCAAGCCCGCGATGGCAAAGGGAATCATGAAAGAGGGTTCGAATCCGTAGGACAGAAAGCGGGAATCTGGCAGGGCGAAAACCGGGCTCGCCGAGAGCTGCGAAGCGAAGTCTTTAGGAAACACCCCCAGCAACGCCGAAACTACGTAACCGACAAGAATTCCAATCAGCCCACAGAGAAGCCTTGGAAGTCCTCTGACCCACACACCGAGCCCGGTCATTGTCACGAGCACACATGACGCGGCCACAAACATCCTCCCGGTGCGAACGTCGTGCGCCGCCGCCTCCTCGAAGAGTACGCCAAGGCCGATCTTCCCGAGCTCGATACCGAACGCGATAATCACCACGCCGGAAACGACCGCCGGGAAAAGCTTTCGCAGTCTGTTAACGAGCCGGGCAACCAGGACCTCGCAGCCTCCCGCAAACATCACCATTCCACACACTACAGGAAACCCGAAGGCGGACGCGGCGGCGATGCTCGAAGGAAGATAAATCGCCGAGACGACAGGCGGACAAAGGTACCCCGAACCGACTCCACCAAGACGAAGGCTCTGCAGGATTGTCAGGAAGCCCACCGCGATCATGGCGAGGCCCATCGCATTACGCGCCGCATCCTGGGGAAGTTTGGCCGCACCGGCCACACAGTAGAGTGCCGCGTACTCCAAGTCACCTACGAAATCCTGGCGCGGGCACCATGGCCGAGTATCTGACGACGTCGAGCGTCTTTCCGCCTCTCGGGAGCGTTCCGATGACTGTACCCTCGCCTGGGCGGTGTCCGGTGGTGGCTCGTCCGGTCGCCTCCCATTCGGCAACCGCCTTGTTTCGCAGGACCCGATGTGGCACGGGCCATCCGATATCAAAGCTTGGGGTCGTCAGTGCGATTGGCGGATGCCGCGACGACCCTGAATTTCCTCGATATCTGCTGGGGCACTAACGTGCATAAATTTCCGTTTCTTGAGTTCTCCCCCAAGAGGCCACCACCGAGATGGATCGCGAACGCAATATCACTCATCGCTTTGGCTCCGGCGCTGCGCACTGAACTGGTGGCATGAATGAAAGAATGTACGACAGTGACCGCCTCGCTCGGCACTACCGGGCCGACACACGAGGGCTAGACACGAAAGCCTTGCTTAAGGTTGCGCCTTTATCTGTTTGACGAAGTGCTCTTGCAGCACCTGTCGGATATCTTGGAGGACCCTCGTCGTCAACTTGAATGGTCCCAAACGGCGAACGGCGGACTCGGCATATTCAGGCTCCAAGCCTTCGGCAGTCCACATGGCACAGAACTGGTATGCGGTCAGCGCATCAACGAACCCCGTCTGACCACCTTCA